>NZ_JBITIH010000011.1:88319-116230 GCF_044458865.1 Micromonospora sp. NPDC050417
CCCCACCCCCCCCGGGCTCTCCCCCCCGCCCCCCCCCGCCCCCCCCCCCCGCCCCCCCGCCGGCGGGGTGGCCCCGGCCGGCACAACCACTCCTTCCTACGTCTGCGGGAGACCTGCCACCGCATGTGGTGGGAGCGGGCCGCCGGTAAGCCGGTCGCGCGAGGGAGGGCGGGACTCGACACCGCTTGCGGTCCGGTCCGGTCCGTGCCGCCGCCGCGTGAGACCGGGCCGCCGCCGCGTGAGACCGGGCCGCCGCCGCGTGAGACCGGGACGGGGGAAATCCGAGCAAAGTGGCACCGGATCGGCGACCCGCATCGCATAATAAAAATAGCCCGCGCCACTTGCGTGACGCGGGCTCCGAACCATGTAGCCCCGACGGGATTCGAACCCGCGCTACCGCCTTGAGAGGGCGGCGTCCTAGGCCGCTAGACGACGGGGCCAGAACTTTGTCTTACCTGTCTTACTTGCCTTGCCTGTCTTACTTTGTCCTCCGAGGAGGACCGCTGAACTCTATCAGAGTCCAGCTACCGGCACCATCTGGTGTCGGTAGCTGGGGTACCAGGACTCGAACCTAGACTAACTGAACCAGAATCAGTTGGGCTGCCAATTACCCCATACCCCATCGGCGCTGCTTGCCGCGCCGAGAAAAGACTTTACCGGACCGGCTGGGAGAGGCCAAATCGGGTTATGCAATCCGGCCTCCACCAGCGGATGAGCAACCTTGACGGGCCGCCCGACGTGCCGTGTGGGCGGCTAGTTCAGAGCCACCACCGGGTTCGACAGCTCGCCGATCCCGTCGATCCGCACACTGACGGTATCCCCGTCGGTGAGCTCGCTAACCCCGGCCGGGGTGCCGGTCAGGATCACGTCACCGGGGAGCAGCGTCATCACATGTGAGATGTAGGACACCAGGGTCGGTACGTCGAAGACCATGTCCTTCGTACGCCCGATCTGACGTACCTCCATCTCGGCTGGATTGCGCCCCACCTCGCACCGGACCTCCACGTCGCTCACGTCGAGGTCGGTGACGATCCACGGACCGATCGGGCAGAACGAGTCGAAACCCTTCGCCCGGGTCCACTGACCGTCCGAGCGCTGCAAGTCCCGAGCGGTGACGTCGTTCGCACAGGTGTAGCCGAAAATCGCCTTCGCGGCGGCAGCCCGGTCGAGCCGACGGGCGCCGGTCACCCCGATCACCACCGCCAGTTCGGCCTCGTGCTCCACCTGCTTGGACTGGGTCGGTAGCCGGATCGCGTCGCGCGGCCCGATCACCGAGGTGGACGGTTTGAGGAAGAGCAGCGGCTCGGCGGGCACCTCGTTGCCGAGCTCGGCCGCGTGGTCGACGTAGTTACGTCCGACGGCGACCACCTTGCTGGGCAGGATCGGCGAGACGAGCCGTACGTCGGCCAAGGCCCAGCGGGCGTTGGTGAACCGGATCTCGCCGAACGGGTGCCCCTCGATCTCGGCCACCGTGAGGGCCTCGGGGCCGGCGTGCGGCTCACCCTCCACGACGCCGAACGACATTCCCTTGGCATGAGCAAAACGAACGATACGCACCTGGCCAATCTAGCCGTACCTGCGCTGATCCCACCGTATTGGCCACCGACGGTGACCGGCACAGCGCCGGCACGATACTCCAGCCTTTGCGGAGTCGGATGTGGTTCACACCTTCTAACACGATTGACCGACAGGCGGCTTAGCTTCAGGAAAGGGAGGTCTCGTTGTGATTTCTGCATCGACCCGACGACGCCTGACAGGCACAGTCATCGCCGGCTGCCTGCTCTCCACCGCCCTACCCGCCGGGAGCGTACGGGCCGCACCGTCCGCGGTGACGGTGGTGATGGCGAGCGGCGGGAGCAGCGCACCGATCTATCAGATCCTGGTGCACAACGGCACCACCAGCACCATCGACACCACCGTCCGCCAGGAACTGCCCCGGGGCATGACACCGACGTCGGTCAGCGACGGCGGCCAGACCAGCCAACCCACCGGGCAGACCGGCGGCACCGAGATCTCCTGGCGGCTCCAGCTCCCGCCGGGCGGCATGATGACCCTCAACACCGCTCTCCCCGCGACCCGTGTCCCGGTGAGCGCCCCGGCCTGCGCCTTCGCCGGCAACGGCGACATCCCGTTCGACTGTGCGAGCGCGACCTGGCAGGCCGCCGGCGCGGCGAAAATCGAGGACGCGGACCCGGCGATCTGGCAGCGGCCGGCGTACCTCTTCGGCGCCCTGGCGGTGCTGGTGCTGCTCCTGGTGGCCGGTCTCTGGTGGTGGCGCCGCCGGGTCCGCCGGCGGCTCGACCGCGAGAACGGGCCGGCGCCCGGTGGCAGCCGACCGGGTGGCCGCGCACCCGACGCCGCCACCAGCGTCGGCGGGCCACCCTTTCTCGACCGGCCACCGGTACTGGACCGCCCGCCGCCGGCACTCGCCCGGGGACTGGCCCGAGGCGTGGCCCGGATCCGACCCGGCGGTGACGGAGCCGAGGCGTGGCCGTCCCCGAGACGGACGCCGAGCGGGGAAATGCCGCCCGCGGCCCGACCGGCGACCGGCCGGGCCCCGGTCGACCAGAGCCGAGTCGGTGCCGGCACCCCGGCCGCACCGCCACCGGCCGCACCGCCACCGGGCGCACCGCCACCGGGCGCGACCCCGCCCGCACCACCGGACCCGTCCTCGGTCTGGGGGCCCGCACCACCAGGCGGCGGCCGGGAACCTGTGCTCTCCGCGACCGTCCCGGGCATGCCGGACGGGGTGCCGAACACGTACCTCTCCACCGGGACACCGACCGCACCACCGCGCGCGGCCGTACCGGGCCAGGTCAAGCGACGCATCGGACCGCCGGTCTGGGTGGTGGTGGGGCTCGCCACGGTGGTCGTCGCACTGGTCGCCGCGGCAGCGGCCCTGACCGCCACCGCCCGGGTCAGCGCCATCGACACCGGCAAGCAGCCGACCAGCGGCGCCTGGGTCGGCCGGACCACCAGCGGCGCGATCGGGGCCACGATGCGGGACGCCACCTTCGAGTTCACCCTCTACCGGGTCAACTGCGGGGCGGCGGTGCAACAACCCGCCGGCCCCCGCCCGGCCGGACAGCGCTGCCTGGCCACCCTCGCCGCCCGCAACGTCAGCAAGCAACCCCAACGCTGGTACGCCGCCTCACAGCGGGCGTACGGGCCGTCCGGCAACTGGGTCACCACGGACGAGCCCGCCACCCTGGCGCTCAACGGAGGGCGGGACATCTTCGCCGAGCCGGTACCGCCGAGCGAACGGATGCTCGTGCCGATCGTCTTCACCATGAGCGGGCCGGAGGCGCCGACCCGGGTCGAGTTACGCGGCTCGGTCTTCTCCGCCGGGGTGAGCATCCCGGTGACCTGACTCACACCCGTACCGTCCCGCTGCCTACGCTGACCGGATGACCGAGTCGTGGGAACCGACCGATGCGGGGGTGCTGCGGCTGCCGTCGGGCCGCCTGGTCCGGGGGCGGGGCCTACGCCGGCCGCTACCGCCCGGACCGGAGCCGACGTACGGGCTCTACCTGCTCGGCAAGCCGCCACCGTCGACGCCCTGGGAGAGCCGCTGGCTGCGCTGGCCCGACTTCCGGCTGCCGAGTGACCGGGCGCAGGCCCAGCGGGTGTTCGCCGAGATCTGGGAGCGGGCCGCCACCTCCCGGGTCGAGGTCGCCTGCGCTGGTGGCATGGGCCGAACCGGCACCGCGCTCGCCTGCCTCGCCGTGATCGACGGGGTTCCGGCCGGCGAGGCGGTGGAGTTCGTCCGGCGGCACTACGACCGGCACGCCGTCGAGACGCCCTGGCAGCGGCGTTACGTGCGGCGTTTCACCGCTGCGTAGGCTGGGCTGATGACCGCCCGCACCTCCGCCCGTACCGTCGTGCTCGACGCGACCACCTGGCGGGCCCGGCGGGCGGCCCACGAACACCGGGTGGACGCCTGGCTGGCGCCGCACCTGCGGCGGCGTCGCGACGGCGTCCGGCACCCGGTCGAGGATTTCCTCTTCACCTACTACTCGCACCGTCCGGCGCAGCTACGCCGGTGGCATCCGGGCGCGGGGGTGGTGCTGGCCGAGGCGGACCCGGAAGAATTCGGGCGGGACTACCTCGCCACGTCCGCCGGGGTCACCCTCGACACCGAGGCCGTACGCGCCCGCCGGGGCGACTCGATCGACTGGGTCCGCACCCTGCTGCGCCGCACGGCGGGGCGGCCGGCGCAGTTCGGCTGCTTCGGGATGCACGAGTGGGCGATGGTCTACCGCCAGACCCAGGACGAGGTACGCCACAACGCGTGGCCGCTGCGGCTGAGCCCGGAACAGACCGCGCAGACGGTGGAACGCAACGGGGTACGGTGCAGCCACTTCGACGCGTACCGGTTCTTCACCGCCCCGGCCCGGCCGCTCAACCTGCTCCAGCCGACCCGGGAGAGCCAGCACGACCTCGAACAGCCCGGCTGCCTGCACGGCAACATGGACCTCTACAAGTGGTCCTACAAGCTCTCCCCGCTGGTGCCGAGCGAGTTGGTCGCCGACGCCTTCGCCCTGGCCCGGGAGATCCGTACGCTCGACATGCGGGCCAGCCCGTACGATCTCGCCGCCCTCGGTTATCCCCCGGTGGCGGTGGAGACCCCCAACGGGCGGGCCGAGTACGCCGCCGCCCAGCGCGGCTTCGCCGAACGCGCCGCACCCCTGCGCGACCGCCTGCTCAGCGCTGTCGACAACGCGCTCGGCGCCCCCGACGCCTGATCCCCCGATCCGAGCCACGTCCGGGTCAGGGAACCCGCCAGCCACGAATTCGCATCTACCATTCCGGTGACTGCGACGGACGGGGACGGGCGATGGTCGGCACTGGACAGACCGATGGCGTGCCCGCATTGAGCGGCGGTGCCGAAACAATGATCGATCTCGGTACGGCCCGGGAGAGCCCCGATGTCGAGCCGAGCCAACCGTTGACCTGGCGCCGGCTCCGCCCGGTGGCGCTCACACTGGCGGCGGCACTGCTGCTCACCACCGGCGGGTCCGGTCCGCCGCCCGCGCCGGCACTGGTACGGGTCGCCGCCCTGCCCTACCGGCCGAGCATCCAACTCTTCGACCATCAGGGCTTCCTGCTCACCGAGGACCTGCTCCTCACCGCCACCCACGATCCGACCCGCGTCGACTGGCTGGTCGGGGCGTACGAACCGGAGCGGGGACGGGCGCTGTGGACGTACCGCCTCCCGGGGGGCCTGGAGAACACCCCGACGATGCGCCACCGGGCCGGTCTGGTCCTGCTCACCGGGGCACGGGTCGACGGCACGCCCGGTATGCGTACGGTCGCGCTCGACGCGCTCAGCGGTGCCGAACGCTGGTCCCTGCCACACCAGGTGCAGACGGTCTCCGACGCCGACCTCGCGCTCGCCGTCGACGACGTCTATCCCGCCGACGCCGCGATATCGGAGGACTCGGTGCCTGACGGGGGCGACGTCTACCTGGCGCCGTGGGGGCAGCGGTACGGCACACCACCGTCGGGGGTGCTCGTCGCCGGCATCACGCTGAGCAGCGGTACGGTCCGCTGGCGCTCGGGTCTGGTCGCGAGCGCCGCGACCGACGCCGGCAGCCGTTTCGGCGACCGGGGGCCGAGCGCCGCCGACCCGCAGGCGGGCCTGTTGGCCGTGCTGACCACCGGAGCTGTGGAGCTGTGGGACCCCCGTACGGGTGCGGTACGGCACCGTTTCCCGGCCGCCCTTCCCGACACCTACCCGCAGCTCGACCGGGATCTGCTGCTGGTGCAGCACACGGAGGACGAGGTGACGGCCTATTCCACGGTCGACTACCGCCGGCTGTGGGCGGCACCAGTGGCGCAGAACGGCGCCTTCGGGTTGTGCACCGCCACCGGGCTGATCTGCGACATGCCCCCGACGGAGCAGTGGGTCGTCGACCGGGCCACCGGTGCGCGGTTGTGGCAGATCCGCAAGCAGCATCAGCTTGTCGCCGCCCCCGGGCAGCTACTGGAGGTCGTCCCGGTCGACTGGGTCGATGCGCGTCCGGTACGGACGGTGGATCCGTTCACCGGTGAGTCCCGGATCGACCTGGCGGACTGGCGGACCGTCACGTCGGGTCGGGACGGGGCGTTCCTGCTCACCACCGGGAAGGTCGCTTCCGGGCCGACCTGGTTCGGTCTGCTCGGCCCGGAGGCGGCAGCCCCGGTCCCACTCGGGCGGGTGCCGGTCGGCGTCGGCGGCTGCCAACTCTCCACGACCGTGATCGCCTGCAACACCGCCCGGGACGGCCTGCACGTCTGGCGTTACCGTGCGGGGCTGCGGCGGTTGGACGAATGACCACAGCCGGTGGAGGGCGGATGGGAACCGACAACGCGGTGTTGATCGACCTCGGGTTGGACCGGGGCGAGTCGATCGCCGATGACGATGCCGGCACCGGTCGGTCGTGGTCGCGGCGGCGCAGACGTTGGGCCGCGCTGGCGGCCGGGGTGGCGCTGCTGCTCGTACCGGGTGCTTCGGCGGCGCCCGTGCCACCGCCGCTGGCCGAGGTCGCCACCCTGACCGTGGCGCCGGACCGCGGTTTCGTCCTCACCCGGGACCGGTTGTTCGTCGGGCTCACCGGTGCGGGCGGGATCGGACAGTACGTTTCGGCGTACGAGTCGGGCCGGGGGCGGTTGCTCTGGACGACCGGGTACGACCTGAGCACCAACGCGGGTGGTCTGGTCGAACAGGTCGGTGACGTGGTGCTGATCCGGGTCTTCCGCCACGGGGTCGCGTACACGACCGGGATCGACGCCGCCACGGGCGCGATCCGCTGGTCGGTCCCGGGTCAGGTGGAGGTGCTGGCCGACGGCCGCACGGGGATGACGTCGGAGGATGTCTTCGCCGCCGACGCCCGGCTGGTCGACCCGTCGCGCCCGGTGTCGAACGTCTACTACGACGCCCCGAGCGGCAGGTCCTACCTCGATCCGCCGGTGGGACAGGTGGTCCACCTGATCGATCTGGGGTCCGGTGCGCCGCTGTGGAACTCGGCGCCGCTCGGAATGGTCATATCGACCCGACTGCCGGTCGTCGCCGACCGACCGGACGCCGAGTCCATGCTGGTGGTGATGACCCCCGAGGGCCGGGTCGAGCTGCGGGAGGCCAGGACCGGCGTGGTCCGGCGGAGCCTGCCGGTGGTGGGACCGTGGACGCCGACGGTACGAATCGTCGGGGATCTGCTCCTGGTGCAGCGGGGGGCGAGCGACGTGACCGGGTACGCCCTCGACACGCTCACGCCACGGTGGACCCAGAAGCTCAGCCGCCAGAACGTGGTGGTCGCCGCCTGCGGTGAACATCCCTGCGTGCAGAACGAATCCGGTTCGTGGCCGCTGGACCCGGCCACCGGCGAGGAGACCGTGGCGGAAACCCCTCCGACGCGCACGCCCACGACGATCATCCTGCACAACGGTGGCCTGTCGATCGAGTTGGACATGGAGCACGGGGGGCTGCTCCGTACGGTCGAT
The DNA here is from genome assembly GCF_044458865.1 of Micromonospora sp. NPDC050417. Classification (NCBI taxonomy): domain Bacteria; kingdom Bacillati; phylum Actinomycetota; class Actinomycetes; order Micromonosporales; family Micromonosporaceae; genus Micromonospora; species Micromonospora sp. NPDC050417. The sequence continues at coordinate 95,802 of NZ_JBITIH010000011.1, forward strand.
CCGGCGACCGGTGGAACGGTTGCCGGCCTTTCCGGCTGGAATTTCATGGCGTATGCGGCGGCGGACGGGCCGGTGCTGCTGACGCGCGGGACCGGTGCGGAGGGGCCGACCTGGTTCGGGCTGATCGAGCCGGGTGCGACCGAGGTGCGACTGCTCGGCCGGGTGCCGGGCCAGGCCCACGAATGCCAACTCGCGGCGAACGTCATCGCCTGCAAGGGCCGCCCCGACGTGATCCACCTCTGGCGCTACCGCCCCTGACCGACCACTTCTGTCGGGCTGTGGTCGTCTACTACCCCTCCAGGGGCAGTGGACGACCACAGCCCTCACGCTGCCTGGGTGGGGGCTGGGCAAGGTCGGCGCCCATCCCGTACGGGATCTGCGCGAGGACCGGCACCAGCTTGCCCAGGGCCGCCTGCACCTCGTCGGGACGGCTCTGTGGTGTGGCGCGGGCGATTCCCTGCAACGCCTCAAAGAACCGCTCGTCGTCGTGGGCTTCCACTGCGGCGCCAAGGTCATCGACATGCTTGCCAAGACCTCCACCAGACATCCTGGCGAGCCTAGCGCCGCAACACGGGGCACGTGGGCCCCCGTTTCGTCGGGTCAGCCGATCCCGGTCATCTGCCTGCGGTAGGCGCGCGGGGAGAGGCCGGTGGTGCGCTTGAACGCGACGCTGAAGGCGCTCTCCGACCCGTATCCCACGGTGCGGGCGATGGTGGCCACCGTCTCCTCGCCCCGCCGAATGCCGTCGACGGCGAGTTCGATCCGCCACGCGGTCAGATATTCGAGCGGACCTTGGCCGACGATGCCCTTGAAACGCGACGCGAGGGTGGAGCGGGAGACCGTGGCTACCCCGGCCAGTTCCGCCACGGTCCACGGGTGTGCGGGGCGGTCGTGCATCGCGCGCAGCGCGGGGGCGACGACCGGGTCCGACAGGCCGGCCAGCCAGCCTGTCGTGACGCCACGGGCGAGGTGCAGGCGCAGGATCCGGATCAGCATGACGAGAGCGAGGTGTTCGGCGGCCAACGTGCCGCCCATCGGCGCCTGCCGCAGTTCGGCGTCGATCTCGCCGACGGCCCAGTGCACGGTCGCGGCCTCGGGTGACGCGGCAGGAACGTGGATCACCGGTGGCAGGCTGGCCAGCAGGAGGGTGCCGGCCCGATCGCCGAGGGTGAACGCGCCGCCGATGAGGAACACGTCGTCGCCGTCGCCGACCCGGGCGACGCCGTCGACGGCTGCGGCAAAGAGCGGCGACGCCGGCTCCGGCCGGGTGTCGGGGTCACTCGCCAGGGTGAACGCGCGCGGAAGGGTCAGCAGGAAGCAGTCTCCCTCCGTCAGGCTGACCGGGTCGGGCAGGCCGTCGACCCGGAGCAGGCAGCGACCGCGCCGTACGGCGTTGAACTTCACCCCGGTCGGCGGATCGAACCGGACCGCCCAGCGCCCACCGGCGGCCATGGCGGTGGAGATCTGGCTGGTGGCGCCGAGCAGCGCCAGCACATCCTCCAACGGATCCACGAACACCTCGATCTGGACTCTCACTAAAGAGCGACGGACTCCAGACTATAGGCAGTCCGAGACTCACGCTCCTAACGTCGTGGTCATGGCAGCTACCTCGCGTGTGACCACCCCGTTCACTGCCCGTACCACCGCCGCCGAGATCCTCGACGGTGTCGACCTCACCGGGCGTCGCATGATCGTCACCGGTGGCGCCTCCGGCATCGGCACCGAGACCACCCGGGCCCTGGCCGGTGCCGGCGCGGAGGTCACCGTCGCCACCCGCGACCCGGGCCGGGCCGCTGCACTCGTCGAGGAGTTCGCCGGTTCCGGTCCCGGCAGCGTACGCGCGGCAGCGCTCGACCTGGCCGACCTGGCATCGGTCGACGCCTTCGTCGCCGACTGGGAGGGTCCACTCCACGCGCTCGTCGGCAACGCCGGAATCATGGCGATTCCCACCCGCCAGTTGACCCCGGTGGGTTGGGAGCTCCAACTCGCCACCAACTACCTCGGTCACTTCGCGCTCGCTCGTGGCCTGCACGACAACCTCCGCGACGCCGGTGCGGCCCGGGTGGTGCTGATCGGCTCCGGAGCGCACCTGCGGGAGGAGTTCGACTTCGACGACCCGCAGTTCGAGCGTCGGCCGTACAACTGCTGGGTTGCCTACGGCCAGTCGAAGACCGCCGAGGTCCTGCTCGCGGTCGGCATCGCCCAGCGCTGGGCGGCGGACGGGATCACCGCCAACGCGCTCAACCCCGGCTACATCATCACCGAGCTGCAACGCCACATGGACGAAGAGTCGCTGCGCAGGTTCGGGGCGTTGGACGAGGCGGGAAACCGAGTCACGCCGTCGTACTACAAGACGCCGGCCCAGGGTGCGGCGACCACGGTCCTGCTGGCCGCGTCGCCACTGGTGGAGACCGCCACCGGCCGCTACTTCGACGACAACCAGGAAGCGGAGGTGGTCACCGACAAGGAGGCCCCGGGCGGGGTGGCCGCGCACGCCCTGGACCCGGCCACCGCCGACCGACTCTGGACCTACGCCGAGCAGGCGCTGACGTCGCGCTGACCCGACCCCGCCCGGCGCAGGCCCGGGCGCAGGCCCGGGCGGTGGTTAGGAAGGGCCCCTTCCTCTACCGAATGCGATAACAAGGGGCCCTTCCTTACCGGAGTTAGGGGTGGCGGGCGGGCACGGTGGTCACGAACGCCAGCCAGGCGTCCGGACCGAAGGCCAGGGTGCCACCGTCACGATCCTTCGTGTCCCGTACGAACACCTGCCCCGGCAGGTTGTCCGCTACCTCGACACACGCTCCGCCTTGACTGTTGCTGCGGCTGCTCTTACGCCACTCGGCGCCGGTCAGGTCCATGTCTCTGCACCTACTCCCGTGGTGAAGGGAACAAACTGTCAACGGTGTCGTACAACAGGGCCGGGAGAAAAGCTACGGGCGGCGGGCGGGCACGTCGGTCACGAACGCCAGCCAGGCGTCCGGACCGAAGGCCAGGGTGCCACCGTCACGATCCTTCGTGTCCCGTACGAACACCCGCCCCGGCAGGTTGCCCGCCACCTCAACGCAGTTGCCACCCTGGCTGTTGCTGCGACTGCTCTTACGCCACTCGGCGCCGGTCAGGTCCATGTCTCCGCCACTTCCGATATCAACTCAACGGACTGCTGATGGGGCAGGGCCTCGCCCCGGATGGACTCCCACACCTGCACAGCGTGCTTCACGTCCTCGGCGCGGTCGGAGGTCTGTCCGGGAAGTTGGCACTCCGCATAGACGACATCCTCTCCGACCGGCGGCGTGGCGATCACGAAGGGGCCATCCAGGCCAGCGTACGCACCGACGGACGCCGGGACGACGTGGATTCGGACCCGGGGCAGGGAGGCCCCGACCTTGGCCAGGTGTTGGAGCTGCTCGCGCATCACGGCGGGTCCGCCGACCATCCGGCGCAGCACGAACTCGTCGATGACGACGGTGAGCAGGGGTGGCTTCTCCCGGGTCAGGATCTCCTGCCGTTCCAGGCGCGCGAAGACCTGCTGCGCGATCTCCTCCTCGGAGATCAGGCCCGAGGAGGCGAGCACGGCGCGCATGTATGCCTCGGTCTGGAGCAGGCCGGGCACGTAGAGCGGCTCGAAGCCGCGTAGGGCGGTGGCCTCCGCCTCGATCCCGGCCCACTCGCGGAACCAGGCGACCATCGTGTCCCGGCTGATCAGCCGCTGGATGCGGGCGAAGAAGCCGCCCGTGTCGAAGACCGTGTCACAGCGACGGGCGAAGTCGGCGCTCGGCCGGCGGTCGCCGTTCTCGATCTTGCCGACGAGCGCGGTCGAATAGTTGATCTCCTCGGCGAGATCCTGTTGGGACATTTCGGCGGCGGCGCGAGCCACGCGTAACTCTTCGCCAAAGTGCTCAAGCATTGGTGATCTTTGCACGGACATCCTCCGGACAAGTAGCCGACGTGTGGATCACACCCCGCTACGCGGTTGGGGTCGATGTGTTGCCGCTTCGAAGGTAGTGAGTGCGGCAGCAGAATGTCACTAGTGGAACCGCTCGAATCCATCGGCAAATGGAAAGGACGGGCGGAACTGCGGGGCCGCCCCCGGGCTCCCCACCCGCCTTCCCCGGGGCGGCCCCTTCCACAATCGAGAGAACGGAGACTGCGGAATGCACGTCGAGAACCCCGGCCCCGCCGAGTCGTCCGACGAATCCACGTCGGAGAGCACGCCGGAGAGCACGCCGGAGAGCACGCCGGAATTCGCGCCGCGCGAGATGACGACCGCGCTGCCACCGAAGCCCGTGCCGCGAAAGCGCCCGACCAACCAGGGACGGGGGTACGGCACCCCGTCGACCGTCCCCCTGGAACTCTTCGCGGTCGGCGTCTCGGGACGGGTACGCCGAAACCCGAACTGGTCGGCGTGACGGCTGGTCGGCGTACCCGGATGAGAGCGCACGTGCCGATGCGGCCGACCTGGCGGTGCCGGGCCTGCGTGGCCGATTGGCCGTGCGGCCCGGCCCGGTTGGCGCTGCTGCACGAGTTCCGCGGCCAACGGATCGCGCTCTGCCTCTATCTCTCCGGGCAGTACGTGGACGCCCTCAAGGACTTCGCCGAGTACGCGCCGAACACCTCCACGAAGGGGTTGTACGAACGCTTCGTCGGCTGGCCGCCGATCCCCCGACTGTGAGCCGCAGTGCTCCGGGAAATCGCACCGGCGGACCGTTTCACCATCACCGGGACAGACGGTCTGCGGCGTGAGATCTATCTGTTGTGAGAAATGCCGGGGAGGAATGCAAGCGTGGACGAGGACGATCTGAGCGTTCCGCACCGCCCCGACACCGGATGGCTGTGCGCTGATTGCACCCGACCGTGGCCGTGCCTGGTCTTCCGGGGTCGACTGCGCATTCTCTATCACCGCGAGCCGACCAAACTCGTGACCTTCATGGAGCACTTCCGGGAACGGGCGGCCGGGGAGCTGACCGATCTCAGCCCGGCCCAGATCGAGGCCCGCTTCCTCGGTTGGATCTCCGAACCGCCGCCGCGCCGCCGACTCCGCTCGATCTGAGCGCGACCTCGGACGCACCGATGGCGATCGTCAGGCTGTGGCCGTCTCTTACCCCTCCAGGGGTGACAGACGGCCACAGCCCGGGGCCTGGAGGGCACGGGCGGGGCGGCACGGGTGGGCGACAATGCCCGGAGAACGACGACAGCCTGGAACGACGACAGCCTGGGAGGAAATGTGACTACTCGTCCACGGATGTTCGTCTCCGGGATCGTGCTCGACTCACCCGACGCCCAGGAGTTGGCCGCGTTCTACCAGCGGCTCCTGGGCTGGCGGGTGGAGCAGGACGAGCCGGACTGGGTGAAGCTGGCCGCACCGGGCGGCGGTGCCGGGCTGTCGTTCCAGACCGAGTCGGCGTACGCACGACCGACCTGGCCCGCCGGCCCGGGCGACCAGCAGATGATGCAGCACCTCGACATCGAGGTGGACGACCTGGAGAGCGCCGGGGCGCACGCGGTGGCCGCCGGGGCGACCCTCGCGGACTTCCAACCGCAGGAGGACGTACGGGTCTATCTTGACCCGGCCGGCCACCCGTTCTGCCTCTTCGTCAACGACGGACCGGGGCTCCACCCGTCGCCGGTTGACCCGGTTGACCCGTGGGCCGTTCCGGAATCCGGGCGATCCGGTTCAGCACCCGCTTGAGTCGTGGCGCCATCGGTCGCTCCACCAGTGCGTGGATCGCGTACGCCAACACGCACATCGCCAGAATCAGCGCCGCGACCAGCACCCACTTCATCCCCCGGTACGGCTCCAGTCTCGGGCCGATCCAGGCGAGCACCACGAACCCGATGTGTGCGTGCACAAGATAGAGCGGGTACGTCAGCGACCCGGCGAACGAGAACCACGGCCGCCCCAGCGGCGAGGTCGCCTTCAACGCGATCAACAGCATGATCATGAAGATGGCCCAGATGACGCCGATGATCACCCACTGGTGGAAGTCGGTCTTGTACCGGTCGGCGACGTCGGCCGCGAACCCGAGACCCCGGTAAACCGCGTTCGCGTACGACAGCAGCAGGATCGCGGCCAGCTCCCAGCTCATGCCGAACCGGTAGACCAGGCCCAACGCCATCCCGGCGATGAAATAGTGCGAGAACGTGGTCTGGAGCAGCAGGTCCGCCGCACCCGGCAGCAGCCCGAGTTCCATCAGCCCGGTCAGTGCCAACCAGCCCCAGAGCGCGAGCAGCACCCGGCGCTGGGTCAACCCGATCAGCGCCAGCAGGAACACGACCAGGTAGAACCGGATCTCGGCCCAGAGCGTCCAGTAGACGACGTCGATGTTCTCGACGTTCACCGCCGCGTTGAACATGGTCAGGTTCGCCAGATACTGGAAGAGGCTCACCGGGAACTTGCTGGAGACGAGGCTGACCAAGGCGGTCAGCGTGACCGCGACCCAGAACGCCGGATAGAGGCGGACGATCCGGGAGACGACGAACTGCTGCGGCGTACGCCCCCAGGCGCTCAGCAGCACGACGAAACCGCTGATCACGAAGAAGAGGTCAACACCGAGATAGCCGTACCGGCTGAACTCCCCGAGCAGCGGGAACGTCACCGGACTCACGCCCTGCATCCAGGCCGAGAAGGTGTAGTGGAAGACGACGACAGCGAGCGCGGCGATGATCCGCAGCAGGTCAACCTCGTAGAGCCGCTGCCTCACGACAGGGCCACGGGGCCGTAACGGGTGCTGTCCGCACCGGTGCTCAACGCCCAGTAACGGTCGCCGAACGACCAGTGCCACCACTCCGTCGGGTAGTTGACCATGCCGGCGGCGGAGAGCGCGGCGGAGAGGATGTCGCGGTTGACCCGCGCCTGCGCCGAGATGTCCGGCGAGGCGGTGAAGCAGGCGTTGGCGCTGGCCACCGGGCTGTCGTTGACGGCCGTACCCATGTCCAGCTCGACCCCGTCGGCGGTGCAGAGGGTCAGGTCGGCGGTGCCGCCGGTGCTGTGCGGGGCGACGTCGGGCGGGGAGACGTACTTGCTCGCCTCCACGTGCACCCGGGCCGGTTCCCAGTCGGGGTACTTCATCCGCAGCTCGTCCTTGTAACCCTCGAAGTAGGTCGTCTGGAGGTCCAACGGCCGGTAGCCCTCGACGATCAGCAGCCGCAGCCCACCGGGAAGGCTCCGCTGGGCGGTCAGCAGCCGCGCCAGGGTCTCCTCCCGCAGGTGCGCGTACGCCCCGGCCGGGTCGGCCAGGCGCTCGTCCACCAGCAACTCGTCGACCTGACGGAGGTCGACGAGCTGCTCACCATTGTCACCGAGCGGAATGGCCGAGATGCGGGGGTCGGACAGAAGGATCATGCCCCGTACCGCCCAGCGGCGTCGATCAGCGCCGTCGCCACCGCAGCGGCGGCGTCCGGACGACCATGCTGGCGGGCGGTGTCGGCCATCTGCCGACGGTAGTCGGGGTGGTCGAGCAGCATCATGATCTCCTCACGTAGGCGGTCGGGGGTGGCATCGGGACCGGCGAGCATCCGGGCCGCACCCGACTCGGCGAGATGCCGGGCGGTGCGCCGCTGCTCGTCACCGCCGGTCGGGATGAGCGGGATGAAGACGCACGCCTTGCCGAGAGCGGTGAGTTCGGCGACCGTACCGGCACCACTGCGGGCCACGACGATGTCGGCGGCGGCGAGCACGTCCGGCATCTCGTCGTGGACGTAGTCCACCACCCGGTAACGGGCGCGCAGGTGCTCGGGCAGCCCGTCGGCGACCTGCCGCATCCGGTCGAAGGAGTACTCGCCGCACTGGTGCAGCACCTGACACTTCGACAGCAGGTCCGGCAGGATCTCGGCGACCAGGTTGTTCACCTGTACGGCCCCCTGGGCGCCGCCGGTGACGTAGAGCAACGGCAGGTTCGGGTCGAGGCCGAACGCGGCCAACGCCCGGTTCCGGTCCCCGGCCAGGATCTCGGGGCGGATCGGGTTGCCGGTCACCACCGCGCGCGACTGCGCCCGCTTCGGCAGGTGGTCGACCGAGGACTCGTGGCTGAGCAGGACCGTCGTGGCGATCTGGGCCAGGATGCGGTTCGCCAACCCCAGGGTGAGGATCTGCTCGTGCATGACCAGCGGGCGGCGGGTCAGCCAGGCCGCGACGCCGATCGGCACGCAGACGTAGCCGCCGGTGGAGAGGACCACCGCCGGCCGGGTCCGCACCACGATCATGATCGCCTGGAGTACGCCGAACGGGATGCGGAACATGTCAGTGAAGTTGCGCCACAGCTCGTTGAGGTTCGGTGAGCGGCGCAGCTTCCCGGTGGTGATCGCCTTGAACGGGATGCCCTCCTGGCGGGCGATCTTCGCTTCGAGCCCGTGCGAGACACCGACCCAGAGCAGTTCCGGTTCGGTGCCGGCCACGGCGAGCCGGGAACGCAGCGTACGGATGGTGGTCAGCGCCGGGTAGGTGTGCCCGCCCGTCCCACCACCGGTGACCACCACTCGGATCTTGCGGAGACGCTCCGCGGTGTAGATGACCATTGCCTTTACCGTCTGCCCATCTCGATCGGCCGTCGATTGTGGACGGTGCCGCGCCGTGGGGCACGGCACCGTCGAATCACGGCAAGTCCTCGTCGAATCACGGCGAGTCCTCGCCGTTTATCGCGGGACCCCGTCATTCACGGCGATGACTCTGCCGGTCACGCCACGGCCGCGCGCAGCGGGGTCTCCTTGCGGGCGCCGGAGATGAGAATGTCCAGCAGGGCGGGGAACTCGACACCGGCCCGCGCCCAGATCTGCGGATACTGCGAAGCAGCGGTGAAGCCGGGGAAGGTGTTCACCTCGTTGAGTACCGGCTCGCTCGGGTCTCCGGTCCACGCCGTGCTGCCCCGGGGTGCCACCCCGGCCCCGGTCTCCGCGCCGGCTCCCGCCTCGGTTCCGACCTCAGGGAGGAAGAAGTCGACGCGGAGCAGGCCACGGCAGTCGAGCGCACGGAACGCCTGCACCGCCCGGTCCTGCAACCGCTGGGTGGTCTCGGGGTCGAGTCGCGCCGGAATGTCGAAGACCGCGCCGCCCTCGTACTTGGCGTCGTAGTCGAAGAAGGCCGCGCTCGACACCTTGATCTCCAGCGGCGGGCCAGCCTCGATCCGCCCGTCGGGGTACTGCAACACCGCGACGTCGATCTCCCGACCGCGTACCGCCCGCTCGACCAGGATCCGGCTGTCGCTCTCCCGCGCCAACGCGAGAGCGGCCGGCAGTTCCGACCAGTCGTCGACCTTCGAGACACCGAGGCTGGAACCGGCCCGCGCGGGCTTCACGAACACGGGCAGACCGAACCGCTCCCGGTCCGCCTCGGACAACTCGTCGTCCGGGCCGAGCGACACCCCGTCGGCCACCCGCAGTCCCTCGGCGGTCAGCAGACGCTTGGTGATCGCCTTGTCCATGCCCGCGGCACTGGCGAAGACACCGTTGCCCACGTACGCGACGTCGAGCCACTCCAACATGGACTGGACGGTGCCGTCCTCGCCGTACGGGCCGTGCAACGCCGGGAAGACCACGTCCTGCCGGCCGAGTACGTCCAGCGCCTCACTGAAGCTGACCGGAGTGCCGTCGACCTGCCACCCGCCGTCGCGCTCGATCAGCACCTCGGTCACGTCGTACGCGTCGCGGTCCAGGTGCGCCAGGATGCTCGCCGCCGAGCGGCGGGAGACGTCATGCTCACCGCTTCGCCCGCCGAACAGCACGGCCAGCCGAATACTCATTGCACTCATCGCTCTCCGTCAATATATGCACGCGCCACCCGGGATCCAATGCCGGTCAGGACCTCGTGCGGATTGGTTCCCGCCCACCGTGACCATTCCGCGACGGTGGGTACGGTCAAATCGGACGACCCGGGGTCAGCCTGGTCGAACGAATCGGCCCGGTCAAACGGGACAACGGAAGCGGAAGAAGCAGCTCGGTTCGAGGCGTCAGGATCGGGGCCGAAGACAACCACCGGGTCACCGAGCGCCACCGGTAGGTCACCAGCATCGACGACACACTGGTCCATGGCGATCCGGCCGACGATCCGACACCGCCGGCCCCCCAACCAGACCGAGGCCCGCCCCTCGGTCGTACGCGACAGCCCGTCGGCGTAACCGAGCGGAATCAGGGCGAGCGTGGTCGGACGGCCGGTCACGTACTCCGGCCCGTACGAGACACCACTTCCGGCCGGCACCCGCTTCACGTTGATCACGCTCGTACGCAGCGTCATCGCCGGTCGCAGACCGAACCGGCCAGGCCCGGTCGCACCGAACGGATCCACGCCGTAGAGAGCCACCCCGATCCGGCAGAGGTCGAACCGCGCCGCCGGGGCCGCCAACGCCGCCGCCGAATTGGCCAGGTGCACCAGTTCCGGGGCGAGTCCCGCACCCCGCGCCACCTGCAACGCATCAAGGAACGTCGCCGTCTGGCGAGCGGTACTCGTGATCGGGCCCGCGTCCAGGCTCGTGCCCGCGCTCGTGCTCGTGCCCGCGCCCGCGCCCGCGCCCAGGCTCGCGCTCGCGTCCCGGCTCGTGCCCGCGTCCAGGCTCGTGCTCGCCGGCTCGGCGTTGGTCAGCTCCGCCTCGGCGTTGGTCAGGTGCGACCACACGCCGCGTACCCGCAGGCCCCCCTCGACCTCGTACTTCCGCGCCCAGGCCACGAGTTCCGGCCAGTCGCCGCTGACGGCACCGTTGCGGGAGAGTCCGACGTCCGCCTTGAGCTGGACCATCGCCGGCACCCCGAGGCGCATCCCGGCGGCGGCGACGGTGTGCAGGTGGGCCACGGTCGACACCGCGATGTCGACGTCCGCGCTGATCAGTCGGGTGAAGTCCTCGTTCGGCCGGTGCAGCCAGCTCAGCATCGGCGCGCGGATGCCGGCCGTACGCAGAACCAGCGCCTCGGTGGTCGACGTCACACCCAGCCAGCTCACGCCCGCGGCCAGCGCGGCCCTGGCAACCGGCTCGGCACCGTGACCGAAGCCGTCGGCCTTGACCACCGCCATCAGCCCGGTCCGGGCCACCGCCGAAATGGTACGAACATTGTCGGCGATCGCCGTGAGATCGATGACGGCCTCGGCGAGTTCTCCGCTCACACCGGCCATCCCGGTCGCCTCGGCGCCGTGCCGGCTGGCCGGCTGCCGAAACGGGTCCGCGACAACCGCGAGCGTGACGGGGAGCCCGTGAGGGAGGTCATCGGTACGGGTCCTTCCTCGTGATCCATCAGGGCACTGGAGCGACACCGTTGGAGCGGGCTGGCCGGGCCGACCCTCCGGGTTCGAGCAGGGATCACGGTGAGTGTCGGCGCCCTGACGCCGCTCCGCTCGGGCTGGTCAGCGCTGTCCCACCCGAGGCGCCCGATCGGCCGCTGCCAGGCGCCATCGCCGAACTATACCCAGCATGTATAGCGGGCTCGGATACGAGGCCGCTGTGGGGTCCACCACGAGCGGTCACGGATGTTCCGCCAACGACGTGGCCGGCACAAACACAACGAAACGGCCCCAGGGGTACGACATCCGCACCATGATGCCCAAGCCCCGTGAGGATCTGATGAAGAACCGGTCATCACCCCGTTCCAAGGCGACAACCGGTTGATCGGTGCCTACTGCTCAGTCCGCGACGCGGCTCCTGACACGTCCTCGTCGAAACGTTCCCGTCACTCTCCGTCGAAACGTTCCCGTCACTCCGCGTCCGAACGTTCTCGCCACTCCGCGTCCGAACGTTCTCGTCAGTCCTCGTCCGAGCGGCGCAGCCGCTTGGTCTGCCCCCGTCGCTTCTTGTCCGCGATCCGGCGCTCCTTCGCCCCACGCGACGGCCGGGTCGGACGACGTGGCGGGGCGGGCGGCGCGGTCGCCTCGGCCAACACTGCGGCGAGCCGCTCCCGGGCCGCCTCCCGGTTCATCAACTGTGACCGGTGCTCCGAGGCGGTGATGGTCAGCACCCCGTCGACCAGCCGGTTCGCGAGCCGGTTCAACGCCCGCGCCTTCAGGTGCTCGGAAAGCGCCGTCGACTGGGCCAGGTCCCAGGACAACTCCACTCGGGAGTCGGTGGTGTTCACACCCTGGCCACCCGGACCGCTCGACCGGGAAAAACGCCAGCTCAGTTCCGCATCGGGAATCTCGGTCCCGGGCCGGATGGGCAACGTCATGACGCCGGCCAACCGGCCCGTACGCACGTCACGTCATCAGCCATGGCTAGAGGCTAGCCCCCTCCCGGCGTACCCTCATCGGCATTTCAGCCGCCCTTGCCGATAATGGTGTCAGCCACCTGCTGGACCTGCTCGATCGGGATGGCGAACCCGATGCCGATGGAACCCTTGCCGTCGATGGTGGCGATCGCGGTGTTCACCCCGACCACCTCACCCCTCGCGTTGACCAGTGGCCCACCCGAGTTACCCGGATTGATCGGCGCATCGGTCTGGACCGCGCGGTGCCGGTTGTTACCGAGCTTCACCTGCCGGTCCAGGGCACTGACGATGCCGGCGGTCACCGTACCGTGTAGACCCAGCGGTGAACCGACCGCGAGCACCGGCTCGCCCACCTTGGTCGCACCCGGCTTCGCCAGGACCAACGGCGCCAGGCTCGCGGCCGGCGCAACCTTGAGTACGGCGATGTCGCTGCCCGCGTCGCGCCCGACCACCTTGGCCGGCATCTGCCGACCGTCCGGGGTCTCGACCATCACCGACGGCTCACCACCGCCACTGGTGCCGGTGCCGGCCGGGCTGCCAGGAACCGCCGAGGCTGCCGCCGCACTGGCCTGGGCCACGATGTGGTCGTTGGTGATCAGATGCTGCTGGTCGTCGATGGCGAAACCGGACCCGGTCGCCATCCCGCCGCCGCTGGCCACGGTCACCGAGACCACCCCCGGTACGACCTGCGCCGCCGCCCCCACCATGTCCGGCGGGAGCGCCGACGGCGAAGCGGACGCCTGCGGGGACACCTCGCCCTGACCGGCGACGTAGCCACCGGCGAGCCCACCGGAGGCGATCGAGAGTGCGATCACGGCGAGACCGGTCAACAGAATCCGTCGCCAGCGTCGGCCGGTACGGGAACCGTCGCCGGACCCGTTACCCGGCCCGCCGTACGCGGGATCGAGGTTGGGTGAGATGAACCATGGGCCGCGCGGCTCGCCCAGCCCGCTCTGCTGTGCCATGACGCACTCCTCGTCTGGTCGGTCCCGCTGCGCCCTACCTGTCCGTCCCGTCCCCGTACCCGTCCCGTCGCCCTACCTGTCCCGTCCCCGTACCTGTCCCGTCCCCGTACCTGTCCCGTCCCCGTACCTGTCCCGTCCCCGTACCTGTCCCGTCCCCGTACCTGTCCCGTCTCCCGTCCCCGTACCTGTCCCGTCCCTGTACCTGTGCCCGGTCGCCGCGCCATCCCGCCGCGCGCCCGCGCCCCGCCGTGTGTTAGGAAGGGGCCCTTCCTATACCAAAAGCGATAACAAGGGGCCCTTCCTTACGGGAGGCGGGAGAACCAGAGCATGGAGCCGCTGGCGGCGGCGAGGGCCAACAGCAGGCCCACGCCGATGAAGCGGGCGGATACGTCCTGCTGTTCCATCCGGTAGCCGACCGACGTGCCGATGTCCTCGTAGACGGCTCGCAGTTCGGCGCTGGTGCCGGCCTCGTGGAACTCGCCACCGGTCTCCTCAGCCACGGTGCGCAGGGTCTGACCGTCGACCGGTACGCGGATCGGACGCCCGCCCCGGTCGATGTACCCGGCGGCGGTGCCGAAGGAGATGGTGTGCACCGGCACCTTGAGTTTCACCGCGTCGTCGGCGGCTGTCATCGGGTCGCGACCGGAGGTGTTCGCACCGTCGGAGAGGAGCACGATCCGGGCCGGTGGCGGCTCCTGCGCGGCCTGCGAGTCAAGTGTCTGGACCGCTTCCAGCGAGGTGCTGATCGCCTCTCCGATCGCGGTTCCCTGCACGCCGGTGCTCCCCTCGGCCAGTCGTTTGATGCCGAGGTGCAGGGCGTCCCGGTCGGTGCCGGGTGGGACCAGTACGGCGGCGCTGCCGGCGAAGGCGACCAGCCCGACGTTGAACTCGTCGGGCAGCGCGTCGGCGAACTTGTGCGCCGCCACCTTCGCCGCCGCCAACCGGTCGGGTTCGACGTCGGTGGCGAGCATCGAGGTCGAGACGTCCACGGCGACCATCACGGTGGCCCGTTCCCGGGGGACGCGTACCTCCGCCGAGGGGCGGGCGAAGCCGACCACCAGCAGTGCCAGCATCGCCAGGAAGAGGCTCGCCGGCACGTGTCGGCGCCAGGCTGGTCGTTTCGGCGCGACCCGGTCGAGTAGCCGCAGGTTACTGAAGCGGACCGCGTACTGGCTGCGTCGCCGCTGCATCAGGACGTAGCCGACGGCGACCGCGAGTACGCCCGCGAGCAGCCACAACCGTTCTGGGGACTGCCAGGTCACCGCACACCTCCCGGTCCCGTCAGAGTTGCCGTGGCGGCCGGTCGTCGGGCCGGTGCGCCGGCTCTGGCGAGCCGCCGACGGGACTGGACGTGCCGGGCGATGTCGGCGATCCAGTCCCGGTCGGTACGGAGCACCAGGTGCGCGGCGCCGGTTCGGCGTACGGCGCCGGCGACGAGTTGCCGCTGGGCGGCGGCGGCCTCGGCGAAGCGTTGGCGTACCTGGCGGTCACCGGTCGACACCTCCCGGCGTTGGCCGCCCTCGGGGTCGACGAACGTGATCACCCCGACGTCCGGCAGTTCGAGTTCGCGCGGGTCGGTCACCTCGATCACGAGCACCTGGTGCCGGGCCGCGAGCCGACGCAGCGGGCGTTCCCAGGTGGGTTCGCCGGTGTCGGCGTCGGGCAGGCCGTCGAGCAGGTCGGAGACGACCACGGCCAGTCCGCGTCGCGGGGTGGCCGAGTTCAGCGCGCTGATCGTCTCGGCCAGCGACGGCGGTCGTGCCTGGTCGGCACCCCGGGGCGCGGCCAGCATGGTCCGCAACAGGCTCAACAGATGGGTGCGACCGGTACGGGCCGGAAAGCGGCGGACTCCCTCCGGACCGAGCAGGTGCGCACCGAGCCGGTTGCCGGACCCCGCGGTGAGGAATCCGACGGCGGCTGCCGCGGCGACGGCGAGTTCCCGTTTTTCCACCTCGGCGGTGCCGAAGTCCATGCTGGGGGTGGAGTCGACCAGCAGCCAGGTGGTGAGTTCCCGGTCGGCGTCGACCTCGCGTACGTGCGGGAGCGTGGTCCGGGCGGTGACTGCCCAGTCCATCCGGCGGACCTCGTCCTCGCCGGGGCGGTACTCCCGGCTGCCGGCGCACTCGGAGCCGGGTCCGGGCAGCAGCCCGAGGTACTGCCCGTGGAGCAGTCCGTCGAGCCGTCGGTTGATGGTGAGTTCGAGCCGGCGCAGCCGGGCCTCGGGTACGAGTTCGCCGAGGGTGGCGTACCCGTGCGCGTCGTCGGCCGGGTCTCGCCCGGTCACCGCGTCGCCCCGGTCATGCCGCTCCCCCGGTCACCGCATCTGGCGGTCATGCTGTGGCCAGGCCGGCGGGGCGGTCGTCCCGGCGGGCCGGGGCGATCCGGGGCGGCGGCACCGCCTCGATCAGCCGGCGCACCACCGCCTCGGCCGGTATCCCGTCGGCGACCGCGTCGAACGAGAGCACCAGTCGGTGTGAGATGACGTCGACGGCCAGTTCCCGGATGTCCTCCGGCAGCACGTAGTCGCGGCCACGCAGCATCGCCTGGGCCCGGGCGGCGGCGACCAGGCCGAGGGTGGCGCGGGGACTTGCCCCGTACGCGAGCAGCGGCGCCACGTCCTGGAGGCCGAACCGGCCGGGGTCGCGGGTGGCCAGGATCAGCCGTACCACGTACTCGGCGAGGGCGTGGTGGACGAAGACCTGGGAGGCGCGCTGTTGCAGTGCCCGCAGTCGGGTGGGGTCCAGCACCTGGCGGGCCTGGGGTTTGTCGCTACTCATCCGGTAGAGGATGGCGAGTTCGTCGACGTCACCGGGGTAGTCGACGGTCACCTTCATCAGGAAGCGGTCCCGCTGCGCCTCGGGGAGTTGGTAGACCCCCTCGGACTCGATCGGGTTCTGGGTGGCCAGCACCAGGAAGGGTTCCGGCACCCGGTAGCTGTTGCCGCCGATCGAGACCTGGCGCTCGGCCATTGCCTCCAGCAGCGCCGACTGGACCTTTGCCGGCGCCCGGTTGATCTCGTCGGCGAGCACCAGGTTCGCCATGATCGGGCCCAGTTCGACGTCGAAGGTTTCCTTCGAGGCGCGGTAGATCCGGGTGCCGACGATGTCGGAGGGCACCAGGTCCGGGGTGAACTGGATGCGGGAGAAGGTGCCACCGACGGTGGTAGCCAGGGTCTGGGCGGCGAGGGTCTTCGCCACCCCGGGTACGCCTTCGAGCAGACAGTGCCCGTCCGCGAGCAGCGCGGTGAGCAGCCGCTCGACCAGGCGGTCCTGCCCGACGATGACCCGTTTGACCTCAAACAGGGTCTGTTCAAGCTCGGGGCCGGTCGACGTTGTCTCGACCGGCCTGGGCCCACTGGCCAAGGTGTCCGACATGTCCGTCACGGTGCAAGCTTCCCCGTCAGGACACCGGCAAACATGTAAGGACCGGGTTCACCCAGTGGTGAAGGAAGAACCAGGGCCTCCCCGCACGGCGTCCGCACCGGAAAGACACAGGAGCGCCACAACGATCCGCTACGTTGCCCGGATGACCGCCCCGAGCACCCGCACCGACAACGGAGAACCGACCGGCACCACCGGAGAACTGACCGGCACCACGGGCGAACAGACCGCCGCCGCCGCGCGGGCACCGGTCGGAGACGTGGCCACCCACCCCCGCCGACGGCTACCGGACGTCCTCTGCTGGCTCCTGCTCCTGCCCGGCCTCGGCTGGGCGGTGGTCCGATTCGGCGGACTCGAACAGGGTCCACTGGTGCAGTTGCTCGCCTTCACCCCGTACGTCGTGGTCGGCACGCTGGTGCCGCTGGGGCTGGCGCTCGCCCTGCGGCGCTTCACCGCCGCGGCGGTCGCGGCCCTGGTCACACTGAGCCTCGCCGCAGCGGTCGCGCCCCGGGCGCTCGCCGACGAACGCCCGAACGCCACCGGACCGGCGATCCGGGTGCTCACCGCCAACCTGCTCTTCGGCACCGCCGACGCCACCGCACTGATCGCGCTGGTACGCGACGAGCGGGTCGACGTGCTGGCGGTGCAGGAGTTCACGCCCGACATCGCCGCGAGACTCGACCAGCTCGGACTTGACGACCTGCTGCCACACCAGCAACTCGGAGCGGAGATCGGGGCGCGGGGAACCGGCCTCTACGCCCGTTTCCCGCTGCGCGACGGTGGCGTACGGCGCAACGGCGGCAGCTTCCTCCAGGCGTACGCCACCGTGCTGGTCCCGGGTGCGCCGCCGCTACTGGTCGAGTCGGTACACCCGCTGGCGCCGCACTCGCTGGACGTGCTGCCGTTCTGGCAGGCCGACCTGGAGGCAGAGCCACCGGCCAGCCCGGACGGCCCGGTGCGCGTGCTGGCCGGAGACTTCAACGCCACCCTCGACCACGTACTCCTGCGCCGGCTACTGGAGACCGGTTACACCGACGCCGCCGACGCCACCGGCAACGGGCTGACCGGCACCTGGGGTCCGTACGACGGCGACCTCATCCCGCCGGTCACCCTCGACCACGTACTGGTGGACCGCCGGATCGCGGTGCACGACAGCTCCGTACACCGGCTTCCCGGGAGCGACCACCGCCCGGTCCTCGCCACCCTCACCCTCCCCACCGCCTGAGCTGAGTGAAAGGAGGGGGCCCTTGTTAACGCATAGCGTTAACAAGGGCCCCCTCCTTTCACTCCTTACACTTCGGCGTGGGAGACACGGGACACGCCGTACGTGAGGGCGTCGACCAGGGCGTGCCAGCTCGCCTCGACCACGTTGTTGTGCACCCCGACCGTGGTCCAGTCCCGTCCCCGGTCGGCGGTCGTCTCGACCAGCACCCGGGTGACCGCCCCGGTCCCCTGACTTCCCTCCAGGATGCGCACCTTGTAGTCGGCCAGCCCGAACGAGAGCAGCTCCGGGTAGTGCTTCGCGAGCCCCACCCGCAGCGCCTCGTCCAAGGCGTTGATTGGCCCGTTCCCCTCCGCTGTGGCGATCACCCGCTCACCCCGTACGCGGATCTTCACGGTCGCCTCGGAGACCACGGAGCCGTCCTCGCGGTGCTCGACCAGCACCCGGTACGACTCCAGGCTGAACGGCCGGGGCACGTCCTCGCCGGGCAGTTCGGAGCGGACCAGCAGCTCGAACGAGGCATCGGCGGCCTCGAAGGACCAGCCGCTGGCCTCCAGTTCCTTGACCCGTTTGGTGACTCGGGAGAGGGCTTCCGGATGGCCGGCCAGGTCGAGCCCGAGCTCACGGCTCTTGAGTTCGATGCTGGCCCGGCCGGCCATCTCGGTTACCAGGATCCGCATGCCATTGCCGACCAGGGCCGGCTCCACGTGGTTGTAGAGCAGCGGATCCACCTTGATCGCACTCGCGTGCAACCCCGCCTTGTGAGCGAAGGCTGCGGCCCCGACGTAAGCCTGGTGAGTGTCGGGGGCGATATTGGCGATCTCTGTGATGGCGTGCGAGACGCGCACCATCTGTTCCAGGCACCCGTCCGGTAGGACGGGAAGCCCGAGCTTGAGTTGCAGGTTGCCGACGACGGTGAACAGGTCCGCGTTGCCGGGGCGTTCGCCGTACCCGTTGGCGGTGCACTGGAAGTGCTCGACGCCGGCCTCGACCGCGGCGACCGTGTTGGCGACCGCGCACCCGGTGTCGTTCTGGCAGTGGATGCCGAGCCGGTCCGGGCGGATGCCGAGCCGTTCGGTGAGTGCGCCGATGGCTGCGGTGATCTGGGAGGGAAGCATGCCGCCGTTGGTGTCGCACATGACGACCCGTTCGGCACCGGCGGCGAGCGCGGTCTCGACCACGGAGGCGGTGTACGCGGGGTCGTGGCGGAATCCGTCGAAGAAGTGCTCGCAGTCGAGGAAGACGCGGCGCCCCTCGGCGACGAAGTGGGCGACACTGTCCCGCACCATGGCGAGGTTCTCGGCGGCGCTGGTGCGCAGTGCCCGTTCGACGTGCCGGATGTCGGACTTGGCGACCAGGCAGACGGCGGGGGTCTCCGCGTCGAGCAGGGCGCGTACCTGCGGGTCGTCGGCGACCGCCAGGCCGGCTTTCCTCGTGGCGCCGAACGCGACCAGGATGGCGTGACGCAGCGTGAGGTCGGTACGGGCGCGGCGGAAGAACTCGGTGTCCTTGGGCATCGCACCGGGCCAGCCGCCCTCGATGAAACCGACGCCGAACTCGTCAAGCAGCCGGGCCACGGCCAGCTTGTCGACCACCGAGTAGCTGATTCCCTCACGCTGTGCCCCGTCGCGCAGCGTGGTGTCGAAGACCTGGAAAGCCATCTGAGTCCTTTCGCAGCAGCAGGTCCGCCCGGCCCTCGACCCACCACCGGACAAACAAAATGACCCCCCGCTGGTGCGGGAGGTCTGCGCGCTCGGCGTGAGGGGTTGCCGGCGCGCTAGTCGCAAATAATCAGTACGTCGTGGGTCACGGTCGGTACTCTGCCACCCCGACCGGATTTCGGGAGGGAAAATCCACATTCCGGGACGGTCGTGTCACGGCACACACTGAACCCGGACAGCCGGGAAGGTGCGGCGCAAACAGGCCGGACAGGCGGTAGGTGTACGTTCCGGCGCCTCTGGGTAGCAGGTTCCATGACAGCGAAGTCGAGGACGAGAAGAGGAGTGACAGCCCATGAACAGGCTCGATCCTCAGCCGACCCCGGACCAGAACCCGGAACCGATCCCGTTCCGGACGCCGGACCAGGCGCTGGACCCGACCAGCCGTCGCGGACCCGACGAGTGGACGGGCTCCGCGTCTGCGGAGACCTACGACTCGACGGGCACCTCCCTCCCGCCGGGCGCGTACGAGTCGACCGACTCGTTCCAGCCGTGGCGCTACCGGGACGACGCCGGGGTGACCGGTGCCGACCTGGTCGGCTACCACGTGGAGGCGACCGACGGCGGCATCGGCAAGATCGACCGCGCGAGTTACGAGGTCGACGCCAGTTTCCTGGTGGTCGACACCGGCCCATGGATCTTCGGTAAGAAGGTCATGCTGCCGGCCGGCGTGGTCAATCACGTCGACCACGATGACCGCAAGGTCTACGTGGACCGGGACAAGGCCCAGATCAAGGCCGCACCCGAGTACGCCGAGAGCGACCACACCGATCCCAGTTACCTGGACAAGATCGGTGGCTACTACGGCGGCATGTACGGACTCCCCGGCACGCCCCCGCACCGCCCGCTCTAGGTGTAAGGAGGGGCGCCCGGGTTTACCCCCCCCGGAGGAAGGGGGGGCGGGGGGAGAGGACCGCGCGGGGGGGGGGGGGGGGGGGGTTGTGGTGGGGGGGGGGGGGGGGCGGGCGGG
>NZ_JBITIH010000011.1:116240-138040 GCF_044458865.1 Micromonospora sp. NPDC050417
TGTGTGCCTAAGCGGGCGCATTGTCCGCACACCCCGCCACCCCCCCGCCCCGCCCGATCTGGTTTTACGCAGGGGCCCATTTTAACCTCTATGTCTTATTTTGGGGCCCCTCCTTACACCCCAACCACGTGTCGCGAGTGGATGATCATTTGGCTGGGCGGATGGCGGGTACGGGCGGATATGGTGAGGTCATGGACGCATCCCCGATCAGTCGTGTGACCACGTTCGCCAGCCTCTTCAACTTCCGCGACGTCGGTGGTTACACCGGACTCGACGGGCACACGGTGCGCTGGCGCCGGCTCTACCGGTCGGACTCACTGCACCGGATCGAAGAGGTCGACCAGGCGGTCTTCGTCGAGCTGGGCATCCGGACCGTGGTCGACCTGCGCCGCCCGCACGAGGTGACCCGGGACGGCCGGGTGCCGGCGTACGACGGGCTGACCTACCTGCACATCCATCCCGAGCACCGGGAGTGGGACGAGGTCCCGTACGAGGAGGAACTCGGGGTCGCACGGTACCTCGCGAACCGCTACCGGGATCTGGCCGAGACCGGCGCCGCCGGCATCGCCCGTGCCGTCGGCACGATCGCGGACGCGGACGCGGCACCGGTGGTGGTGCACTGCGTCGCCGGGAAGGACCGGACCGGGGTCGTCTGCGCCCTGACCCTGTCACTGCTCGGGGTGAGCGACGCCGACATCGCCGCCGACTACGCGTTGAGCACCGAGGCGTCCGAACGGTTCCGCGCCTGGATCAGCACCCACCTGCCGACGGCGGCACCGCTGCCCCAGCCTTTCTACTCGTCACCGGCCGAGGCGATGATGCTTTTCCTGACCGAACTACGGCAGGAACACGGCTCGACCGAGGACTACCTTCTGTCCGCCGGGCTGACCCGGACCCAGATCGCCGACCTCCGCACTCACCTGCTCGACTGACTCACGGCGCACAGATCGAGAGGCCGAGATCCGGTGGGATCTCGGCCCCTCAATCAACGAACAGGCGGGCGACGGACGGGGTCAGCTCACCCGGTGCACCCAGTTGTGGGTGTCGTCGGCCCGACCCCGCTGGAGGTCGACCAGACGCTGACGCAGCCCGCTGGTGATCTCTCCGGGGTTGCCGTCGGCGATGGTGAACTCCCCGTCCGGAAAGCGCACCCCGCCGATCGGAGTGATCACCGCGGCGGTGCCGCAGGCGAAGACCTCACGCAGTTTTCCGCTGGCCGCGTCGGCCTGCCAGTCGGCGAAGCTGACCGGGCGCTCGACCACGGTCCGCCCCTCCTCGCGAGCCAGGGTCAGCACCGAGTCCCGGGTGATGCCAGGCAGTATGGTGCCGGTCAGCGGCGGCGTGACCAGGGTGCCGTCGTCGTAGACGAAGAAGATGTTCATCCCACCGAGTTCGTCGACGTACGTGCGCTCGACGGCGTCGAGGAAGACGACCTGGTCGCAGTCGTGTTCGATCGCCTCCGCCTGGGCCACCAGCGATGAGGCATAGTTGCCGCCGCACTTCGCCGCGCCGGTGCCGCCCGGAGCGGCCCGGGTGTAGTTCGGTGAGACCCAGACGTTGACCGGCTTGACCCCACCGGTGAAGTAGGACCCGACCGGGGACGCGATCACCACGAAGAGGTATTCGTTTGCCGGTCGCACGCCGAGGAAGACCTCGCTGGCGAACATGAACGGGCGTAGGTAGAGAGTGCCGTCGTCGGCCGTCGGGATCCACTCCCGGTCGGCCTCGATCAGATGGTGCAGCGCGTCGATGAAGACCTGCGGAGGCAGCGCGGGCATCGCCATCCGGCGGGCCGACTCGATGAACCGCTCGGCGTTGGCCTCGGGCCGGAACAGGGTCACCCCTCCGTCGGCCGCGTGGTACGCCTTGAGTCCCTCGAAGATCTCCTGTGCGTAGTGCAGCGCCGCGGTCGCCGGGTCCATCGGGATCGGGCCCCGTGCCTCCACCCGGGCGTCGTACCAGCCCTTGCCCTCGGCGTAGCGGATCGTGACCATGTGGTCGGTGAAGACCCGACCGAATCCAGGGTTTGCCATCAGCGCGGCCCGCTCGGCGGCGGATACCGGGCGAGGATTCGGACGGATCTCGAAATCGAGCTTGTCACCACCGCTCATCGCGCTGACCTCCATGGGGTTCGGCACGCGGACAGGGGCGCGCCAGGGGGAAACGACTTGAAGAAAACTTACCCCGAACGCTCGTTCAACGGGAGTCTCCGGTCGGCTCGTCGACCGGCACGGCTCCGCGACGATCACGTACGGCAACGCCAGCGCCCACCCCCGAGGGGTGGGCGCCGACCAGGATAGAGCAGATCGGGAGTCGGTCCGTGGATCAGCCGGCCGCGTGGGCGGCAAGCCGGTCGCCAACTTCGGCGGTACGCAGCGCCGCGCCCGGGGTACGGGCGGCGAGTTCGGCCGCGACCGCCCCGGTTACTCGCTTCGCCGCGTCGGTGTGGCCGAGGTGGTCGAGGAGCAGGGCGGCGGAGAGCACCGCGGCGGCCGGGTCGGCCACGTCCTGACCGGCGATGTCCGGTGCCGAGCCGTGTACCGGTTCGAACATGGAGGGGTAGGCCCGCTCCGGGTTGATGCTGCCGCTGGCGGCGAGTCCGATGCCGCCGCTGACCGCCGCCGCGATGTCGGTGAGGATGTCGCCGAAGAGGTTGTCGGTGACCACCACGTCATACCGCTGCGGCTGGGTGACCAGGAACATCGCCGCCGCGTCCACGTGCTGGTACTCGGTCTCGACGTCCGGGTGTTCGGCGGCGACCGCCTGGAACGCACGGGCCCAGAGCGAGCCGGCGTGGGTGAGCACGTTGGTCTTGTGCACCAGGGTGACCTTGCGCCGCTCCCGCCGCTCGGCGCGGGCGAACGCGTCCCGGATCACCCGTTCCACGCCGTGCCGGGTGTTCAGACTCTCCTCGGTCGCGACCTCCGCCGGAGTGCCCCGGTGCAGCGATCCGCCGGCACCGGCGTAGAGGCCCTCGGTCCCCTCACGGACCACCACCAGGTCGATCTCGCCCGGCTTGACCGTGGCCAGCGGGCTCGTGGTGCCCGGCCAGAGCCGGGACGGGCGCAGGTTGACGTACTGGTCGAAGTCGAAGCGCAGGCGCAGCAGCAGGCCACGTTCGAGCACGCCCGGCGGCACGGTGGGGTCGCCGACGGCACCGAGCAGGATGGCGTCGTGTCCGGCGAGTTCGGCCTGGACGGAGTCCGGCAGCACCTCGCCGGTCCGGTGGTAGCGCGCGGCGCCAAGGTCGTACTCCGTGGCCTCGACACCGGGGAGCACCGCGTCGATGACCTTCCGGGCCTGCGCCACCACCTCCGGCCCGATACCGTCACCGGCCACTACCGCGATCCGTGCCACCGACACGTTGAACCCCTTTTGTCTCTCACGCCGTCTCTAGGAAACGTTAAGGCCCTGTCTCGTTTTACGGTACGCCGGTCCTAGAGTCTGGGAAACGGGAATGCTCAGGACACTCTCAGGCGATACCCATGAGACGGCCATCTTCGCTGCTTATGGTGCTTCCGGTGGCCCGAACGGCCGGCCCGCGACGGGCCTACCGGCACCGGCACAGAGGGGGCGGAAGATGCCGATCAGTGAGCGCAGCCGAACCGATCGTCACCGGTGGGCGCAGGACCGTACCGCCCCACCCGACCTTCGGCTCGGCGGTGGCCCGAGCCCCGGCCTTCCCGGCCGACCCGGCCCCGGACTTGCCACCACCCGCGCCGACCTGGTCGTCGCCCGGCACACCGTACGCACCTCCATCGCCGAATACTCCCTGGTGGTCAACGGGCCGGCCGAGTGGGGCCGGCGTGGCCTCGGCGAGGCGATCCGAGACGCGGTGGCGGAACTACGGGCGATCGACCTCACCTACAGTCCGGCCCGACCGGAGAGCCTCGTCTCCCGGCTGCGCCGTGGCGAGATAGCGGCCGACGCGTACCCACCCCTGGCCGACCTGGTGCAACGGTGCGCGGCGATGCGGGCAGCCACCGACGGCTGGTTCGACGCCTGGGCCGTACCGGGCGGGTTCGACCCCGGCGGCCTACTCAAGGGCTGGGCGGTCGAACGCGCCGCGGCCCGGCTGCGCGCCGCCGGCAGCGCGGACTACGCCGTACTCAGTGGCGGTGACCTGGTGGTGCAGGGACGCGCACCGCACGGCGGGCCGTGGCGGATCGCGGTACACCAGCGAGCGGCCGTACCGCGGCCGAACGAGGGGCGTTATCCGATCAACCGGACCCACCCGGGCGGCACCCCGCACGCCCCGCTGACCCTGGAGCTGACCAGCGGCGCGATCGGCAGCTCCGGCGTGGCCGGCCGGGTCGACCACGTGGTCGACCCGCACACCGGAGAGCCGGCCCGTCAACTCGCCGCCACCACGGTCCTCGGACCCGACCTCTCCGTCGCGGACGCCTACGCCACCGCGCTCTACGCCGCCGGTCCGGCCGGGCTGGACTGGTTCCCCACGTCGAACGGCTACCGCGCCCTGATGGCCCTGCCCCGTCCGGCCCGCGCCTCGGTCTGACCGCACCACCGCGCCGCGAACATCCTCGCTGCCGCGCAACGGTGCATGCGAGACGGCCCCCACGTTCTCGGCAACGATCGTGGGGGCCGGCCAGCGACGAGTACGCGTGGCTCGCGTACACGGGGTGTGCCGGTTACCCGGTTGGTCGACGCGCGCTCATCACCCGAAGACGAGTCCACGCCTGGGAACTCACCGGGTATCCAGTATGGAACCTAGCCAATCGACGCAACTCGCCGCAAGGCCGTGTGCACGACGCGTCGTCTGAGGATATTCACCGCGAGTCGCGCGGGGTACGCACGAACGGGTGAACGTCGGATGGCACCCTGTACCACCGTGAGTTTCGATCTGGTTGTGTGGGCCCTGGAGCACGGGGCCTCGTCAGCGGAGGTGCGGGCGGCCCATGCGAGGTGCCGTCAGGGCCAGCACGCCCGGGGTGCACCACAGCCACGGGTGGCGGCCTTCTACCGGGCGGTCATCGCGCGCCACCCGGACGGGGTCGCCGCACCCGCCTCGCCCTGGGAGGTGGTTCCGCTGCACATCGCGGCGGACCATGTCGAGATGAGACTGAGTCCCAGCTGCGACGACGAGGTACTGCTACTGATCGAACGGCTCGCCGGCGAGCACGGCCTGCTGCTGTTCGACCCCCAGGACGGCTCGGTCTACCCACCGCCGAGAACGGTGGTCCGCTGACCCGCCGGGGCTCGGCTACCGGCCGAGCCCCGGCGGGCTTATCAGCCTCCCCACCCGGCAACTACTCTTCGCGCAGGTCGGCGGCGCTGGCCGCGACCGCGCCGATCGAATCGGCCGCCGAGCCGAGCAGCTCCGCGTCGAGCGCCGAGTCCACGGTCAACGTCATCAGCGCCTCCCCACCGGCCTCCCGCCGCGCCACCTGCATCGCGGCGATGTTCACCCCGGCCGTGCCGAGGATCGAACCGACCAGGCCCACCACACCGGGCCGGTCCGCGTACCGGAAGAAGAGCAGGATGCCCTCCGCGCCCAACTCCAGGTCGAAGCCGTCGACCTCGGTGAGCCGGAACACGTCCCGGGTGCCGGTGCTCGTCACCGTGCCCGAGACACTGACCGAACGGCCGTCGGGCAGCGCCCCGGCCAGGGTCACCAGGTTCGGGTGGTCGATCGTCTCGGTGTGCGTGGTCAGCGCGACCTCGACCCCGCGCGCGGCGGCGAGATGCGGCGCGTTGACGTACGTCACCTGCTCCTCCACCACCGAGGCGAACAGCCCCTTGGTCGCGGCGAGCTTCAACACCGACACCTCGTGGGCGACGATCTCGCCGCGTACCTCGACGGTCACGCTGGCGGCGACTCCACCCGCCACCGCCGTGAAGACCCGGCCGAGCTTCTCGGCCAACGGCAACAACGGCCGTACGTCCTCCGCCACCACCCCACCGGCCTGCACGTTCACCGCGTCCGGTACGAACTCGCCCTGCAACGCCAGCTTGACGCTGCGCGCCACCGCGAGGCCCGCCTTGTCCTGCGCCTCCACCGTGGAGGCACCCAGGTGCGGGGTGGCGACCACGTTGTCGAAGGCGAACAGCGGCGACGCGGTGCACGGCTCCTTGCCGTAGACGTCGATGCCGGCACCGGCGACCCGCCCCTCGGCGATCGCGTCGGCCAACGCCTGCTCGTCGACGAGCCCGCCCCGGGCCGCGTTGACGATCCGGACACCGGGCTTCACCATCGCCAACTCCTTCTCACCGATCAGGCCCACCGTCTCCGGTGTCTTCGGCAGATGGATGGAGATGAAGTCGCTCTCCCGCAACAGCTCCTCCAACCCGACCAGGCGGACCCCGAGCTGGGCCGCCCGCGCCGGTTGGATGTACGGGTCGTACGCGACCAGCTTCGTGCCGAAGGCCGCCATCCGGGCGGCGAACAGAACCCCGATCCGACCGAGTCCGACCACCCCGACGGTCTTGCCCTGGACCTCCACACCGGTGTACCTGGACCGTTTCCACTCCCCCGCCTTCAGCGCGGCACTCGCGCTGGCGGTGTTGCGGGCGACCGCCAGCAGCAACGCGATCGCCTGCTCGGCGGCGGAGACGATGTTCGAGGTCGGTGCGTTCACCACCATCACGCCCCGGGCGGTGGCGGCGGGCACCTCCACGTTGTCCAGTCCGACGCCGGCGCGGGCGACCACCCGCAGCCGGGGCGCGGCGGCGACCGCCTCCTGGTCGATCACGGTGGCGCTGCGCACGATCACCGCGTTCGCCTCGGCGAGGGCGGTGAGCAGGGCGGGACGGTCGGTGCCGTCGACGTGGCGTACGTCGAAGTCGTGCGCGAGCACGTCGACGGCGGCCGGGGCGAGTTCCTCTGCGATCAGTACGACAGGCTTCATGCGTCCTCTTGACGTCGTCCGGGGCGACGGCGGTGGCGAGCAGGACGCCGCTCTGCGCCCGGCGCCGCGCCATCGATGGTCGTACGGTGCGATGGTCGTACGGTGCGGATAGTCGTACGGTGCGGATGCATCGACTAACCGCGATCGTAGGCGCCACACAGGCAGCGGACCAGGAAACGACACAGCGCCCCCGGTGGTGGATTCCCACCACGACGGAGGCGCCGTGAACGCGTCGTACGGACGTCAGCCGGTCAGACCGACCAGAGGTCAGGCCGTCTCGGTGAGCGGGCGGTCGACCCAGCTCATCATGCCGCGCAGCTTCTTGCCGGTCTCCTCGATCGGGTGCGCCGCACCCTCGGCCCGCCACTTGGTGAAGTTGGGGCGACCGGCGTCGTCCTCGGCGATCCACTCGCGGGCGAACTCCCCGGACTGGACCTCGGCCAGGATCTTGCGCATCTCGTCCTTGACCCGGCTGTCGATGACGCGCGGGCCACGCGAGTAGTCGCCGTACTCGGCGGTGTCGGAGACGCTGTAGCGCATCCGGGCGATGCCGCCCTCGTACATCAGGTCGACGATCAACTTCAGCTCGTGCAGGCACTCGAAGTAGGCGATCTCCGGGGCGTAGCCCGCCTCGGTGAGCACCTCGAAACCGGTCTGCACCAGCGCCGAGGCGCCGCCGCAGAGGACCGCCTGCTCGCCGAAGAGGTCGGTCTCGGTCTCCTCCTTGAAGGTGGTCCGGATCGCGCCCGCGCGGGTGCCACCGATGCCCTTGGCGTACGCGAGGGCGAGCGCGAGGGCAGTGCCGCTGGCGTCCTGCTCGACCGCGACCAGCACCGGCACACCCTTGCCGTCGACGTACTGGCGGCGGACCAGGTGACCCGGGCCCTTCGGCGCGACCATCGCCACGTCGACGTTCGCCGGCGGGGTGATGAAGCCGTACCGGATGTTCAGGCCGTGGCCGAAGAAGAGCGCCTTGCCCTCGGTGAGGTTCGGCTCGATCGCCTCGGCGTAGAGCGAGCGCTGGGCGGTGTCCGGCGCGAGCACCATGATCACGTCAGCCTCGGCGGACGCCTGGGCCGGGGTCAGCACACGCAGGCCCTGCTCCTCGGCCTTGACCCGGCTCTTGGAGCCCTCCGGCAGACCGATCACCACGTCGACGCCCGAGTCGCGCAGCGACAGCGCGTGCGCGTGGCCCTGGCTGCCGTACCCCAGGACCGCGACCTTCTTGGCCTGGATCAGGCCCAGGTCGGCGTCGTCGTCGTAGAAAATCTCGATGCTCATAACTTCCCTTTCATGCGGCGCCCGATGGCCGGGCCACCGGTCCTAAGCGGCACGCAGGGCCGAGCCTGTGGTGATCGAACGCGAGCCGCGCCCGATGGCCACCAGTCCGGACTGCACCATTTCCTTGATTCCGAAGGGCTCCAGATCACGCAGCAGCGCATCCAGTTTGTCCGGGGTGCCGGTCGCCTCGATGGTGAGGGTGTCCGGCGCGACGTCGACGACCCGGGCCCGGAACAGGTTCACCGTCTCCAGCACCTGGGCCCGGGCGGCCCGGTCGGCCCGCACCTTCACCAGCACCAGTTCGCGGGCGACCGAGACGGACGCGTCCAGCTCGACGATCTTCAACACGTTGACCAGCTTGTTGAGCTGCTTGGTGACCTGCTCCAGGGGTGAGGAGTCGGCGTTGACCACGATCGTGATCCGGGAGACGTCCGGGTTCTCGGTCTCCCCGACCGCGAGCGAGTCGATGTTGAAGCCACGGCGGGAGAAGAGCCCACCGACCCGGGCGAGCACGCCGGGCTTGTTCTCCACCAGCACGGAGAGCGTGTGCATGGTCATGTCGTACTCCGCCTCACAGGTCGTCGCGTCACAGGTCGTCGCGTCACAGGTCGTCGTCCTCGAAAGCCGGGCGGACGTCCCGGGCGAACATGATCTCGTCGTTGCTGGTGCCGGCGGCGACCATCGGCCAGACCATGGCGTCCTTGCCGACCACGAAGTCGATGACAACGGGGGCGTCGTTGATCGCCATCGCCGCTTCGATGGTCTTGTCCACGTCGGCGGCGGTCTCGCAGCGCAGGCCGACACAGCCGAGTGCCTCGGCGAGCTTCACGAAGTCCGGAATCCGGTGCTTGTGCGTGCCGAGCTCGGTGTTGGAGTAACGCTCACCGTAGAAGAGCGTCTGCCACTGCCGGACCATGCCCAGGTTGCCGTTGTTGATCAGAGCAACCTTGATCGGGATGCCCTCCAGGGCACAGGTGGCCAACTCCTGGTTGGTCATCTGGAAGCAGCCGTCGCCGTCCACCGCCCAGACCACGGTCTCCGGCCGACCGACCTTGGCACCCATCGCCGCCGGCACCGCGTAACCCATCGTGCCCAGCCCGCCGGAGTTGAGCCAGGTGTTCGGCTTCTCGTACGAGATGAACTGCGACGCCCACATCTGGTGCTGGCCGACGCCCGCCACGTAGATCGCGTCCGGACCGACCAGCTCACCCAGCCGCTTGATCACGTACTGCGGGGCGAGCGTGCCGTCGGTCGGCTCGTCGTACCCGAGCGGGTAGCGCTCACGCAGGTCGTTGAGCTGCTCCCACCACTCGGTCCGGTCGCCGGGAACCGACCGCCCACCGGCACCGGCGGGACGCTCCCCACCGGCCCGCACCGCGTCGATCAGCTCGTCGATCACGTGCCGCGCGTCACCGACGATCGGCACGTCGGCGGCCCGGTTCTTGCCGATCTCGGCCGGGTCGATGTCGGCGTGCACGATCGCCGCGCCGGGGGCGAAGGAATCCAACTGGCCGGTCACCCGGTCGTCGAACCTGGCCCCGAGCGCCACGATCAGGTCCGCCTTCTGAAGGCCGTACACGGCGGCGACGGTGCCGTGCATGCCGGGCATGCCGAGGTGCTGCGGGTGCGAGTCGGGGAAGGCGCCCCGGGCCATCAGCGTGGTGACCACCGGGATGCCGGTCAACTCGGCCAGTCGCAGCAGCCCCTCGGTGGCACCTGCCTTGAGCACACCGCCACCGACGTAGAGCACCGGTCGACGGGAGGTCGCGATCAGCCGCGCCGCCTCGCGGATCTGCTTGCCGTGCGGGTGCAGGGTCGGGCGGTATCCGGGCAGGTCGAGCGTGGGCGGCCAGGAGAAGGTGGTCTGCGCCTGGAGCACGTCCTTGGGGATGTCGACCAGAACCGGGCCAGGGCGGCCGGTCGACGCGAGGTGGAACGCCTCGGCCAGCACCCGCGGGATCTCCTCCGCCGTCTGGACCAGGAAGTTGTGCTTGGTGATCGGAAGCGTGATGCCCTGGATGTCGGCTTCCTGGAACGCGTCCGTACCGATCGACGGCCGGGCCACCTGGCCGGTGATCGCGACCACCGGCACCGAGTCCATGTAGGCGTCGGCGATCGGGGTGACCAGGTTGGTGGCCCCCGGGCCGGACGTCGCGATACAGACCCCGACCTTGCCGGTGGCCTGCGCGTATCCGGTCGCCGCGTGGCCGGCGCCCTGCTCGTGACGGACCAGGATGTGCCGCACGGACGAATCGTAGAGCGGGTCGTACGCGGGCAGGATGGCGCCACCGGGGATGCCGAACGCGACGTCGACGCCGAGCGCCTCCAGCGACTTGACCAACGACCCCGCGCCACTGACCGGCGTCGGGCTCACGACCCGCGCGGGACCCGGCACCCCGCCGGGCAGTGGCGCGACGGCGGTGTCACCGGACTCGTCGGCCGGGCGGGCCCGACGGGTCGCCTGGCCGGCCGCGCCACCCTCGATACCCCCGGTACGGGCGCGGCGGGCGAGCTGCTCAGCGGGGTCGGTTACCACCTCGGCGCTCTGCCGACTTCGACGCGCGGTGTGGGCGAGTGTCTCTGGCGTGGGTCTCGTCATAGCGATTCAGGCCTTTAACTCAGATCGGTGTTGTCTGCGTGGTGCGTTGCGGGGGAAGCCCGCCCGATGAGGGGATCCGCTCGCCCGACGTCCGCTCGGCCGGGCTGGTCACCCGTACGCGAGGCTTGGCACCCGGGCCGAGGTGGAAGGACCCGCCTCGTTGACTGGGAGATGGCCAATAAAAACGGCCCTCGTGCAGATGCACGGGGCCAGCGCACTCTCTGACTCGAGAGTGCGCTCAGGTAAGTACTCGAAACGACCTGGTCGACGACATGGGGTCAAGCCTGACGCATCTCACGCGATGAGTCAACTGATCCCAGATTCTGGGCAGGTCGGTTTCGTGGCGCGGGCACCGCACGCGCTCCGGGCGAGGTCGCGGCATCGAGCATCGCCTCCAGATGCTCGGCCGGAACCCCCCAGCCGAAGAGCTGTCCCTGTCCGAACCGGCAGCCGGCCTCGACCACCGCTGCCAGCTCCAACGGGTTCGTCACCCCCTCCGCGATCACCTCCAACCCGAGTTGGTGACCGAGCCGCATCACCACGTCGACCATCGGCGCGAAGACCCGGCGCTCACCGCTCTCCCGGGCCCGGATCGGCTCCTGCTCGGCAACCAGACTGTGGTCGATCTTCAGAATGTCGATCGGCAGCTTCCGTAGCTGTCCGAGGGAGGAGTAACCCGCCCCGAAGTCGTCCAGGGCGATCCGTACGCCGGTGGCGCGCAACGCGGCCAGCCGGCGAATCAGCTCGTCCAGGTCGGTCGCGACCGCGTGTTCGGTCACCTCCAGCACCAGCCGCTGCGGCGGCACCCGGTGCGCCCGCAGCGCCTCGGCGACCTGCACCACATATTCCGGGGCGTGCAGCTCCTTCGGCGACACGTTCACCGAGACCCAGACGTCGTGCCCGTCCGCCAGCCAGATCGACAACTGGTGACACGCCTGGTGCAGCACCCACGCGCCGAGCTGCGCGATCATGCCGCACTCCTCGGCCAACGGGATGAACTCGTCCGGCCGGACACTGCCCAGCTTCGGGTGGTGCCAGCGGAGCAGCGCCTCGGCCCCGACCGGACGTACCGACGGCACCGCCACCACCGGTTGGAAGGCGAGGTGCAGCTCGTCGCGCTCGATCGCGCCGCGCATCTCGTGTTCCAACGTGGTCCGGCGGCGCAGCAGGTGGTCGTAGGCGACGTCGTAGCGCTCGACCCGGTTCTTCCCCCGCTGCTTGGCGTAGCGCAGCGCCAGGTCGGCGTTGCGCAGCAGCGTCTCCACCTCGGGTGCGCTCGCCTGCCCGGCCACCCCGATGCTCACCGAGAGAAAGATCCGCCCGACCGGTTGGTCGTAGGGGCGGCCGAGGATGCCGAGCAGCCGCTCGGCCACCCGCTGCGCCTCCGGCGGCCGGGCCCACATCAGCACCGCGAACTCGTCGCCGCCGAGCCGGGCGGCCACGTCCCCGGGCCGCAGGTTCAGCCGCAGCCGCTGCGCCACCTCGGCCAGCACCGCGTCCCCGACGTCATGACCGTGCAGGTCGTTGACGTTCTTGAAACCATCAAGATCGAGACCAAGGAGTACGCACGGCGCGCCCGACCCGGACTCCTGCTGCAACGCGCGGAGCAGTCCACGCCGGTTCGCCAATCCGGTCAACGGGTCGGTGTGCGCCAGCTCCCGGAAGTGCGCCTCGCGCTCGGCCAACCGGCCCGCGTACGCCCGGACGTCCCGCAGGGCGAGAGACTGCCGGGCGACCAGCGCGAACCCCTCCACGCTGCCACAGACGATGCCGAGCATGGTGAAGTCGCCCATCCGGAGCAGGTGGTAGACGGCCGACACGGCCATCGCGAGCATCGGCAGGAAGGCGTAGCCGCTGCCCCGCCGGATGATGTCGGCGTCCACCTCACCGACCGGGTCAGGCGAGCGGAGGCCGGCGAAGAGCAACAGGAAGCCGACCGAGAGCAGAACCGCACCGGTCAGCGCCACCCCCGGACCGGCCTGGCAGATGCCGGCCGCCAGACCGAGGCCGGCCACCGCGACCAGGATCACCCCGGCGGCGATCGACAACAGTTCCCGGCGCGGCCAGGGAGCCCGTACGCCGACCACGAAGACCAACCCGACCGCCCCGGCCGCGACCACCGTGGCAAGCAGGATCGCCGGACAGCCCCTCGGGGTCGCGTCGCCGAGCAGCCGGGTCGGCTCGGCCAGCAGCACCCAGCCGACGAACCAGAGCGCCGCCCCGATCACCACCCCGTCCAGGATCAGGCGAAGCGTGGCCGACCTGCTCTGAGTGGCGCCCGGCAGCCGCAACACCCCCGCGCAGAGCACCAGGCTGCTGACCGAGATCCCGATCGCGACCACGGTGGCGAGCGGCATCCGCTGCGGCTGGTGGTGGACCCAGTGCGGAGCCATGCTGAGGATGCCGACCAGGCCGGCGATCGCGCTGATCGTGGCCAGGGCGGCTCCGCCAGCGATGATCAGGTGGGCCTGACGTCGGATACCGGTCCGTCGAAGCCCTGAGAAGATCAGCACCGACGTACCGGCCACCGCCGCGAGCCCACCCATCACCGCGACGACCGTCGCGACCGAGGGGAGTTGCACGCATCCACTGTGCCGGATACCGGCCGTCCCGTGGGGTACGGGGGGCTCCTAGTTTGACCGGGAAAGACAAGTCGGGCAGGTGTCGACCCCACATTCGCCACGACGAATCGGGCGGGAGTGATCAGGCGGGACGTAAGGGGCGCCGATTGTCGCCGTTTCCCGCGTTCTGGACGCGCGATGCGGCGCCCCGGCCCGTTCCGCGCCGACGGTGTAACACTGGTGCAATGCCTGACCTGCGGTCGAAGACCTCCACACACGGCCGGACGATGGCCGGGGCGCGTGCGCTCTGGCGGGCCACCGGAATGACCGACGACGACTTCGGCAAGCCGATCGTGGCCATCGCCAACAGCTTCACCCAGTTCGTACCCGGTCACGTCCACCTCAAGGACCTCGGCGGCCTGGTCGCCGACGCGGTGGCCGAGGCCGGCGGGGTAGGCCGGGAGTTCAACACGATCGCGGTGGACGACGGCATCGCCATGGGCCACGGCGGCATGCTCTACTCCCTGCCCAGCCGCGAGCTGATCGCCGACGCGGTCGAGTACATGGTCAACGCGCACTGCGCGGACGCGCTGGTCTGCATCTCCAACTGCGACAAGATCACCCCCGGGATGCTGCTCGCCGCGCTCCGGCTCAACATCCCCACCGTCTTCGTCTCCGGCGGCCCGATGGAGGCCGGCAAGACGGTGGCGATCGAGGGGATCGTGCACGACAAGATCGACCTGATCGACGCGATGATCGCCGCATCGAACGACGCGGTCACCGACGACCAACTCGGCGCGATCGAGCGCTCCGCCTGCCCGACCTGCGGCTCCTGCTCCGGCATGTTCACCGCCAACTCGATGAACTGCCTCACCGAGGCGATCGGGCTGGCCCTGCCGGGCAACGGCTCGGTCCTGGCCACCCACGCCGCGCGCAAGGCGCTGTTCGAGGAGGCCGGCCGGACCATCGTCGAGATCTCCAAGCGGTGGTACGACGGCGACGACGACTCGGTCCTGCCCCGCTCGATCGCCAGCCGGGCCGCGTTCGACAACGCGGTCGCCCTGGACGTGGCGATGGGCGGCTCCACCAACACCGTGCTGCACCTGCTCGCCGCCGCCCGCGAGGCGGAACTCGACTTCACCGTCGCCGACATCGACGCCATCTCCCGCCGGGTGCCCTGCCTGGCGAAGGTGGCCCCGAACTCGCCGAAGTACCACATGGAGGACGTGCACCGGGCCGGTGGCATCCCGGCCATCCTCGGCGAACTCGACCGGGCCGGCCTACTCAACCGGAACGTGCACTCGGTGCACTCCCCCAACCTCGACCAGTGGCTCGCCGACTGGGACATCCGGGGCGGCAGCCCCACCCCCGAGGCGGTCGAACTGTTCCACGCCGCCCCCGGCGGGGTCCGCACCACCGAGGCGTTCTCCACCACCAACCGGTGGGCGACCCTGGACACCGACGCGGCCAACGGCTGCCTGCGGGACCGGGAGCACGCCTACACCGTCGACGGCGGGCTCGCCATCCTGCACGGCAACCTGGCCCCGGAAGGCGCCGTGGTGAAGACCGCCGGTGTCCCGGCCGACCGGCTCAGCTTCCGTGGACCCGCCAAGGTCTACGAATCGCAGGACGACGCGGTCACCGCGATCCTCGCCAAGGAGATCGTCGCCGGGGACGTTGTGGTGATCCGCTACGAGGGCCCCAAGGGCGGCCCCGGCATGCAGGAAATGCTCTACCCCACCTCGTTCCTCAAGGGACGCGGCCTCGGCCGGGACTGCGCGCTGATCACCGACGGCCGGTTCTCCGGCGGCACCTCCGGCCTCTCCATCGGGCACATCTCGCCCGAGGCGGCCGGCGGCGGCCTGATCGCACTGGTCGAGCCGGGCGACGAGATCGTCATCGACATCCCGACCCGGTCGATCGAACTGAACGTGCCGGCCGAGGTGCTCGACGCCCGCCGGGTCGCCCAGGAGAAGCGCGACAAGCCGTACACGCCCGTCGACCGCCAGCGCCCCGTGTCGGCGGCACTGCGCGCGTACGCCTCGATGGCCACCTCCGCCAGCGACGGCGCCTACCGCCGCGTCCCGGAGTAAGGAAGGGCCCCTTGTTATCGCTTTTTGTATAGGAAGGGCCCCTTCCTAACCGCCCGCCGGGGGGTTCCCTCGTCGTCGGGGTAGACGCATGGCTACCACGTCGTTTCCCTGAAAATATGATCGGATGGAGCTGAAGCCACACCGTCCGTCGGACGGCGTCTACCCGGCCACGAGCGACTATGCGCACGCGATGGAGGTGCGTGGCGCGGAGCGTCTGCTCTTCGTCGCGGGCACCATGGGTCTGCACCCGGACGGGACGCCGGGCAGCACCCTTGCCGAACAGCTCGAACTCATCTGGTCGAACATCCGGGCCATCCTCGCCTCGGCCGACATGACCGTCGACAACATCGTGA
This sequence comes from Micromonospora sp. NPDC050417, assembly GCF_044458865.1. Classification (NCBI taxonomy): domain Bacteria; kingdom Bacillati; phylum Actinomycetota; class Actinomycetes; order Micromonosporales; family Micromonosporaceae; genus Micromonospora; species Micromonospora sp. NPDC050417. The sequence goes on from NZ_JBITIH010000011.1 coordinate 131,994, forward strand.
GACTGACGAGTTATTTGACGGATGCCTCCTACGCCGAAGCCAACGCCGAAGCCCGCGTCGCCGCTCTCGGCGGCCGGGTCGTGCCCACCACGGCAATCGTCGTCCAGACGCTGGTGAACGCCTGGTTGGTGGAGATTGAGGTGATCGCGGCGGCGTGACGGTCAGCGGCGACGCAATGATGGTCGCGGCGTACGCAGTCGTCGCCGCCCCGGGCGGGCCAGATCGACTCGGTCCAGGACGACGACGTCCCGCCCACCGAGCCGACCCGGCCCGCCCGTCACAGCGGCGGGCAGTGCGACGACCACACCCGGCCTGGACAGTTCCCCGGCGGGGAGTCGCGTCCTGAGCAGACCGTGCGGATTTGCCGGACCGCCGGTTGATTCGCTTCCTCTTCAGGCGCCGGGTCGGTCGTTGACGCAACGGAGGACAGGCCCGGCCCCGAGCGCGGCGACGTCGAGCGGGCCCGCCGACGTGACGGTGAACGTCACCGACTCGCCCGGCAGGAGGGTGACCAGGGCGTCGCCCACCTCGGCGGTGGGGTCGAGGCGGTCGGCAGCGAGCACCAGGTCCCGCAGGATGGTCCGGGCGGTCACCCGTACCCGGGCCACGTATCCCGAGGCGGCCCGCTCCGACTCGACCACCGTGTCGTAACGGGCTGTCGGGTACGGGATGTCGCGGTCCTCGGCGAAGAACCAGAACGCACGCTCGCCCGTACCGGTCGCCTCGGCGAGCAGCAGCTCGTGGCGGGGCTGGTCGGCGACGGCGACGTCGGCCGGGAGCGGTACGGTCGCCGCCGAGTGCGGTGCCACGTCCACCTCGACCGTCGTCTTCCCGACCGGTTCGCCGCCGAGCGTGAGCCGGGTGACGGTGACCGAGGTACGCCACCCGTCCGGCCCGTCGTTCACCGCGACCACGTTCAACCCGTCGTCGGCCGGCTGTACGGTCAGCAGCCGGTCGGCGTACGCCCGGCGCAGCGCGTACCACAGGGGTTTGCGCCGCCCGTCGCCGTCGACGGCGGCCCACGAGGTGACCGGCCAGCAGTCGTTGAGCTGCCAGACGATGGTGCCCATGCAGATCGGGCGCAGGGCGCGGAAGTGTTCCACCCCGAGCGCGATCGCCCGCGCCTGGTTGAGCTGGGTCAGGTAGTGCCAGTCGTCGAAGTCGACCGGCGCCGGCAGGTGGGCGTCGAGTCCCCGCTGAAGCTTCTCGTCCCCACCGGTGGCCTTCTGGTGGTGCGCCATGCCGGGCGAGTCGTGGGCCAGCGGTTCGTCGCTCAGTGCCCGGCGCAGCGTCGAGAACGCCGGTGGTGCCTGGAAGCCGAACTCGGCGACGAAGCGCGGCTTGTAGTCGCGGTAGTGGGTGTAGTCGACCTGGTTCCACACGTCCCAGATGTGCATGCTGCCGTGGGCCGGGTCGTTCGGGTGGATGTCGGGTCGCCCGGACCACGGGCTGCCCGGCCAGTACGGGCGGGTCGGGTCCAGTTCGGCCACGATCGAGGGGAGCAGCTCGAAGTAGTAGCCGGCGCCCCAGGTGCTGTCCCCGAGTTCCTCCTGCCAGCCCCAGTCGTGCCAGCCCCAGATGTTCTCGTTGTTGCCGGTCCAGAGCACCAGGCTCGGGTGGCTGGCGAGGCGGATCACCTGCTCCCGGGCCTCGGCGGCCACCTCGGTGGCGAACGGCTCCTCCTCCGGGTACGCCGCACAGGCGAACGGGAAGTCCTGCTGCACCAGCAGGCCCATCTCGTCGGCGAGGTCGTAGAAGTCCTCGGTCTCGTACAGCCCGCCGCCCCAGACCCGGAGCAGGTTGACGTTCGCCTCGACGGCCTGGCTGAACCGGGTGGCGAGCCGGTCGCGGGTGACCCGGGTGACAAAGACGTCGTCCGGGATCCAGTTCACGCCCCGGACCACGATCGGCGTCCCGTTGACCACGACGGTGAACGCGGAACCGTGCTCGTCGGCGCTGGTGTCGAGTTGGAGCGAGCGGAACCCGATCCGGCGCTGCCAGGTGTCGAGCAACCGGCCGGTGCCGTCGCCGTCGCCAGTGCTGTCGCCGTCGTGCAGGGTCACGTCGAGCGGGTAACGGGGCTGTCCGCCGTACCCGCGCGGCCACCAGAGTTCCGGGTCTGGCACGGTCAGCCGCAACACCGCCACCGTCTCCTCGGCGGGGATGACCGTCTCGGCCCGCACCCCGGCGACGGCGGCGGCGACGGTCAGCGGCGCGTCGGTGGCGCGCTCGACCTCGACCCGTACCTCGACCCGGCCGGTCCGGTCATCGACGGTGACCAGCGGTCGGACCTCGGCCAACCGGGCGACCGACCAGGTCTGCAACTCGACCGGCTGCCAGATGCCGGCGGTGACCAGTGTCGGGCCCCAGTCCCAGCCGAAGTTGCAGGCCATCTTCCGGATGAAGGCAAACGGCTCCGGGTACGCGTTGGGCCGGTTGCCGAGCCGCTCACGCTGCTCCTCCGCGTAGCGGTACGGGGAGTCGAACCGGACCCGCAGCGTGTTCTCCCCCGGGACCAGCGCGGACCGTACGTCGAACCGGTAGCCGCGGTGCATGTTCGCGGTGCGCCCGAGTTCGGTGCCGTTGAGGGTGACGGTCGCGACGGTGTCGAGCCCGGCACACGCGAGGTCGACCCGGTCGGCCGTCTCGTCGTCCCAGTCGAATGTGGTCTCGTAGACCCAGTCGGTACGCCCGATCCACGCCAGCGTCAGTTCGTTCGCGTCGAGGTACGGGTCGGGGATCAGCCCCGCGTCGAGCAGGTCGGTGTGCACGCACCCTGGCACCGTGGCCGGTACCGCCCGCTCGGGCAGTTCCCCGGGCACTCCCGGTCCTGGCAACGCTTGCAGCGACCAGCCCTGGTGCAGGCTCCGGCGGGCGGTCACGACCGCACCCCCTGGCTCACGTGGCTCCACGGAGCACTGCGGCGAAACCCTCCCATGTTCATCCTCCACCTACGGGAACGCCCCCTGACATCGAGGAACGCTGACTGAACCGGATAAGTGAAGCCACCGTACGGGCGGCCCACATTCATGTCAATGGCGGGTCAGAGACGCTCGCATACGCAAGTCCTCGGTCTACCTGAGCCCGCTGGGCGAGGCGTGGAATCGGTCCATCTCGCCGTTAACAGCACCTATTCCCGCCCTACGACGCCTCCGCCACGAAGGACCGACAGCACCCTGGTCGTTATGCTTAACCGGAAAAGCTCATCGCCGCCTCAGCTCCGTACGCCTCGGACCGGGGCACGGCGGCACGGCGTACCGGGCTCGCCGGACCGCCCCCGATCCGGCACCATGACGACCGCAGCCCCGGAACGTTTCCGGCCGAACCAATGAGGAGCGCCGGTGAAACGGCCCACGATCGCGGACATCGCCCGCCAGGCCGGAGTCTCCAAGGGTGCCGTCTCATACGCCCTCAACGGCCAGCCGGGCGTCTCGGAAAGCACCCGGCAACGCATCCTCGCGATCGCACGCGAGATCGGCTTCAACCCCAACAGCGCCGCCCGCGCCCTGAGCGGCGCGACCGCCAACGCCGTCGGGCTGGCACTGTGCCGACCTGCCCGCACCCTCGGTGTCGAACCGTTCTTCATGGAGCTGATCAGCGGCGTCGAGGCCGAACTCTCCGCCCGGTCGTACGCGCTCACCCTTCAGATCGTCGCCGACCCCCAGACCGAGATCGGCGTCTACCGGCGCTGGTGGGGCGAGCGCCGGATTGACGGCGTCTTCCTCTGCGACCTGCGTGTCGACGACGAACGGGTGCCCGCGCTCGAAGAAATGAGCCTGCCCACCGTCGTGATCGGCGGCCCTGGACACACCGGCCGCCTGGCCAGCGTCTGGGCCGACGACGAGACGCCCCTGGTGGAGACGGTGGAATACCTGGTCGCACTCGGCCACCGCCGGATCACCCGGATCGGCGGCCTGCCCGGACTGCTGCACACCGAGATCCGTACGGAGGCGTTCACCGAGGTCTGCCGACGACTCGGACTGGACCAGACCCGTACGGTGCCCTCGGACTACACCGGCGAGGAGGGCGCCCGGGTCACCCGCCGGCTGCTCAGCTCCGCCGAACGACCGACGGCACTGGTCTACGACAACGACGTGATGGCGATCGCCGGGCTGGCGGTGGCGCAGGAGATGGGGCTCTCCGTCCCGGCCGATCTCTCCATCGTGGCCTGGGACGACTCCCCGCTCTGCCAGCTCGTGCACCCGTCCCTCACCGCGCTCAGCCGGGACATTCCGGCGTACGGCGCCCACGCCGCCCGCCAGCTCCTCGCCGCCATCGCCGGCAACCCCGTCACCAGCTTGCAGGACGAGACCGCCCACCTCACCCCCCGAGGCAGCACCGCCCCACCCCCCGCCCCGTTCTAGGGCATATCCGGACGATCGGTGATCCACCCACGCGGACCGCCCTAGATCCACGAGAGGAGAGGGGTGGCGTGGGGTGTGACGGGGAGCGGGGCGGCTACGATCAGGGCGGTTAAGGCGACTGGCGCGGCGAGGTGGAAGAAACCACCGGGGAGCGACCGAGATCGTGCACCGCGCGCCTGGGTGCACATCAGCCGGGACCGTCTGAACCGGCTCAGGCCGGACAGAGGGCCCCGGTGCGAGCCTTGCCCTTCCGCGCCCCGCAGTCGGGCAAGCGCCGATCAGCCAGGAGGACGCTCATGCACGTACCGCCCATTCCCACCCTGACCGCCGCCGACCCGCAGTTGGCCGCCCTGATCGAGTCCGAGGCCAAGCGCCAGCACGACAAGCTGCGCATGATCGCCTCGGAGAACTACGTCTCCACCGCCGTGCTTGAGGCCAGCGGCACGGTGCTGACCAACAAGTACTCCGAGGGTTACGCCGGCAAGCGTTACTACGAGGGTCAGCAGTTCATCGACCCGATCGAGACCCTCGCCATCGAGCGGGCCCGCGCGCTCTTCGGCGTCGACCACGCCAACGTCCAGCCGTACTCCGGCTCCCCCGCGAACCTCGCGGTCTACCTGGCTTTCCTCTCCCCCGGCGACAAGGTGATGGGGATGGCCCTGCCGATGGGCGGGCACCTGACCCACGGCTGGTCCGTCTCGGCCACCGGCAAGTGGTTCACCCCGGTCCGCTACCAGGTCTCCCGGGAGACCGGTCGGATCGACCTCGACGAGGTGCGCGACCTCGCGCTGCGTGAGCGCCCCAAGGTGATCTTCTGCGGCGGCACGGCGGTCCCCCGGACCATCGACTTCCCCGGCTTCGCCGAGATCGCCCGGGAGGTCGGCGCGATCCTGGTCGCCGACATCGCGCACATCGCCGGCCTGGTCGCCGGTGGGGCGCACCCGTCGCCGGTGGGTCACGCCGACGTCATCACCACCACCACCCACAAGACCCTGCGTGGACCGCGTGGCGCCATGATCATGACGACCGCCGAGTACGCGAGCGCGATCGACAAGGCGGTCTTCCCCGGCCTCCAGGGCGGCCCGCACAACCACACCACCGCAAGCATCGCGGTCGCCCTCAAGGAGGCGTCGACCGAGGACTTCCGGCGGTACGCCCACCAGGTCGTGGCGAACGCCCAGGCGCTCGCCGCCGCCATGGTCGAGCGGGGCTTCGAACTCAGCTCTGGCGGCACCGACAACCACCTGATCCTGGCCGACCTGACCAGCAAGGGCATCGCCGGCAAGCCGGCCGCCCAGGCGCTGGACCGGGCCGGCATCGAACTGAACTACAACACCGTGCCGTACGACACCCGCAAGCCGTTCGACCCGTCCGGCATCCGGCTCGGCGCGGCGGCACTCACCACCCGGGGCCTGACGGAGCAGCAGATGCCGCAGGTGGCGGCCTGGATGGACGAGGCGGTCACCGCCGCGGTCAAGGACGACGAGGCCACCCTCGACCGGATCGCGGGCGAGGTGTCCGACCTCCTCGCCACCTACCCCATGCCCGGATACGCCTCCGCCTGACGTTGGTGTAAGGAGGGGCGCCGGGGGGGGGGGGGGGGGGGGGAAGGGGGCCCCCCCGGCCCCACCCCCCCCCCCCAGGCCCGCCCCCCCCCCCCCCCGCGCCCCGGCGGCCCCCCCC
>NZ_JBITIH010000011.1:138050-235262 GCF_044458865.1 Micromonospora sp. NPDC050417
GCGCTCGCGGGGCGGGCCCCGCGGGCGCCGGGGGGGGGGGCCGCCGTGGCGCCCGGTGGCTCGGTGTTGCCCCCCCCCCCCCCCCCCCCCCATAACCCGCGCCAGCACCCGGTGGAACTCGTCCAACGCGCCCTGCGCGATGCCGCGACAACCTCACGGCGGTGCCGAAGCGTCCGTGGTCCGGTCTGCCGCGGCGCCTCACCTGACAGCACCGCCGGCCCCGGTGGCGGGAGGAGCACGCCGCCCACCGCATCGGTTGAGTCTCATCTGGACGGCGAGGGAAACTCCTCCAGGTACGCCTCGACCCGCTCTGCGGTGGCGGGCCGGGCGAGCACGAAGCCCTGACCGAACCGGCAGCCGGCCAACCGGGCCTGCTCCACCTGATCGGCGGACTCCAGTCCTTCGGCGACGATCTCCATGCCGAGCCGCCGGCCCAGGCTCACCACCACGTCGATCACCGGCTTGCCCTGTCCCTGCCAGCCGCTCGGGTCGGAGACCAGCGAACGATTGATCTTGAGGATGTCGACCGGCATCCGCCGCAGGTGGGCCAGGGACGCCGGCCCCAGACCGAAGTCGTCCAACGCCGTACGCACCCCCAGCGACCGCAACCTGCCGAGCTGCCCGACCACCCCCATGATGTCCACCTCCCCGCTCGGTTCGGAGATCTCGATCAACAGCCGGTCCGGCTCGACCTGGTGGATGGTGAGCGCCGCGGCCACCCGTCCGACGAACTCCGAGCCGGTCAGCTCGGTCACCGAGACGTTGACCGACATCCACAGATCGCGTCCGCCCCGGGACCACTCGGCGAGCTGCCGGCACGCCTTGTGCAGCACCCACTGGCCCAACTCGTCGATCAACCCGAGATCCTCGGCAACCGGCACCAACTCGGCCGGAAGCACCGTACCGAGCGACGGGCTGCGCCAGCGGACCAGCGCCTCCGTACCCACCGGGCGCTTGTCGTGCAGGCCCAGCACAGGTTGGTAGACCAGGTCGAACTCGCCCCGCACGGCGGCACCGGGCAGCTCCCGTTCCAGGTCCATCCGGCGGACGAGTTGCTCCTCCAGGTCGCTGTCGTACCACTCGATCCGGTTACGTCCAAGCTGCTGGGCCCGGCGCCGCGCCATCTCGGCCCGCCGCAACACGTCGTCCACGTCGCTGCCGCCGCAGAGTTCGGCCAGACCGATGCTGGCCTGCAGGCTCACGATCGCCCCGGGCAACTGGTACGGCTCGGTCAGCGCGCCGATCAGCCGGATGCCGAGCGCGTACGCGAGCATCGGGCCGTCGACGGTGACCACGGCGAACTCGTCGCCGCCCAGCCGGGCGACCACGTCGTCGCCGCCGGCGCCGGTACGCAGCCGGCGGCCGACCTCGACCAGCACCGCGTCGCCGACCTCGCGTCCCCGGCTCTCGTTGATCGACGACATGCCGTGCAGGTCGACCACGAGCAGCGAGCCGGTGTGCCCGGCCAGCGAACGCTGGGTGACGATGGCGCGCATCAGGTCGCGCCGGTTCGCCAACCCGGTGAGCTGGTCGGTGAAGGAGAGCCGGTGCACCTGGTGCTCCAGCTTCCGGCGTTCACCCACGTCGCGTACGTGCACCACCAGCGCGTCCACCTCCGGCACACCACGCTGGTCACTCACCGTCGACTCGGTGTCCCGCCACATCCCGTGCCCGTCGCGCAACCGCGCGGTGACCAGCGGCGACCGTCCGGTGGCCGAGGCCGGTCCGGTGAGCACTCCGGTGAGCAGTTCGGTCACCGAGGCGGCGTCGTCCGGGTGCATCAGGTCGGCGAACGCCCGCCCCACCACGTCGGCGTCGGCCAGACCGAAGAGCCGCGCGGCGGCCGGCGACTGCCACCGGACCAGCAGGTCGGCACCGACCACCAGGGTGAGGTCGTTGGCGCCGGTGACCAGGGCACGGAAATGCGCCTCCTGGCTGACCAGCCGTCGGGCGTACGAGCGGATGTCGAGCACCGCGAAGACCTCGCGGACCACCAGCGTCGGGATCACCGCGAGCCCGAGCACGATCGAGGTGTGGTCGAACTCGCCGACCACCACCAGGTGGTAGACGGCCGCCAGGGTGGCGACCACGGCCGGCACGGTGAGCAACGGGTACGCCGAGAGGTGCGTCTCCGGCTCGCCTGGCGGCGGCGGTTGTGCGCCCGGGTTGGCGTACCGGGTGCCGGCGGCGGCAAGAATCGGCCCGACGACCAGGGGGACGGCCGCGCCCAGCGGCGCCCAGCCGGGCGCGTCGTAGGCGAGCAGGACGCCGAGCACGGCGAGCCCGAGCACCGAGGCGCCGGAGCCCGCGCCACAGAGCCCCGCCGCGCGGCGGTAGCCGACGGAGCGCAACGCGGTGACCGCGATGATCGACAGGCCGCCGGCGGCGAGCAGCGCCACCGCGAGGGCGACCGGCGGCATCCCACCCGCGGGCGGCATCAGCCAACCGACGAAGGCGAGGCTGACCCCGAGGCTCAGCCCGTCGAAGCCACGCCGCAACCGCATCGGCACGGTGCTCGCGGCACCCGGCAGCAGCAGCACACCGAACAGGTAGAGCGGGAGGGCCACGAGGAGCCCGAGGAGGAGCAGAAACGGGCGGACGGTGGCCGACACCAGCGCCAGGGCGAGCACGGTGGACCCGCTCGCCACCACACCGGCGCCGAGGAAGCCGACGCCCCGGCAGGGGCCGAAGCTGCGTCGGGCGACGTGGATGACGAGCGCCAGCCGGATCAGCCGGGTGGCGGCGAGCACGGAGACGACGGCCACGGCGACAGCCAGGGCGAGGTAGGTGGAGAGGAGACCGGTCGAGCCGCCGATCAGGGTGACCGACGCCACCGAACCGGCGACGATTTCCGGCACCTGTGTGGTGCGCCGGTGACTTCCGGCGCGCAGGGGAAGCGCCACGGACACGGCGATGTCGCCTTCTGCAGGGGGCATGGGACAGCTGGTGCGGTGGGGCGGGTAGCGCGGGTGCGCCCGGCAGACGGTGGAGGCACACCTATCAACCGTCAACGATCGAGGCGGGGTGGGGTTACGCCCCGGTAGCGATATTCGCGTAACCGCTCTCACTTTTTGTAATGCCCCGACTACCCGTACGGTCGTCGGTCGTCGGGGCCTGCCGCCGCCCACCCGTACGGAGATCAGGGTCGGGTGCGAAACTAGGGAGGTGAGCAGCACCGACTCGGTTCATTTCCGATACAGCCAGGCGATCTGGGTGGCCGCCGCAATCGCGTTCATCGGCGCCCTGCCGCTGGCCAGCGCGGCCTGGTATTTCACCCCGGTACTGCTCGTCCCACTGCTGGTCGGGATCTGGGCCTGGCGGGCCGGGACCGACGCGGACCGCGCCGGGATGAAGATCCGGGCACTGTTCGGGCAGCGTCTCATCCCCTGGCACGAGGTGGTCGAACTCGGCGTCGACGACCGCCGCCGGGTGGTCGCCGCGCTCACCGGAGACCGGAGCGTCCTGCTCCCCGCAGTGCCCGCCGCCAGCCTGCCCCGGCTGGTCGCGGCGAGTGGTCAGCACATCCTCGGCACCGAGGACCAGGCGCCCTCCGCCTAGTGGCGGGTCCTGTCGGCTCAGTAGCCGTCGACCACTTCGTTGATCAACGGCTCGCCCGCCACCAGGCGGCGCAACTGCTCACCGGCGAGCCGGTAGGCGCGCGGCAACAGCCCCCGTACCGAACCGCCCACGTGCGGGGTGATCAGCACGTTCGGCAGGTCCCAGAGCGGATGGCCGGCGGGCAACGGCTCCGGATCGGTCACGTCCAGCGCCGCGACCAACCGGCCCGTCGTCAGCTCGGCCACCAGCGCGTCGGTGTCAGCGACCGGGCCCCGGGCCGCGTTGACCAGCAGCGCTCCGTCGCGCATGGCGGCGAGGAACCGCGCGTCGACCAACCCCCGGGTCAGGTCGGTGAGCGGCACCAGCAGGACGACGATGTCAGCCGAGGGCAGCAGGCCCGGCAGCTCCGCCACCCCGTGTACGCCCTCGGCGGGCCGCGCGGTCCGGGCGACCAGGGTCAGCTCGACCTCGAACGGCAGCAGGCGGGCCACCAGCGCCGCCCCGACCGACCCGGCACCGACGATCAGCACCCGCTTGCCGAAGAGTTCGTCGGTCGGCGTCGCCTCCGCGTACGCCCACTCGTGGCGGGGCTGCACCCGGGCGAAGAGTGGGAAGGCCCGCAACTGGGCGAGGATCGCCGCGACGACCCACTCGGCCGTCGGCGAGTCGTGCACTCCCCGCGCGTCGCAGAGCAGCACCCCGTCCGGCAGCCGATCGGCCCAGACCTCCGCCCCGGCGGTGAGCAACTGCACCACCCGCAGGTCCGGCAGCTCGGCCGCGAGCCCCACCACCTCGGCCGGGGCGAGGAACGGCGGCACCCAGAACCGCACCCCGGCCGGCTCGGACGGCAACTGGTCCGGACCGGGCGCGCACTGCACCGTCACCCCGTCGGGAATGTCGCCGAGCATCGACCGGCCGTGCTCGTGCGGGATCCATGCCTTCACAGGCGCCGACCCTAGCCGCCGCGCACCGTCAGCGCAGCGGCAGGTCGACCCGGCCGGCCGGCTGGTAGACGTCGTAGCCGACGACGCTCGTGGTGCGGACGACAACCCCGGTCGCGGCCAGGTGGTCGGCGACCGCGGCGCTCGACGGCGAGCCGGCCGGCAGGACGTACGCCGGACTCCCGGCCCGCCCGACCAACTCCCGGTACGGCTCGTAGCGGTCCCAACCGGCGCGCAGGTCGTCCCCGATCACCGCGCAGACCAGTCGCTCCCGTGTCATGAAGGTGATGTTGTTGCAGGTCCAGTACTCGCTGTAGAACCGGTCGACGCCGAGGCGGTGAAGCGTTGCCACCAGCTCCCGTCGCCGGTCCGCCTCCTGGCTCAGCTTCGGCACCGCGGCGACCAGAGCCACACTCGCCAGTCCCATCGTCGACACCACCGCGGCGAGCAGCCCCGACGCCGCCCAGCGGACCGGCGCGTCCCCGCGCACACCGGGGCGGGGCCCGGCGGTCGCCGCCGACCAGAGCGGCCAGAGCAGTGCCGGGGTCGAGATCAACAGGCAGGAGAGGTAACGGGAACTCTCCACCGGGGTCGCACCGGCGGCACTGCTGACGGCGTACGCGACCAGGCTCAGTCCGGCACCGGCGAGCAGCACCAGCCGGCCACCCTGGCGTACCCGCTCGGCGCCGGTCGCGGCCCGTACCGCCCGGACCGCGAGCACCCCCGCGACCACCAGCAGCACCGGATAGGCGACGCCCCACCAGAGCTGCCACGAGGCGCACCGGCCCGGCGCGCAGAACCCGGTCCCCATCGGCAGGCCGAACAGGACCCCGCCGTAGAGGCGGTCGGCCCAGGAGGCGACATCGTCACCGCCCAGGGTGGCGTACACGGCCAGCGACCGGTGTTCCGGCGCGGCGGTCAGGTTGTGCGCCACGATCGGCACCAGCCCGACCAGCAGACCACCGCCGAGCACCAGTCCCGCCCGACCACGCAGCTCCCGCCAGTTCACCAGGAGCAGCAGCAGGCCGGCGGCGCCGACGTACGGCAGCACCAGCCAGTCGTCCCACAGGGTCAGGCCCGCGACCAGCCCGAACACCGCGTACGCGGCCAGCCGACGCCGCCCTGGCCGGAACCCGACGCCGAGGTTCACCGCGAGCAGCACCAGCAGCGCGCCGGCCGGGTTCATCTCCGGGTAGCCCCCGGCGGCGATGAGCTGGTTCTTCAGGACCCGGTCGGAGCCGAGCGCCAGCAGGCCCACCGTGGCGGTGGCCAGCCACGGGCTGTAGAGCCGCCGGGCGAGCTGCCAGACGAGGGCCAGGAACGCGGCGTAGAGCAGCAGGTTCGGCAACCGTAGGACGAGCGTGGAGGGACCGAGGAGGACGAACAACGGTGTCGCCAGGTACGACTCCAACGCCCCCATGTAGTACTGGCCGTAGAAGAAGAGCGGGAAGTGACGGCCCTGCGCCAGGTGCATCGCCACCAGGCCACTCGTCGCCTCGTCGCTGTTCGTCGGCGGCACCTCGACCAGCAGCAGCACCAACCGGTAGACCAGACCGAGCAGGCCGAACGCCACCGCGACCCGTACTGGGAGCCGCCGGTCCTCGGCCACCACCGGCCGGGCGGGTCGTGTCGCCGCTTCGGTCGCCATGGCCGGCAGTGTCGCACGGGTATATCCGCAACTGCCCGGTATGACTCACCCGCTGCATGAACCGACTCGCCAAGCCGCCGCCGGGACAACGCCCGACAGGGGGAACCGGCGCCCACGTTCACGACTCGAACGGACCGCCCGGATCCCCAGGCAGGAAGCCGGATCCCCGAAGGAGAGTGCCCCGGTGATCGAGCGTGGCAAAGGTTGTGCCGGCGATCCGGCTAGGCTGGGCCGGGTGAGCGTTCGCCCCTCGTACCCGCGCCGCGCCCGGACCCGCGCGGCGGTCGCGCTCTGTGCGGCGGCCATCCTCGCGACCAGCGGATGTGCCTTCGGCGAGCCGGAGCCGGACCCGGCCGGCGAGCCGCCGCGCTTCCCCACCCCCTCGCTGACCGCCACCCCACGGGCCGGCGGCATTGACCAACAGGTGGCGACGACCGTGCTCGCCACCGGCCTGCGGGTGCCGTGGGGAATCTCGTTCCTGCCCGACGGCGGCGCACTGGTGACCGAACGGGACACCGCGAAGATCCTCAAGGTCGGGCCGGAATCCGGCCCGGACGGACTGAAGGTCACCACTCTGGCGACCCTCGACGAGGTGGACGCGGCGGGTGAGGGCGGACTGCTCGGGATCGCCGTCTCACCCGGTTACGACAAGGACAAGACCGTCTTCGTCTACTACTCGACCCGCGAGGACAACCGGATCGCCAAGCTGGTCCTCGGCGCCGAACCCACACCGATCGTGACCGGCATCCCGCTCTCCGGCATCCACAACGGCGGCCGACTCGCCTTCGGCCCGGACGGTTTCCTCTACGCCACCACCGGCGACGCATCCGTTCGTGGCCTCTCCCAGGACCCGAAAAGCCTCGGCGGCAAGATCCTCCGGATGACACCGGAGGGCAAACCCGCCGCCGGCAACCCGTTCCCCGACTCCCTGGTCTGGTCCCTGGGACACCGCAACGTGCAGGGCATCGCCTGGGACGCGAACAAGCGGCTCTACGCCAGCGAGTTCGGCCAGAACACCTGGGACGAGATCAACCTCATCGAGCCCGGCAAGAACTACGGCTGGCCCGTCGTCGAGGGACAGGGCGACGCCGAGACCGACCCGAAGTTCAGCAAACCGCTGGCGGTCTGGGGCACCGGGGACGCCTCCTGCTCCGGGGTCGCCGTGGTGGAGAACCTGCTCGCGGCGGCCTGTCTACGCGGTCAGCGGATCTGGCTGCTCGAACTGACCGCCGCCGGTGGCGTCCTCGGCCAACCACGGGCCATCCTCAACGGCGAGTACGGCCGGCTCCGCACCGCCGTCGCCGCGCCCGACGGCTCACTCTGGATCTCCACCTCCAATCACGACGGGCGCGGCAGACCCGCCACCGACGACGACCGTCTCCTCCGCCTGGTCTTCTCCGGCGGCGGCGCCGGACGAAGCTGACGACGCCACGCCGCCCCGGACCGTCGTAGCGCCCCCAAACCAGGTGCGAACCGGTCAGCCTGACCAGGTTTCCCGAGATCTCTTGCCGGGCAGGTCATGATTTGCACATGGACAGGCACGGAAACGACGAGGAGCAGGCAGCCGGCACCGGACAGGTTCCGGCGGCCCGACGTGCGCCGGGCCCGGGGTGGCGAACCGCCCGCACCGGGGCAGCGTCGGTGCTGCGTCTCATCGGCCGGGCACCACGACCGGTCCTCCACGGCTGCCGACGCGCGCTGACCTCCGTCGTGGTCCGCCGCACCGGGCTCGCCCTGAGCATCGTCCTGGTCGCCCTCGCGGGCGTGGTCGGCGGTGTGCTGATCGCCGGCCGGATGCACGTCGACATCGGGCCCTTCCGCGCCGAAATGGCGATCACCCCGACGGTCAGTGGTGGCACCAGCGTCGACATCCCGCCACTGGGCTCGCTGCAGATCGACAGCCACGCCGGACCAGCGCACCTCTCCATCCAGCTCGGCTCCCTGGACCTGCGCCGGACCGAACAACTCATCGACGACCCGGCCGGCATCGCCCGCGCCAGCCAGACCGCCGTCTCCGACGTGACCAGCGGAGTGGTCCGGGTCGGGCTGCGTACGGTCGCCGTGGCCGTACTCGGCGCGCTGATCCTCGCCATCCTGGTGTTCCGCAACACCCGGCGGGTCGCCTGGGCGGGTGGGCTGGCGCTGCTGATCTCCGGCGGCAGTCTCGGCATCGCCGCGTTGAGCCTGCGACCGGAGGCGGTCGAGGAACCCCGCTACGAAGGGCTGCTGGTCAACGCGCCGGCGGTGGTCGGCGACGCCCGGCGCATCGCCTCCGACTACGGCAAGTACGCCGACCAGGTGCAACGGCTGGTCGGCAACGTCAGCAAGCTCTACACCACCGTCTCCGCCCTACCCGTCTTCGAACCCGCGCAGGGCACCACCCGGGTACTGCACGTCTCCGACATCCACCTGAACCCGACCGGGTGGCAGGTGATCCGTACCGTGGTCGAGCAGTTCGACATCGACGTGGTGATCGACACCGGGGACATCACCGACTGGGGCAGCGAGCCGGAGGCGTCCTTCCTCGGCTCGATCGGCGTGCTCAAGGTGCCGTACGTCTTCATCCGTGGCAACCACGACTCCGCCGCCACCGCCGCTGCCGTGGCCCGGCAACCGAACGCGATCGTCTTGGACAACACCGTCGCAACCGTGGCCGGGCTGACCATCGCCGGGATCGGCGACCCCCGGTTCACCCCCGACAAGGAGACCTCACCCAACGGCTCCGGGGGTACCCCGCAGGTGATGGCGCAGGTCACCGGCGCCGGCGAGAAGCTGGCCAACACCGTACGAGCGGCCAAGCCGCCGGTCGACATCGCACTCGTCCACGACCCCGCGTCCGGGCAGGCACTCAACGGCGCCTGCCCGCTCGTGCTCGCCGGTCACGTACACCACCGCGAGATCGACCCGCTCCCCCCACTGGCCGGTCAGCCCCCGACCCTGATGCTGGTGCAGGGCTCGACCGGAGGTGCCGGACTACGCGGGCTGGAGGGCGAAAAGCCGCTCCCCCTGGCCCTCTCGGTGCTCTACTTCGACCAGCAGCGGATGCTCCAGGCGTACGACGACATCCAGGTCGGCGGTACGGGTCAGGCTCAGGTCAGTCTGGAACGCCACCTGGTGCAGCCGCCGCAGCCGACCCCCACCACCAGCGCCACCCCGACCCCCGGCGCCACCATCCCGGGCCCCTCCCTCCCCGGCACCCGCCCCCCGGTCATCCCCCCGACCCCACTCCCACCCCCCACTCCCACCCGCTAACCTCCACCGTCGATCAGGGCAAGTCGCTCTCGCCAGAGATCAACAAACGACTACTTGCCCTAGATCGGCGAGGGTGTGGGGCGGGCGGCGCGGAGGTGTGGGGCGCGGGGGTACGGGAAAGGGGTGGCTGCCGTCAGCGGGGCAGCCACCCCTTCTCGTGAATTACCACTCCTCGGCGCCAACCAGCACCGCGAGTCGACCGAGCGCCGCCGCGGCGTCTGGAGCCGAGGACGACGAGGCGAAGCCTTCGTCGCCCGCAGGCGAAGACGCCGCATGGGGCGGCGCGAAGCGGAGCGAGCCGCGCCGGCGAAGCCGGCGCCAACCAGCACTAGCTCAGTCGCTCCAGGATGAGTTCGCGGACGGTCTTCGCGTCGGCCTGGCCCCGGGTGGTCTTCATGACGGCGCCGACCAGGGCACCGGCGGCGGCGAGCTTGCCCTCGCGGACCTTGGCGGCGATGTCGGGGTTGGCGGCGATCGCCTCGTCCACGGCTGCGGTGAGCGCACCGGTGTCGGAGACGACGCCGAGTCCGCGGGCGGCCATGATCTCGGCCGGGTCGCCTTCACCGGCGACCACGCCTTCCAGCACGGTACGGGCGAGCTTGTCGTTGAGCTTGCCCTCGTCGACGAGGCGCTGGAGTTCGGCGACCTGGGCGGGGGTGGCGCCGGCCTGGGCCAGGTCGACACCGGACTCGTTGGCGCGGCGGGAGAGTTCGCCGAGCCACCACTTCCGGGCGCCGGCCGGGGTGGTGCCCGCGGCAACGGTCTGCTCGATCAGCTCGACCGCGCCCGCGTTGAGTACGGACTGCATGTCGAGGTCGGAGAGGCCCCACTGTTCCTGGAGCCGCTGCCGGTGGATCCGGGGCAGCTCGGGCAGGGCGGCCTTCAGCTCGGCGACCCAGGCCGGGTCCGGCGCGATCGGCACCAGGTCCGGCTCGGGGAAGTAGCGGTAGTCGGTGGCGGTTTCCTTGGAGCGTCCGGGCCGGGTGTCGCCGGTGTCCTCCTGGAAGTGCCGGGTCTCCTGGATGATCTTCGTGCCGGCGTCGAGCAGGGCCGCCTGGCGCAGCATCTCGGAGCGGACCGCCCGCTCGACCGAACGCAACGAGTTGACGTTCTTGGTCTCGGTACGGGTGCCCCACTCCTCGCCGGGACGGTTGAGCGAGGTGTTGACGTCGCAGCGCAGCGACCCCTCCTCCATCCGTACGTCCGACACGCCGAGGGAGCGGAGTACGTCGCGCAGTTCGGTGACGTACGCGCGGGCGGTTTCCGGGGCGAGCGCGCCGATGCCGGGGATAGGCTTGGTCACGATCTCGACCAGCGGGATGCCGGCCCGGTTGTAGTCGACCAGTGACTCGGTGGCGCCGTGGATGCGACCGGTGGCACCGCCGACGTGCAGCGACTTACCGGTGTCCTCCTCCATGTGCACCCGCTCGATGCCGATCCGGACCGTCTTGCCCTGGACCTCGACGTCGAGGTAGCCGTCGGTGCAGAGCGGCTCGTCGTACTGGCTGATCTGGAAGTTCTTCGGCATGTCCGGGTAGAAGTAGTTCTTCCGGGCGAACCGGCACCAGTCGGCGATGGTGCAGTTGAGCGCGAGGCCGATCCGGATGGTCGCCTCGATCGCGGCCTTGTTGGCGACCGGGAGCGATCCCGGCAGGCCGAGGCAGACCGGGCAGGTCCGGGTGTTCGGCTCGCCACCGAAGTCGGTCGGGCAACCGCAGAACATCTTGGTGTTCGTGCCCAGCTCGACGTGGGTCTCCAGGCCGATCACCGGCTCGTACCGCTCGACAACATCGTCGTACGACGGCAGGACGATCGCGCTCATCAATACTCCAGCTCTCGAGCGGTATCCGGGCAAAACATGGTCAAGCGTACTCAGAGTGCCGGCGGGGTGAAGGTGCCGACCGCCGACTCCAGCGCGGCGGCGACCCGGTACATCCGGTCGTCGGCCATGGTCGGCGCCATGATCTGCAGACCCACCGGCAGCCCCTCGGAGAGCCCGCAGGGCACCGAGATCGCCGGCCCGCCGTAGAGGTTGGTCGGGATCGTGAAGAGGTCGGCGAGGTACATCTGGTACGGGTCCCCGGTGCGCGACCCGAAGGGGAACGCCACGAACGGGGTGGTCGGCGAGATCAGCACGTCGACCTGCTCGAACGCGGCGGTGAAGTCGCGGGTGATCAGGGTCCGGACCTTCTGCGCCTGCCCGTAGTAGGCGTCGTAGTAGCCGGACGAGAGGGCGTAGGTGCCGAGCATGATCCGACGCTTCACCTCGGGGCCGAAGCCCTGGTCGCGGGTGAGCGACATGACCTCTTCGAGCGACTTCACACCGTCGTCGCCGACCCGCAGCCCGAACCGGACCCCGTCGAAGCGGGCCAGGTTGGAGGAGCACTCGCTCGGCGCGATCAGGTAGTACGCCGGAAGCGCGTACTGGAAGTTCGGGCAGGAGACCTCGACGACCTCGGCACCGAGCTTGGTCAGGGTCTCGACCGAGTCGCGGAACGCGGCCAGCACACCGGGCTCGGCGCCCTCGCCGGAGAACTCGGTGACGATGCCGAGCCGCACCCCGGTCAGGTCGCCGGTGGCACCGAGCCGGGCAGCGGCGACGACGTCCGGCACCGGCTGCGGGATGGAGGTGGAGTCGCGCGGGTCGTGTCCGCCGATGACCGCGTGCAGCAGCGCCGCGTCCTCGACCGTACGGGCGCAGGGTCCGGGGGTGTCCAGCGACGAGGAGAAGGCGATCAGCCCGTAGCGGGAGGTGCCGCCGTAGGTCGGCTTCGCCCCGACGGTGCCGGTGACCGCGCCGGGCTGGCGGATCGAGCCGCCGGTGTCGGAGCCGATGGCGAGCGGTGCCTCGTACGCGGCGATCGCGGCGGCACTGCCACCACCGGAGCCGCCGGGGATCCGGGTCAGGTCCCACGGGTTGCTGGTCGGACCGTACGCGGAGTATTCGGTGGAGGAGCCCATCGCGAACTCGTCCATGTTGGTCTTGCCGATCGGCACCGTGCCGGCGGCGCGCAACCGCGACACGATGGTCGAGTCGTACGGCGGGCGCCAGTTTTCGAGGATCTTCGAGCCGGCGGTGGTCGGCACACCCTTGGTGGTGAGCACGTCCTTGACCGCGACCGGCACCCCGGCGAGCGGGCCGAGCGGCTCACCGGCGGCCCGGCGGGCGTCGACGTCGCGGGCGGCGGCGAGCGCCCCCTCGGTGTCGACGTGCAGGAACGCGTGCACCCGGTCGTCGACCGCCGCGATCCGGTCGAGGTGCGCCTGGGTCACCTCGACCGCGGACGCCTCGCCACCGGCGACAAGGGCCGCGACCTCCGTCGCGGTCATCCTGGTCACGTCACTCATGCCGGTCAGGCCTCCTCGTCCAGGATCCGCGGTACGCGGAAGCGTTGTTCCTCAACGTCCGGTGCACCGGAGAGTGCCTCGGCCGGGGTCAGGCAGGGCACCACGACGTCCTCGCGGAGCACGTTGGTCAGCGGCACGGAGTGCGAGGTGGGCGGGATGTCGGCGGCGGTCACCTCACCGACCCGGGCCACCGACTGGAGGATCACGTCGAGCTGGCCGGCGAAGGTCTCCAGCTCCTCCTCGGTGACGGCGAGCCGCGACAGCCGCGCCAGGTGCGCGACCTCCTCGCGGGAGATGGCGGCCATCGGTGCCCCCTTCGTGCCTAGGCGTGTTACCGGCGCAGCGTGACACGCGCGCCGTGACCCGAGCGAGTCTATTTGTCAGCCGAAGACGCGGCGTCTCCGACTCCCCCCGCTCCGCTGAGTTCGACCGCGGAGCCGGCCTCCGAGGGCTCACCACTGCCCGGCTCCGGCAGGAACGAGCCGTCGTCCTCGAACGGCTCGACGGCGTACGGCAGGTTCTCCTCGGCCGGGTACGGCCCGTCCGGTGCCGTCGGTGCGGCGTCGCACGCCGCCGGCGCCGGCAGTTGCCCGCCCTCGGCCGCCAGCGGGGCCCGGGAACGGTGCCGGCCGGTGGTGTCCTGCACCGGGCCGGGGACCAGGGGGCGGTAACGGGCCAGCCAGGCGGAGAGTTCCTCGGCCGGCATCGGCCGGGCGTAGAACCAGCCCTGGGCGACGTCGCAGCCGGCCGCGTGCAGCAGTCGCCAGGTCCGCTCGTCCTCGACCCCCTCGGCGACCACCCGCAGGCCGAGCGCGCCGGCCAGTTCGATCACCGACCGGACGATGGCGGCGTCGTCGGCGTCGACCGCCATCCCGAGTACGAAGGAGCGGTCGACCTTCACCTCGGCCAGCGGCAGCCGGCGCAGGTGTTGCATGGAGGAGTAGCCGGTGCCGAAGTCGTCCAGGGCGATCGCGACACCGATCTTGTCGAGCCGGGCGATGGTGGCAAGCACCCGGTGCGGGTCGGCCATCAACGCACCCTCGGTGATCTCCAACTGAATCCGGGACGGCGGTACGCCGTACCGGGTGAGCCGGTCGGCGAGTTGGTCGGCGATCTCGCCGGTGTGCAGGTCACGGACGCTGACGTTGACCGCTGCCCGGAGGCCGATGCCGGCTGCCGTCCACTTCGCGAGCTGTTCCACCACGTCGTCGATCACCCGTCGGGTGAGCAGGCGCATCACCGCGCTCTGCTCGGCCACCCGGATCAGCTCCTCCGGGTCGACCATTCCCCGTTTCGGGTGTCGCCAGCGCAGCAGCGCCTCCACCCCGACGACCTCGCCGGTGGCGATCGCGATCTGGGGCTGGTAGTACATGGTGATCTCGCCGACATCGGCGCCACCGGCACCACCCCGGTCGAGGACCCGGCGCAGGTCGGCGAGGAGGTTCAGCCGCTCGGGCGAGTTGTGGTCAGACTCGGGGGCGTAGAGGGCGACCGTGTCTCCCCGGTGCTTGGCGTCGTACATCGCCACCTCGGCGTGGCGCATCAGGGTGGCGAAGTCCGCTCCGTGGTCGGGGTAGAACGCGATGCCGACGGAGCCACTGACGTCGAGCGGCAGCCCGTCGAGGGCGACCGGTTCGGCGAGCGCTTCGACCACCCGTTCGGCGAGGGCGCGGGCCTCGGCGGCGTCGCGCAGCCCGATCGCGAGGACGGCGAACTCGTCGCCGCCGAGCCGGGCCACCAGGTCTTCGGGGCGGACGGTGGCGGTGAGCCGCTCGCCGACCCGCACCAGCAGGCGGTCTCCGACCGCGTGGCCGAGAGCGTCGTTGACATTCTTGAACCGGTCGAGGTCGAGCAGGAGCAGGGCCAGGTGCCGGCCGTGTGTCCCCTTGGCCGCCAGTTCCGCGTGGATGGCAACCTGGTCGGCGACCTCGGCGAGCAGGGCCTTGCGGTTGGCCAGACCGGTGAGCGGGTCGAGGCGGGCGAGCTGTTCCTGTTCGGTGGAGATCCGGGCCATCCGGTAGACGGCGTAGAGCGGCACCAGGACCAGCGGAATCAGCGCCGGGCTGACCCGGGCTGCGGTCACCACCACGGGGCTGAGCAGCAGCAACGAGCCGGTGGAGAGGAGTTCGAAACCGAGTCCGTGTTGGAACGCCGGCCACCACGGGCTGGCGAAGCGCAACCGTACGGCGAGTGTGACGGAGCCGTACTTGACCGCGAACCACGCGGCTGCCGCACCGGCGACGATGGCGACGTCGGTCCAGTTCGGATGTGGTCGGGAGCCGAAGGCGGCTTCGGGGCCGAGTCGGGCGACGGCGTGGGCGGCGGCGAGGGCGCAGGCGTACTGGGCGATGTTGAAGACCGTCCGCCAGACGGCGTGGCGCATCCGGAAGCCGGAGATCAGCACCGCGACCGCCTGTACGGCGATCGCGGGGGCGAGCCCCCAGCCGAGCAGGATGGCGAAGGTGAAGCAGATGGAGGGGAACACCGCCGAACTCTGGCGGCGTCCGGGCGGTGTGAAGGGGCGCGCGTCGCTGACGGCGGCGAGCGCGGCCATGACCCAGAATGCCGGCGGCAATTGGGGAATCTGGTCGGGCAACCTGGTCAGCGGTACGACGGAGAGCCCGACGGCCAACGCGACGACCGCCCAGACAAATCCGAAGAACGCGGTTGCCCGTCCAGGAGGAACGGAGTTCCGCAACGCTGCGGCCTCCATACAACCTCCCGACCCGTGGTCCCGGGGCGCGGCCATCTGCCGCGCTGTGCACACATCAAACGCCCTCGGTGCACGGATGTGGGGGGCGACAGACGCGAATCGGTTGTAGTCGTGACTAACTTGAAATACGCGGCATCTCGCCAGGGGATGACTATAACTCAGAGCTAATCAGGTGCTCACTCTTCGTTATTATCCGCCGTACGGGCCGCCGCTTCCGCCGCCGCCTCGGGCCCTTCCGTCAGCAGTGTCTCGAATCCGGCCTCGTCGAGGATCGGCACTTTCAGCGACATCGCCTTCTCCGCCTTGCTGCCCGGGTTGTCGCCCACCACCACGAAGTGCGTCTTCTTCGAAACGGATCCACTGACCTTGCCACCACGCGCCTGCACCGCCTCGGCGGCCCGGTCCCGAGAATAGGTGGAAAGCGTGCCGGTGACCACCACCGTGATCCCCTCCAGTGGCCGGGGTCCCTGTTCGGCCTGCTCCTCCGCCATCCGTACGCCGGCCTCGGTCCACTTGCGGACGACCTCCCGATGCCAGTCCACGGTGAACCACTCGCGCAGGCTGGTGGCGATGGTCGGGCCGACGCCGTCCACCGAGGAGAGTTCCTCCTCGGTCGCCACCTCGATCCGGGATACCGACCCGAAGTGGCGGGCCAGCGCCTGCGCGGCGGTCGGACCGACGTGCCGGATCGAGAGCGCCACCAGCACCCGCCAGAGCGGGCGCTGCCGCGCCTCGGTCAGGTTCTCCAGCAGCTTGGTCGCGTTGCCGCCGAGGGTGCCGTCCTTGTTCACGAAGAGCGGCACCCGGGCGAGCCGCTCCGCGTCCAGCGAGAAAAGGTCACCCTCGTCCACGATCACACCCGCGTCGAGCAGGGCGGCGGCGGCCTTCTCCCCCAGCACCTCGATGTCGAACGCGCCCCGGCCGGCCAGGTGGAAGACCCGCTCCCGCAACTGGGACGGGCAGGACCGGGCGTTGGGACAACGGATGTCGACGTCGCCCTCCTTGGCCGGCGCCAAGGGGGTGCCGCAGGACGGGCAGTGGGTCGGCATCTCGAACGGGCGGGCGTCGGCCGGACGCAGGTCGACCACCGGTCCGAGCACCTCCGGAATGACGTCACCGGCCTTGCGTACCACCACCGTGTCGCCGATCAGCACCCCCTTGCGAACCACCTCACGGGCGTTGTGCAGGGTCGCGAGCGCGACCGTGGAACCGGCCACCCGCACCGGCTCCAGCACCGCGAACGGGGTCACCCGACCGGTACGCCCGACGTTGACCTCGATGTCGAGCAGCTTGGTGGTGACCTCCTCGGGCGGGTATTTGAAGGCGATCGCCCAGCGTGGCGCCCGACTGGTGGAGCCGAGCCGGCCCTGGAGGGCGACCGGGTCGACCTTCACCACCACGCCGTCGATCTCGTGCTCGACGTCGTGCCGGTGCTCGTTGTAGTAGTCGATGTACGCGCGCACCCCGGCCAGGTCCGGCACCACCCGCCACCGGTCGCTGGTCGGCAGTCCCCAGGCGCGCAGCGCCGCGTACGACTCCGACTGGGCCACCGGTTCGAACCCACGCCGGGCGCCGATGCCGTGCACCACCATCCGCAGCGGGCGCGAGGCGGTGATCTTCGGATCCTTCTGGCGCAGGCTGCCCGCAGCCGCGTTGCGCGGGTTGGCGAAGGGCGGTCGCCCCTGCTCGACCTGGGCCGCGTTAACGTCGGCGAAGGCCGCGACCGGGAAGTAGATCTCACCCCGGACCTCCAGCAGTTCCGGGATGTCCGCCCCGTCGGCCAGCCGCTCCGGGACGCCCCGAATGGTCCGTACGTTCGGGGTAACGTCCTCGCCGGTGCGGCCGTCGCCCCTGGTCGCGGCCCGGACCAGCCGACCGTTCTCGTACGTCAGGTTGATCGCCAACCCGTCGACCTTCAACTCGCAGAGGTAACTGACCGCGCCCCCGGCGTCCCGTTCCACCCGCTCGGCCCAGGCAGCCAACTCGTCCGGGTCGAAGGCGTTGTCGAGCGACATCATCCGCTCGGCATGGGTGACCGGGGTGAACTGGGTGGAGAAGGTGCCGCCGACCCGCTGGGTGGGCGACTCGGGGGTACGCAGCGACGGAAACCGCTCCTCCAGCCCCTCCAGCTCACGCAGCATCCGGTCGAAGTCGGCATCCGGGATGCTCGGCGTGTCGAGCACGTAGTAGCGGTACTGGTGTTCACCGATCTCGGTGGCCAGCGCGGCGTGCCGCTCCCGGTCGGCCGCGCTCGGCTCAGCGCCGGCCGCCGCCTCCTGAGCGGCGCTGACCTGCTGCGGGATCGCTTCCTCTGACACCAGTTGACCTCCGTGCTCGCGTTACCCCCGCACCGTATCGGTCCGGACCGACAGCGGGCGGCCGGGGCGCCGAAGGTCCGGCCGACGGCCCCGTATTCGTCTGGTCAGTCCCAGGCGGCGCCGAGCGCGGCAAGTTGGTCGGCGTACTCGATCCGGTCGACCCACTCCGTAGGGAAGATCTCCACCCCACCGGCGGCCCCCAGGAAGGCACCGGCCAGGGCGGCGATCGAGTCCGAGTCACCGGCGGTGGTGGCGGCCCGGGCCAGGGCGGACACCGGGTCGTCCGGGTGCCGCAGCACGCAGAGCAGCGCGGTGGCGAGTGCCTCCTCGGCGATCCAGCCCTCACCGGTGGCCCGACACGGGTCGCCACCGTCGTCCGGCCCGGACAGCGCGGCGTCGAGCCGGTCGAGCACGGCCAGGCACTCGTCCCAGCCCCGGGCGATGAAACTCTCCGGATCACCGACGCCCGAGCGCCGCCACAGGTCACCCAGCCAGTCGTGCCGGTAGACGCCGCGTTGGCTGATCGCCCGGCGCCGCAGCGCCTCGGGCAGGTCGCCCAGGTCGGCGCCGTCGCGCAGGACCCGAACCGCGTACGCGGTCAATTCACTCGCCGCGAGCGCGGTCGGGTGCCCGTGGGTGAGCCCGGCCTGAAGCTGGGCGACTCCGGCAAGTGTCTCCAGGTCGTACCCGGGCACCAGTCCGACCGGGGTGACCCGCATGTTGGCACCGCAGCCCTTCGAGCCGACCACGGTCGCCGCCTGCCACGGCCCGCCCCTGGCCAGCTCGCCGCAGGCCCGCAGGCAGGTCATGCCGGGGGCCCGGTTGTTCTCCGGGCTGTGCGCCCAGTCCAGGAACCGGGCACGCAGCAGCGGCTCCAGGACCTTCGGGGTGGCGGCGGTGGCGTCGTACAACGCCCAGCCGACGGCGAGCGCCATCTGCGTGTCGTCGGTGACCTGTGCCGGGTCGCCGACGAGGTCACGCGGACCAGCAGGCCCGTAGCGCGCCTCGATTTCCGGGACCGTCATGAACTCGGTCGGTTTTCCCAGCGCGTCGCCGTACGCCAACCCGAACAACGAACCCGTTGCGGCGAGCGGCGGTGCTGCTGCTTCCGTCACACCCATCCGACGATCATGACCGGTGGGGGCAACGCCGACGGGTGGCAGGTCCACCCCGGTTCCACCGGACAACCGCGGACCCGGGGGGCGGAAACCAGCGTCGGTCAGACCTCGTAGAGCCGCTGGCCGGCTTCACGGGCGGCGGTGAGGGCGGCGCGGGCGTACTCGGGGGTCGCCCCGGCCAGGCCACAGGCGGGGGTGACCACTACCTGCCGGGCCAGCCGGGGCCGGGGGAAGCCGAGGCGGTCCCAGAGCTGACGTACCCGGTCGGCGGCGGTCTCCCCCGAGGGTCCGCGACCCGTCGCGGACGGCGTGGCCGGGATCGCGCCGACCAACATGCCGAGACCGGCCTCGATCGCCTCGCCGAGCGGGTCGAGCTGCGTGATCAGGTCGAGGTCGAACGCGACCCCGGTCGCACCGGCGGTACGGAACAACTCCAGCGGTACGTCCGGCGCGCAGCAGTGCACCAGCACCGGTGCGCCGACCACGTCCACCACGGCCCGGAGCAGATCCCGCGCGGTGGCCGTCTCGACCCGCCGGTACGCCCCGAAGCCGCTCTCCGTGGGTATGTGCCCAGCGAGCACCGCCGGCAGCGACGGCTCGTCGAGTTGCAGCAGTACGTTCGCTCCGGGCAGCCGGCGACGTACGTCGGCGACGTGGCCGCGCAGCCCTTCGGCGAGCGAGTCGGTGAGGTCGCGGACCGCTCCGGGGTCGCGGAGCAGCCGGCCGCCGATGGCCTTGTCGACCCCGGCCGCCATGGTCAGCGGCCCGGCCGCCTGGACCTTGACCGGCCCGGTGAACCCGTCGGCCTGTTCGGTGAGCTGGTCCAGGTCGCGTTCCATCAGGTCGTTCGCCCGGCGCAGGTCCTTTCCCGGCCGGGCGGCCACCCGCCACCGACCGGTGTACAGCTCGACCGGCAGGTCGACCAGGAAGCCGGCGGTGCGCCCGATCAGGTCGGCTCCGGGTCCCCGGGCGGGCAGTTCCGGCAGGTGCGGCAGTGCGGGCAGCTCGCCGAGGACGATCCGCTGCGCCTCCGCGATGTCCGTGCCGGGCAACGAACCGATACCGGTGGCCGCGCCGGCGGGCCAGGGCCATGACTGATCGCTCACAGGCCGAAGGCTAGTGCACCGGCGGCGACGCCGGCCGTCGCGCCGGCAACGCCGAGCAGACCGGCAACGCCGAACAGACCGGCAACGCCGAGCAGACCGGCAACGCCGAGCAGACCGGTCAGCCGGTGATGGTGGCGGAGCCGAGCACCACGTCCCCGGCCGGGTCCGGCCGGTACGCCACGATCGCCTGACCCGCCGCGACGCCGCGTACCGGGCGGTGCAGTTCGGCGTGCAGGGTGTCGCCGCTGACCTGGATGGTGGCGGGCACCACCTCGCCGTGGGCGCGGAGCTGGACCTGGCACTCGGTGGCGTCGGTCGGCAGGGCACCGCCGGTCCACACCGGACGTCGGGCGGCGACCGTGCTGGCCTCCAGCGCCTCGACCGGTCCGACCGTCACGGTGTTGGTGGTCGGGGTGATGGAGAGCACGTACCGGGGCTTGCCGTCGGGCGCGGGCACGCCCAGGGAGAGCCCCTTGCGCTGGCCGACCGTGTAGGCGTACGCACCGGCGTGGGCGCCGACCACCTCGCCGGTGCGGGAGTCGACGATGTCGCCGGGGGCCTCGCCGAGCCGGTCGGCGAGGAACTTGCGGGTGTCACCGTCGGCGATGAAGCAGATGTCGTGCGAGTCGGGCTTGTCGGCGACCGAGAGCCCGCGTTCGGCCGCCTCGACCCGGACCTGCGCCTTGGTCGAGTCGCCGAGTGGGAAGACCGACCGGTCGAGCTGCTCACGGGTGAGCACGGCGAGCACGTACGACTGGTCCTTGGCCAGGTCGACGCTGCGCCGCAGCAGTCCGTCGTCACCGCGCCGGGCGTGGTGGCCGGTGACCACGGCGTCGAACCCGAGGGCGATCGCGCGGTCCAGCACCGCGGCAAACTTGATCTTCTCGTTGCAGCGGAGGCAGGGATTCGGGGTACGACCGGCGGCGTACTCGGCCACGAAGTCGTCCACCACGTCCTCGTGGAAGCGGTCGGCCATGTCCCAGACGTAGAACGGGATGCCGATCACGTCGGCGGCCCGTCGGGCGTCCCGCGAGTCCTCCAGGGTGCAACAGCCGCGCGCCCCGGTCCGGTACGTCTGCGGGTTGCGCGACAGTGCCAGGTGCACCCCGGTCACATCGTGTCCCGCCTCCACCGCCCGTGCGGCGGCGACCGCCGAGTCGACCCCGCCGGACATTGCTGCCAGTACCCTCACCGGGAAACCCCCTTCAACCCTGTCGAGGGTAGCTCTGCCGCCGGCACGGTCAGCGCCGGGCGGACCTGGTCGCGCCAGCCCGACGCGCCCGCTCGACCGCGGCGGGCAGCGCCTCGATCAGCGCGTCGACGTCTCGCCGGGTGGAGGTGTGCCCGAGCGACAGGCGCAGCGACGAACGGGCCCGGTCGTGATCCGCCCCCATGGCGAGCAGCACGTGTGAGGGCTGGGCCACTCCGGCGGAACAGGCCGAGCCGGTCGAGCAGGCGATGCCCTGGGCGTCGAGCAGCATCAGCAGCGCGTCGCCCTCGCAGCCGGGGAAGGAGAAGTGGGCGTTGCCGGGGAGCCGGTCCACCAGGTCGCCGTTGCACACCACGCCCGGCACCACCTCGACCAGGCGCTCGGCCAGGTCGTCGCGGAGCGCGGCGACGCGGGCGGCGTACTCGCGCTGGCCGCCGACAGCGACCTCGACCGCCACCGCGAAGGCGACGATGCCGGCCACGTCGAGGGTGCCGGAGCGGACGTCCCGTTCCTGGCCACCGCCGTGCAGCAGCGGCGCGCAGGGTACGTCCCGGCCGAGCAGGAGCGCGCCGACGCCGGCCGGGCCGCCAATCTTGTGTCCGGTGAGGGTGAGCGCGGAGACGCCGCTGGCGGCGAAGTCGACCGGCACCTGGCCGACCGCCTGGACCGCGTCGGTGTGCAGCGGGATGCCCCGTTCGGTGGCGAGCTTCGCCAGTTCGGCGATCGGCTGCACCGTACCGACCTCGTTGTTCGCCCACATCACGCTGACCAGGGCGGTCTGCTCGCCGTACGCGTCGAGTTCGGCGGCGAGCGTGCCCGGGTCGACCCGACCGGTGGCGGCGACCGGCAGCAGCCCGGCCACGGCCGACTCGTGCTGCTCCAGCCAGTACACCGGGTCGAGTACGGCGTGGTGCTCGACCGCGCTGACCACCACCCGGTTGCGAGCCGGATCCGCGTCGCGACGGGCCCAGTAGATGCCCTTGAGGGCGAGGTTGTCGCTTTCCGTACCGCCGCCGGTGAAGATCACCTCGGAGGGGCGGGCACCGAGCACACCCGCGACCCGTTCCCGGGCCTCCTCGACGTGACGCCGGGCCGACCGACCGGCGGCGTGCAGCGACGAGGCGTTGCCGACCTCGCGGGCGGTGGCGACGTACGCCTCCAGTGCCGCCTCAAGCATCGGGGTGGTCGCAGCGTGATCCAGGTAAGTCATCGCGACAAGCCTATCCGCAGCCGTAAGGGGTGCACCGACTGGCGGCCTGGTAATCCCGGTCGCGGTGGGAAAGAATCACCGCTCGCCCGGTTCGCAACTAGTTAGGGCGGGGCGTCGGATATCCCATCGGTCCCGCCGGCTGGGCAGTACGCCAAAAGTGGCCGCCCGCATCCGGACGGCCACCCTGGCGTTTCACGTACCGCTCCTTACCGGTAGCGGTGCAACGGCGTGACTACTTGCGCTTGCGGATCTCCTCGGCGGCCTGCGGGACCACCTTGAGCAGGTCTCCGACCACCCCGAAGTCGGCCAGCTCGAAGATCGGCGCCTCGCCGTCCTTGTTCACCGCGACGATGGTCTTCGAGGTCTGCATACCGGCCCGGTGCTGGATGGCCCCGGAGATGCCGAGCGCCACGTAGAGCTGCGGCGAGACCGTCTTGCCGGTCTGTCCGACCTGGAACTGGTGCGGGTAGAAGCCGGAGTCGACCGCCGCGCGGGACGCGCCGACCGCGCCGCCGAGCAGGTCGGCCAGCTCCTCGACCAGCTTGAAGTTGTCGGCGTTGCCGACGCCGCGACCGCCGGAGACGACGACCGACGCCTCGGTCAGCTCCGGGCGGGAGCCCTTCTGTTCGGCCACCCGCCGCACCACCCTGGTCAGCTTGTCGGCCGCGCCGAGCTGGACCTCGACCCGCTCCACCTCGGGGGTGGCCGGGGCCGGGCTGGGGGTGACCGAGTTCGGCCGCAGGGTGACCAGCGGCAGACCGCGGGTCACCTTCGACTTCACGATGGTGGAGCCGGCGAAGGCGACCTGGGTCGCGGTGCCGTCGGCGGCCAGTTCGACCACGTCGGTGAGGATGCCGTTGTCCAGCTTGACCGCCAGCCGTCCGGCGATCTCCTTCCCCTCCTGGGTGGAGGGGAGCAGGACGGCGGCCGGCTGCACCCGGCGGACCAGATCGGCCAGGACGGTGGCCTTCGGCGCCACCAGGTGACCGTCGACCTCGTCGCTCTCGGCGGCGTAGATCTTGGCCGCGCCGTACTCGCCCAGCTTCTCGCGCAGCGCGTCGGCGGCACCGGGGCCACCGAGCACGACGGCTGCGGGGGTGCCCAGTTCCCGGGCAACGGTGAGCAGTTCGAGGGTGACCTTCTTGACACCGAACGTCTGGGTGGCCTCGACCACGACAAGCACTTCAGCCATGACCGTCTCTTCTCTCTCGAACCTGCTCAGACGAACTTCTCGGTGGCGAGGTACTCGACCAGCGCGACGCCGCCGGAGCCCTCGTCGGTGACCTTCGCGCCACCGGAGCGCGGCGGGCGCTTGCTGTGCTCGACCACCACGCTGGTCGCACCGGCGCTGCCCACCTCGGCCGCGGGCACCCCGAGGTCGGCCAGCGAGAGGGTCTGCACGGGCTTCTTCTTGGCCGCCATGATCCCCTTGAAGGAGGGGTAACGGGGCTCGTTGATGGTGTCCCAGACCGAGACGATCGCCGGGGTGGTGGCGCTGAGCACCTCGTACCCCTCCTCGGTCTGCCGCTCGGCGGTGAGCACGGTGCCGTCGGCCCCGGGCTCGACGGTGAGCGTGCGGGCGCCGGTCAGCGCGGCGATGCCGAGCCGCTCGGCGAGCATGTGCGGCAGCACCTGGACCCGGCCGTCGGTCGACTCCGCGCCGCAGATCACCAGGTCCGCGTCGAGCGTGCCGAGGGCGGTCGCGAGGACCCGGGAGGTGGTGACGGCGCAGGAGCCGTGCAGCGCGTCGTCGAGCACGTGTACGGCCTTGTCCGGCCCCATCGACAGTGCCTTGCGGATCGACTCGGTGGCCCGGTCCGGACCCATGGTCAGTACGGTGACCTCGCCACCGTGCGCTTCCTTGATCCGCAACGCCTCTTCGATGGCGTACTCGTCCATCTCGTTGATGACGTTGTTTGCCGACCCCCGGTCGGTGGTGTTGTCGTCACTGCGCAGGTTACGGTCCGCGCCCGAGTCGGGCACCTGCTTGACGAGTACGACGATGTTCATCGCGCTTCGACGACCCTCCTGTTGGTGTTGCCGGCATCGCCCGGTTCCGTGGCGCAGCGTCCCGCGTCCCTTAACGATCGGTCAACCGCGGCACGCTGTGGGGTTGCCCACCCGGCTATGTTACCTATCAGTAGCTTCGCTTTCCCGGGCACTCAGAGTGACGCAACTCACCGGGCGGCCGGAGTCGGAACGGATCGACCGCCGCCACGTCAGGAGGTGCTCAACGCGTCCCGGATCTTGTCGAGCATCGCCGCCTCAGCCTCGCTCACCCCGTCCGAGGCGCGAGCCACCTCGTCCCCGGCGCGGAGCACCGTGTGCCGATAGTGCTCCAACTCCCCCGGCGCCTTGGCCGACAGGATCTGCACCGCCCGCCGCAGCGCCGGCAACGCCACCGCCTCCACCTCCGCCGGCCGCAACTCACCCGGCGAGTCGCCCGACAACCGGGGCAGGCCACCGGTGGTCAGCACCTCCCGCACCAGGCCGGTGCTACCGGCGATCGCGTTGGAGGCGGCGAAGCTCTCCCTGACCATGGAAAGGACACCGGGTTCGGCGTTCGAGACCAGGAAGACCGCGCCGAACGCCGCGCTCTTGAGGGTCATCCTCTCCTCATCGGTGAGCGGCTCAGACACGGTTAAGGAGTGTAGACGTAGGGAGTGGTCGTGGTGACCGCGACAAACCCGAGTCGCTCCAGGATCGGCCGACTCGCAGGCGACGCGTCGACCTGCAACAGGGTGAAACCCCGGGCGTCGGCGAGCCGGGCCCGGTGGGTGACCAACGAACGGTAGATGCCCCGCCCCCGCCACTGCGGCAGCGTCGAACCGCCCCAGAGGGTGGCGAAGCCGGTGCCGGCGACGTACCGCACCCAACCGGCGCTCACCACCTGGCCGGACTCGACCTCCTCGGCCACCAGCACGGTCAGCGCCTGCGGCCAGACCTCCGAGCCCGCCGCACCGGCACCGGCGTGCGACACCCCCGGATCCGCCGCCAGCTCCCGCTCCAGCCCGTCGGCCAGCCAGCCCCGGGGCGAGTCCCAGACGATCGACTCCAGCTCCGCGATCCGGTCCAGGTCCGCGCGGGCGGTCACCTCACGCAGCCGTACGCCCGGCGGTGGCACCGGCAGCGTCGCCGCCAGGGCCGCGACCGGCCCGACCAGGACGGTCTCCTCCTCCTCCGGGACGAACCCGGCCGCCCGCAACCGGTCCGACAGGTCGGCCGGCTCGTCATGACCGTGCAGCTTCCACTCCACCTGCTCACCCCGGGCGGCGAAGATGTCCCGCTGCCGGGCGATCAACTCGTCCAACGCCGCGCCGGTCACGCCGCCGAGGCTCCGGTAACCGACGAACCCGCCGTGGTCGAGCCCGATGATCCGCACCAGCGGACCGTCCCGCTCCACCGTCACCCCGTCCGGCACCGGGTCCGGCGCACGGTCCCGAAGCTGGGCGTCGTACGCGCTCCGCAGTGTCGAAACATCCAGATCAGTCACCCACCCAGGCTACGGGCGACGTCGACCGGATAATTCGGGTCGTGCGCGAAAGAATCAGGCAATGGTGGAACCCGGACCGGTTGCAGGAGGTCGGCACCCGTCCGGACTACCGGTTCTCCCTCGCCAACGAGCGCACCTTCCTCGCCTGGCTCCGGACCGGGCTGGCGCTGATCGCCGGTGGACTGGCCATCGCCCAGTTCCTGCCCCCGCTGCCCCTGACCCACCTGCGCGAGGCGATCGCGGTCACCCTGCTCCTACTCGGCGGCGCGGTCGCACTGCACGCCGTCGACCGGTGGGTACGCACCGAACGCGCCATCCGGCTCGGCACCGAACTGCCCCCGTCCCGCTTCCCCGCCCTGCTCGCCCTGGTGGTCGCCGTCGGTGCGCTGGTGCTGATCGCGGCGACACTGCTCCGGCTCGGCGGCAACGGGTGAACCCCGGCCCGGGCAGGGACACCGGCAGCACCCCCGACCCGGGCCTGCAACCCGAACGGACCCGGCTGGCCCGACGGCGTACGGGACTCGCGATCGCCACCGTCGCGATCCTCGCCGTACGGTTGGCGCTGTCGTACGACGCCCTGATGCCGCTGGTCCTCGGCGGCGCGGTGGCGGTCGGGCTGCTCGCCGTCGGCGCCACCGTCATCCGTCGCGCGAGCCGGGCCGGTTCGCGGGTCGCCGGTGGACGGACCATGCCGGTGCTGGCACTGGTCGCCGTGGGATACGCCGGACTCGGCGTGCTGTTGGTGCTCGGAACGTTAGGTTGAGCCGACTCCGGTGGGTCATCATTGCCACATGGCCCGCCTGATGATGTTCGTCTTTGTCGCGCAGATCATCCTCGCCGCATGCGCATTGATCAGCTGTCTCTCCGCGGACGCGAGCGACATCCGCGCCCTGCCCCGATTCGCCTGGGTGCTGCTCATCCTCTTCTTCCCACTGCTCGGTTCGATCGCCTGGTTCTTCGTCGGCCGCCCGGCCGGCGCCACCACCACCGGTGCACCCGGAGCGGGCCCGATACGCGGAGCGGACCGAGGCCGGCCGGTCGCACCGGACGACAACCCCGAATTCCTCAACTCGCTCGCCGCCGAACAGGCGAAGAAGGACCGGGAACTCTTCGAACGCTGGGAGGAGGATCTGCGCCGCCGGGAGGGCGAGATCCGCCGCCGGGAGACCGACGATCCGCCGGTGGAAGAGAAGCGACCCGAGGTGTAACCGCACGACGGTTCCGGATCGACCGCTCCGATTCCGGCGCGCGGGCCGCCGCCCGTACCATGACGGCTGGCCCACGCCCGGCGCCCCGCCGGACCGGGCCCGCATGCCCGCGCGGAACCCTCGAGAGACGGCGGAGATGGACGACGACGCACCGGTCGAGACCGGCCCCGGCTCCCCCGCCGAACCGTCCGTCAGCGGCTGGCGGAGGTTCACCCGCCCGGCCCGGCTCCCGGTGCTGGCGCTGGTCACGTACGCCGTCACCCAACTCGTGCTGCTCTTCTGGTGGGTCGCCTTCTACCCCGGCCTGTTCAGCCCCGACTCGCTCAACTACATGTGGCAGTCGACGACCGGGAACTGGAACACCCACCACCCGGTGACGTACACCGCCCTGGTGTGGCTGTCGCTCCAGCTCACCAACGGAGTCGGCGCGCTCACTCTGCTCCAGACGGTGGCACTCGCCGCCGGTCTGGCCTACGCGGTGACCGGGCTGCGCCGGCTCGGCGGCCCCGCCTGGCTCTGGACGGCCGCCGCCGCCATCCTGGTCGCCCTTCCGCCGGTCGGCTCGTTCACGCTGGCGGTCTGGAAGGACGTCCCGTTCGTCATCTGTCACGTCTTCCTGCTCGGTACGGTCGCGCGCCTGGTCGTGTTGCGGCGCCGGACCCCCGGGCCGGATCGGCCGAGGCTGCCACGGAGCCTGTTCGTGGCCCTGATGGCGGAATTGACCCTGCTCTGCCTGTTCCGGCAGAACGGGTTCATCGTGACCGCGGTCCTCATCGTGATCTGCGTGCTGGTGCTCCGGGGGATGGCCCTGCGGATGATCGTCGCCGCGGTCACCGCCGTCACCATCGCGCTACTGACCAACTGGCTGCTGCTGCCGGTGCTCGGCGTACGCAACACCGGCTCGCTGGTCGCGTGGGAAACCCTCTTCGGTGACATCGCGGTCGGCTACGCCGACGACCCGGCCGCTTTCTCCGTCACCGACACGGCGGTGATGGCGCAGGTCGCCCCGCTGTCACACTGGCGCTCGTCGGCCGACTGCTACTCGGTCGACCCGACCGTCTGGCACCCCGACTTCAACCGCACGGCCACCGCCGCGCACAAGTCGGAGTTGGTGTCGATCTGGGTACGGCTCGCACAGCGGTCGCCCGGAACGGTGCTCGGGGCCCGGTTCTGCCGCAGCTCGATCGCCTGGCAGCCGGCGTCGACCGGAAACGTCGCCCGCAACCCGAACCCGTGGTCGGTGCGCACCTACGTCCAACGCGACCCGCTGTTCCGTGCCAGCCCGGCCCGGCGCGCGGCGTACTCCGCGCCACTGAGCCAGCGCATTGGCGACCTCGCGGTCCAGCTCAACGCCCGTACGGTCACCCCGGAGTGGCTCTGGTGGCGGGGAGCGAGCTGGGCGTACCTCGCGTACCTGGTCGTCGGTCTGGTGGCCTGGCGCCGCCGGGACCGGACCGTGCTCGCCCTGGCCGGACTCTCCGCCGGCAACCAGCTCTCGGTGCTGGCGATCAACAACATGCAGGGGGCGCGCTACATGTTCGTCCCGTACGTGCTGGGTGTCGTTCTGTTGCCGCTGCTGCTGACCGCCCGCCCTCCGGCCACCACGACTGCGGCGGCCACCCCGGCTCCGGCGGAGACCGCCACAGTGGAGAGCACGACGCCGGACCACCCGACCGAATCGGGCAGCCCGGCGTCGACGGGATCAGGCCAGGTTGGATGAACGCGGGTACGCGTCCGCCGGGTCGGTCAGCACGTTGACCAGGTACGGCACCCCCGAGTCGAAGGCCCGCTTGAGCGCCGGACGCAGGTCACCTGCCTTGGCCACGGTTTCGCCCGCACCACCGAGCGCGGTCACCACGTCGTCGTAGCGGAGTTCGGGCTGGAGGTCGGCGGCGACGTCGTAGCCGTACATGGCGTTCATCGGGTGCTTCTCCAGACCCCAGATGCCGTTGTTGCCGACCACGATCACCACCGGCAGCTTCTGCCGGGCGAGCGACTCGACGTCCATCAGCGAGAAACCGGCCGCCCCGTCGCCCATCAGCACGCAGACCTGACGGTCCGGGTAGGTGACCCTCGCCCCCATCGCGTAACCCATGCCGGTGCCGAGGCAACCGTACGGGCCCGGGTCGAGCCAGGTACCGGGGATCGACGGCTCCAGGTAACGACCGGCGTACGAGACGAAGTCGCCACCGTCGCCGATGGTCACCGCGTCCGGGTCGAGGACCCTGCGCAGCTCGCCGTAGATCCTGGCCGGGCGGATCGGGTCGGACTCGGCCGCCATCTCGTCCGCGTCGCGCTTGCGTGACGCGTTCTCGACCGAACGCAGGTCGGCGACCCAGCCGGCATGGTCTTCCCGGTCGCCCTGGTGGTCGGCGAGTTGGGAGAGGATCAGACGCAGGTCGCCGACGGGGTTGGCGGCGGGCTGGATGTGGGTGGGCCGCTGGGTGGGAGCGTCCACGATGTGCACCACCTGGGCGTCGCCGAAGTCGCCGAAACCCAGCCGGAAGTCGAGCGGAGTGCCGACCACCGCGACCACGTCCGCGCTGTTGAGTGCCGTACGCCGGGCCTTGGCGAAGGCGAGCGGGTGCTCGGGCGGGAGCGAGCCTCGCCCCATGCCGTTGGTGAAGACCGGCACCTGGAGCGCCTCCGCGGCCTCGCGCAGCGCGGCGGTGGCGTCACCGGCGTAGACGTCGGAACCCGCGATGATCACCGGCCGCTGGGCTCCGGCGAGCAGCCGGGCGGCCCGGGTCACCTCGTCCGGGTCGGGTTCGAGCGGGGCGATCGGGGCGGCGTCCGGTGTGGTCGCCTCTCCGGAGGAGAAGACCACCTCCAGCGGCAGGTCGAGGAAGGCCGGTCCGCGGTGCGGGCTGAGCGCGGCGGTCAGCGCGGTCTCGATCGCCGAGGGGATCTCGTCGGTGCTGGTCACCGTGGCGGCGTACTTGGTCACCGGGGCGACCAGGGGCAGGTGGTCGATCTCCTGGAGGCTGCCCGATCCCCAACGGAACGCGGGTGCCCTGCCGCCGATCACCAGGATCGGGGAGCCGTTGAAGTGGGCGCTGGTCAGTCCGGAGATGCCGTTGGTGACGCCCGGCCCGGCGGTGAGTACGGCGAGCCCGGGGCGCCGCCGCAGTTTCGCCACCGCCTCGGCGGCGAAGACCGCCGACTGTTCGTGTCGTACGTCGACGATGCGCATCGAGGGCCGACCGGCGGAGTCGGCCTCGCTGCGGTGGGCGGCGTCGTAGAGCGGAAAGACATG
Source organism: Micromonospora sp. NPDC050417 (assembly GCF_044458865.1). Classification (NCBI taxonomy): domain Bacteria; kingdom Bacillati; phylum Actinomycetota; class Actinomycetes; order Micromonosporales; family Micromonosporaceae; genus Micromonospora; species Micromonospora sp. NPDC050417. The sequence continues at coordinate 168,430 of NZ_JBITIH010000011.1, forward strand.
GCCACCGGAGAGGGTGAACATCTCGGTGATGCCGTACGCCCGCAGCGCCGCCACCGCCAAGTCGCCGCCGTGACCTTCGATCCGCTCCGTCATCGCCACTCCCTCTGCCTCGTGGTGGGTGCCCAGGTTATCGGCCCACACGGAAAAGATGAAAGAGACTCGCCTATTTCCGAGAGGTGCCGACAGCACCGTTCCACCCAACCTCGGTGTCAGCGCCCGGTGAAGTCCGGTTTACGCTTCGCCACGAAAGCGGCCATCCCCTCCCGACGGTCGTCGGTGGCGAAGAGCGCCGCGAAGAGCTGACTCTCCCAGGCCAGGCCGGAGTTCAGGTCCATCTCCAGGCCACCGTCGACCGCCAGCTTCGCCGCCCGCAACGCCTGCGCCGGACCGGAGAGGTACGGCCGCACCATGGCGACCGCCTCGGCGTACACCTGGTCAGCCGGGACCACCCGGTCGACGAGCCCGATCCGCAGCGCCTCCTGCGCGTCGACCATCCGACCCGACATGATCAGATCCTTGGCCCGTGCCGGTCCGACCAGCCGGGCCAGCCGCTGGGTGCCACCCGCACCCGGGATGATGCCGAGCTTGATCTCCGGCTGACCGAGCTTCGCGTCCTCGGCGGCGACCCGCCAGTCACAGGCGAGCGCCAGTTCACAACCGCCGCCGAGGGCGTACCCGGTGATCGCGGCGACCACCGGCTTGGGAATCCGGGCGAGGCCACCGAGGGCGGCGGAGAGTTCGACCGCTCGCGCCGCCATGTCGACGTACGACATGTCGGCCATCTCTTTGATGTCCGCGCCGGCGGCAAAGACCTTCTCGCCGCCGTAGACTATGACCGCACGGACGTCGGAGTCCGTCGTGGCGGCAGAGGCGGCGGCCCGCAACTCCTCCTGCACCTGGGTGTTCAACGCGTTCATCGGCGGCCGTTCCAGCCGAATGGTGCCGATACCGTCGCCGATCTCCAGCCGGACGAAGTCGCCCACACTCCACCTCCACATCGAAGTTCGCGTACCCACCCTACGGCGCTGCTCGTTGGGTATGTTGTCTGGTGCCACCGTGACCAGGACGTGAAGAATGATCACCTATTACGACGACCGATCCGTACGGGTCACCTCCGAGGCGATCCGGGTCGCCGACCGGGCCTACCCGTTGATGGAGTTGGCCGAGATCTGGCACCAACGGGGCACCCGCTCGTGGCGCGTACTGGCCAACCGGGGCGCGCTCGGGATCGGACTGATCGGACCGGTGGTCGCCGCCCTGATCGGCATCGCCCTCGCCATCCGCTTCCACTCCTCGATCACCGTGACGCTCGCCATCATCGGCGCCTCGTGCCTGGTCGGCTTCGCGGTCGGCCCGGTCGCCGATCTGCTGCTCGAATTCCTGGACCGCTCGTACACCCGGGGCTCGCACCGGCTGGAAATCTGGGTACGTTGGCACGGCGAACCCGTCCGCCTGCTCCAGACCACCGACGCGCTCCGGTTCGGTCAGATCTACCGGGCGCTGCAACGGGCCGTGGAACAACGTCAGAGAATGCCCCGCCCCCGCTGACGACTCCGACCATCTGATCGATCGAGCAGCGCAACTGCCTCGACGGGCACCCGCCCTGTTGACAGGCAGGCTTTGCTGGAATGGTGACGGTCTATTACCAGGACGACACGGTGCGGGTCACCTCCGATTCGGTGCACGCGGGAGGTCAGCGGGTGCCGGTCGCCGAGTTGACGTACGTCTGGCACGTGCGGGGGCGCGGCTCGGCGCGCTCCCGTTCCCGGTTGGTCGGACGCGGCGTACTGATCTTCCTGCTCTCGATCCCGCCCCTGGTCGCGATGGTCTGCGTGCTCTCCCTCGCGTACGCGGCGCAGGATCGCGGGGACTGGCGGCTCGCCGCGACCATCCTCGGAGTCTGCGCCGTCGGCGCGCTGGCCCTGATTCCGTTCCTGGAACTGCCACTGAGTTGGCTGGACCGTTCCTACGACCGGGGCTCCGGGGTGTACGAACTGTGGGTGCAGCGTGCGGGGCAGGAGCTGATGCTGCTCCAGATCGCCGACGCCATGCGGTTCGGCCAGATCTACCGTGCCGTGCAGCGCGCCGTCGAGCAACACGGCGGCGACGGCCGTTGAACCGGCCGACCGGGACCAGCCTGGCGCCGGACAGGGCGACAGCGGGGCGCCCGGCACGCCCCAGGTCAGGTGGCGGTCTGCCCCGGCAGTCCGCCCCAGGGCAACCGGGGAGGTTCCGCTGCCGCCCGGATCTGGTAGTCGAGGGCGGTCGTCTCGCTGCCCCACCTGGGCATGCCGAGCGGCATGTCCACCAGGCCGAGCTTCACCTCGATGATCGTCAGCCGTTCCGGTTTGCCCGAGAGGCCGGCGAAGACCCGGGCCAGCTCTCCCTCGGTGGCGACCACGTACGAGTCGATCGACGCGTCGCGGGCGAACACCGACGGCAGGTCGGCGTACCGCCAGTTGTCGATGTCGTTGTACGGCTGGTGCCGGCCGTCGACCGCCCGTTCCACGGTGTAGCCACCGTTGTTCAGGACCATGATGATCGGGCGTTGGCCGGTGGCGAGCATCCGGCTGATCTCCTGGACGGTCAACTGGAGTGATCCGTCGCCGGTGATGAGGACGACCCGGCGGTCCGGGTCCGCGATCCCCGCGCCGAACGCGGCCGGTGTCGCGTACCCGATCGAGCCCCAGAGCGGTGCCATCAGCACGTCCGTCTGCGGTTTGAGGTGGAACTCCACCACGCCGAACGACGGGGTGCCGGTCTCTGGCACGAGTACGTCACCGGGGCGGAGCATCGACCCCACCACCGGCCAGAGTCGCGCCTGCTGGAGCGGTGCGGTGCTGGCCGGGTCCAGGGGCGCGGGCGGCGGCACGATGGTCACGTCCCACGGGACCTCGCGTACCGGTGCGATCTCGTACAGGGCGCGCAGCGCAGCCTCCGGGGGTACGGACGGGAACACGGTGTCCCCGACGGTGGCGGCGGTGGTGTTGAGTCCGATGATCAGCGACAGGTCCAGGTCGGCGGTGAACAGGCCGTCCCAGTCGAAGAACGTGGTGCCGACGCAGACGAGGGCGTCCGCTCCGTGGATCGCCTCGCAGGTCGGTTGGAGGCTGTCCCCGCCGTTGTAGATGCCGACGTAGTGCGGGCTCGACTCGTCGATGAAGCCGCGGCCCACGCTCTGTGTCGCGACCGGCCAGTTCCGGTCCACCAGCAGCGAGTTCACGAGGTCGTGCAGGTCGAACCGGATCGCCAGGTTGCCCACCAGCAGCGCCGGACGGCTCGCCTTGGCGAGTAACCGCCGGGCGATGCCGACGAACGCGTCGAGCTGTTCCTGGTCGACCACCGGCTCGGGTCGGGTGAGCGGTGACCGGGGAGCCGCCACCTCCTGCTGGGCGACGTCCCCGGGCAGGCGGATGTAGACCGGTCGCTGGGCGAGCCAGCCTTCGCGGAGCACCCGGTCGATCTCGGTGCTGGCGTTGTCGACGGTCAGGCTGGTCTGGGCGACGGTCACCTCGCGGGCGACCCGGATCCACCGGTCGAAGTCACCGTCGCCGATCGAGTGGTGCATCGCGGTGTGCTTCTCCATGATCCGGACCGGTGGTCCGCCGACGATCGACACGATCGGCACCGACTCCGCCATCGCCCCGGCCAGGCCGTTGACCGCGGAGAGTTCGCCGGGGCCGAAGGTGGTGACGATCGCCGCGATCCCGGCCAGCCGGGCGTAGCCGTCGGCGCTGTACGACGCGTTCAGCTCGTTACAGCTACCCACCCACTCGATGCCGGGGAACGCCTCGATCTGGTCGAGGAACTCCATGTTGTAGTCGCCCGGCAGGCCGAAAATGTGCCGTATGCCGAGGTCGTGGAGCCGGCTCAGCAGCAACTCACCCACGGTGGTCATGGTCGGATCGCCCCGCTCATCGTGCCGCTCCCGTCACCAGGCCGTCGCCTCCCGGTCGGGCCGAGGAAAATACCGACATTCCGCCCGACGCCGTCAGCTCATTCTCTGATTTCCACCGCTGCGGGGTCCGGAAATCAGCAAACCGTTGCCGGCCGGAGCGAGCCGGCAACGGAGCGGACGGGCCGCTGCCGATGATCAGCCGCCGGGCGGAGGCGCCTGCCGCGACGCACAATTGCGGCCATGCCGCTCCCCCTCCCCCGCCCCTCGGTCCTGCTCGACCTCACCCGTACCGCCGTGGGTCAGGCCGCCGGCACCGCGACCACCCGGGCCGCCCTGCCGAGCCGCGCCTTCGACCTGCTCGACGCCACCGAACCCTGGTACGCCGGATCGCCGTCGTGCTCGACCGCGTGGAAACCGCGCTCGAACGCATGGAGTCCACACTGGACCGAACGGACCAGGCGGTCGACGCGGCTGAGAAGACGATCGAAGCTCAACGTGACCCGCGACCTCAAGCTCGCCATCGCCGGCATCCCGGGTTTGCAGATGCTGCGCCGCCGGGGTGAGGGTCGGGTGGTCGAGGAGTAGTCAGCCGGCCGACGGTGCCGGACGGCGCAGGTCGTCGATCTCGACCACCTCGCGCCCGAGCGGCCAGAACGCGGCGGGCACCAGCTTGAAGTTGGCGATCCCGAACGGGATGCCGATGATCGTCACGCAGAGCGCGACACCGGCCACCACGTGCATCAGTGCCAGCCACCAACCGGCGAGCACGACCCAGAGCACGTTCGCGAGCCCCGATCCGATGCCGGCGCCGGGCTTCGGGGCGAGCGTGCGACCGAACGGCCAGAGCGAGTAGTAGGCCAACCGCAGCGACGCGACCCCGAACGGGATCGTGACGACGAGGACGAAACAGATCAACGCCGCGATGCCGTACCCGATGGCGAGCACGATGCCGCTGCCGAAGATGAGCCAGAGCAGATTGAGAATGAACCGCACCATGTCCCCTATCGTGGCCACCGTCGGCAAGCGGTGGGGTCAGTTCCCCGTGGCGTCGGCGGTGGCGTACAGGGAGTCGATCTCCTCCCGGCGGGGCAGCGAGGCGGAGGCACCGACGTGGCGGGCGCAGGCGGCACCGGCCGCGCAGGCCCAGCGCACCGCGTCGACCAGTGCACGCCCCTCGCCCCAGGCGACCGCGAGCGCGCCGGTGAAGGCGTCACCGGCACCGGTCGAGTCGACCGCGTCGATCGGGAAGGCCGGGACGTGCACGGCGGTGCCGTCGCGGTCGCCGTACCAGGCGCCGTCGGCGCCGAGGGTCAGAACCGCCCGGGGTACGGCACGCAGCAGCGCCTCTGGTTCGTTCCGGCCGGTGCCGCTGACCGCCCGCGCCTCGCCCTCGTTGACCACGAGCAGGTCGACCAGGTCGAGCAGTTCGGTCGGGAGTTCCCGGGCCGGGGCGGCGTTCAGCACCACCCGGGTGCCGGCGGCCCGTGCCGCGCGGGCCGCTTCGAGGACCGTGTCGAGCGGGATCTCCAACTGGGCGACCAGCACGTCCGCCCGGCGTACGGCGGAAAGCTCCGCCTCGGTCAGGACGGTGAACGCGGCGTTAGCGCCCGGCGCGACCACCACCGTGTTCTCGCCGGCCGCGTCGACCGTGACGACGGCGACACCGGAGGCGCCGTACACGACGCGCAGTTGACTGGTGTCGACGCCGGAGGCGGCGATCCGGGCCTTGAGTGTCACGCCGAACGAGTCGGAGCCGATCGCGCCGAGGAAGACGCCAGAGGCGCCGGCCCGGGTGGCGGCGATGGCCTGGTTGGCTCCCTTGCCGCCGGGAACCATCACAAAATCGGTGCCAAGCACGGTCTGACCGGCGGCCGGCAGCACCGGCGTCATGGCGACCAGATCCATGTTGGCGCTGCCCACGACAACGACCCGGGGTCGGCTCATGGGCTCCTCCTGGTGGTTCGACCCGAGCCATGATTCTAGAGGCGGCGGCCTGTTCGGTTTTCTGGCAGGCTGCCGAGGATGGGAGACACGGCATTCGGGGTCATGTACCGCTGCGACAGCCCACCGGAACAGCTTCCGGCCTACGCCCGGCTGGTGGAACGGCTCGGCTACGACGAACTCTGGGTGGTCGAGGACTGCTTCTTCACGGGCGCGGTCTCCGCTGCCGCGATCGCCGCCTCGGTCACCGAGACGTTGAAGATCGGCATCGGCATCCTGCCCGCCGCGTTCCGCAACCCCGCCCTGGCCGCGATGGAGTTGACCAACCTGGAACGGGTCTTCCCCGGGCGGATCCTGCCGGGCTTCGGGCACGGCATGCCCGACTGGGTCCGCCAGGTCGGCGCCGACCATCCGTCGCCGCTGGCGGTGCTCGGTGAGACGGTCAGCGCGGTACGCGCCCTGCTCGCCAGCGAGACGGTCACCGTCGACGGCCAGTACGCGAAGCTGGACGGGGTGAAGCTGGCGTTCCCGCCGGCCGAGGCGCCCCGGATCTCGACCGGCGTACGCGGCCCGAGATCGCTGCGGCTCTCCGGGCAGGTCTCCGACGGCACGATCCTGACCGAGTGCACGAGCGCACCTTCCGTACGTTGGTCGCGGGAGCGAATCGACGCGGGCCGGGCCGACGCCGGGCGTACCGACCCGCACCGGCTCACCCTCTACGCCTGGCTCGACTTCGACGAGAAGCGGGAGTGGGCTCGTCAGGCGATCGCCGGGCGGCTCGTCGGCGGCCCGAAACTGCCACCCGGCGACGACGACCTGGCCGAGGAGATCGCCGCCCTGGTCGCCGCCCACCCGAAGGTGGAGGACCTCGCCGGGGCGCTTCCCGAGAGCTACCTCGACCGCTTCACCGTTGCCGGTACGGCAACACAGAGCGCGGCGTCGGCGAAGCGGCTGATCGACGCGGGCGCCGACTCGGTCGTCTTCGTTCCCCCGAACGATCCACCACTCGCCGTCACCCAGATCACCCTCGCCGCGACGGAACTCCTCCCCCTGCTCCGCTGACCCCGCCCCCTGTTGACCCAGCCCCTTCGGGGCGCGTGACTCGACAAGGCTGTACATGGAATTCGATGTACGTACAGTGTACGTACATGATTCTTCGTGTACGTACGGATCGAGTCACAGCCCCGGGACAACGCGCCGCCCTCCGACTAGCCTCCGCGCGATCCCGTGCTGCACCAGGATCGCGCGGAGGCCGGGAAGGTCCCCGCTCAGCCGGTGGGGAAGTCGTCGGCGGTACGGATCCGGTCGCGTACCCAGACACCGGCGGGCTTGAGGACCCCGGTGCCGGCGTACGAGGTGCCGTTGCACGTGCCGGTGTTGAAGACGGCTCCGGAGCGGAAGTCGTCGGAGAAGTTCCAGTTCACCCAACTGATCTTCTTCGTCGCCATCAGATCGATGTACGCCTGCGCCTGGGTGAAGTTGTTCGCCCCGTCACCGGAGGCGGTCTGGGTGCCGAACTCGGTGACGAACATCGGGATCCGGTCGGCGGCCCGCGACAACGCGTTCAGGTACGACGAGCCGTGCGAGGCGGCGTAGAAGTGGAAGGTGTACATGATGTTGGTGGCGTTGACCGGGTTGTTGATCACCTCGGTCTCGCTGGCACCGTCGGAGAGGCCGAGCGAGGACCACGCGCGGGTGCCGACCAGCACCACACCGTCCGGGTCCTGGGCACGGATCACCGGGATGATCTGCTCCGCGTACGACTTGATGCTGGACCAACCGACGCCGTTCGGCTCGTTCGCCACCTCGTACAGGATGTTGGTCTTGTCCCTGTGTCGGCTGGCGATCTCGGTGAAGAAGGTACGGGCGCGGCTCAGGTTGTAGTTCGGATCCCCGGGGGTGAGCATGTGCCAGTCCACGATGGCGTACATGCCCCGGGCAGTGGCGCGCTCGATGTAGTCGTGCACCCGGTCGGTGAAGCCGCGCGGGTCGGTCTCGTACCCGTCCTCCTGGATGTACATCGAGATCCGCAGCACGTCGGCCCGCCAGTCGGTGGCGAGCGCGTCGAGCGAGTTGTTGTTGACGCACTGGGCGTACCACTGGATGCCGTGTGTGCTCATGCCGCGCAACTGGATCGGCTGGTTGTACCGGTTGCAGAGCTTGGTGCCGCAGACCCGGAGCTGGCCGTTGATGGCCGCCGGGGTGCTGCCGCCACCGCCGCCGGGTGCGGTGGTCGCGCTGACCTGGTTGCTGACCGCCGAGAGGTTGCCGGCCGCGTCCCGCGCCCGGACCGTGAAGGTGTACGCGGTCGCGGCGGTCAACCCGCCGACGGTGCCGCTGGTGCCGGTGACCGTGGTCGCGAGCGTCCCGCCCCGGTAGATGTTGTAGCCGGTCACGCCGACGTTGTCGGTCGAGGCGTTCCAGGCCAGCGAGACGCTGTTCGACGTGACCGAGGTGCTGCGCAGGTTGCCCGGTGTGGTGGGTGCCTGGGTGTCGCCGCCGCCACCGCCGGAGCACGAACCGCCGTTGACGGTGCAGTTGGTCGGGGTGCCGGTGCCGGAGACGGTGAAGCCGAAGGTGGTGCTCGCGCCGGCGCCGAGGGTGCCGTTCCAGGACTGGTTGGCGAAGCTGTGGTGGTTACCGGAGCTGGTCCGGACCGCATCCCAGGAGCTGCCGATGGTGGAGCCGCCGGGCAGGTCGAACTCGACCCGCCAGCTCGTGATCGTGCTGCTCGTGTCGTTGCGGACAGTGAAGAGGGCCTCGTACCCGCTGCCCCAGTCCTGGGTCTTGGCGAAGCTGGCGGTCGCCGCGTACGCGCTCGGCGCCAGCAGTACGGCGGACGCTGCGGCCAGCGCGGTGGCGGACACCAGTGTCACCAGCCGACGGAGTCTGTTCATCCTGCTCCCCTGACGGTTCGGTCGATACCTCGACGCACGTCGATGAAGGAACAGTAAATTCAGTTAACAGTTGAGTCAACAAATCGACACTTGTCCGGATTGCCGACCGGACGTTGACCGGCTTGTTGACCGGCTTTGTCGAGGGCGAGGAGGAGAGATCAGGCGGCGCGTGCGGCGAACCGTTCGCCGACCCGCTCGACGGTGAGCGCCACCCCGAACGTACGGGTCAGGTTCTCGCCGGTGATCGTCTCGCCGAGCAGGCCCTGCGCGACGACCCCGCCCTCGCGCAGCAACAACGCGTGGGTGAAGCCCGGCGGGATCTCCTCGACATGGTGGGTGATCAACACCAGCGCCGGTGCGTCCGGGTCACGGGCCAGGTCCGCCAGCCGGGTGACCAGGTCCTCACGCCCGCCCAGGTCCAGCCCGGCCGCCGGCTCGTCCAGCAGCAGCAACTCCGGATCGGTCATCAGGGCACGGGCGATCTGCACCCGCTTACGCTCCCCCTCGGAGAGGGTGCCGTAACGCCGGTCGGCCAGACCGGCCACCCCGAACTGCTCCAGCAGTGCACGCGCCCGTGCCTCGTCCATCGCGTCGTAGCTCTCCCGCCAGCGGCCCACCACCGACCAGGCGGCGGTCAGCACCACGTCGCGTACCGGCTCGTCGGAGGGGATGCGCTCGGCGAGACCGGCCGTGGTCAGGCCGATCCGGGTCCGGAGCTCCGCCATGTCGGTCCGGCCGATCCGCTCGCCGAGCACCCGTACCGACCCACTGGTCGGATGCGTTCGCCCACCAGCCAGGTTCAGCAACGTCGTCTTGCCGGCGCCGTTCGGGCCGAGCACCACCCAGCGCTCGTCCAGCTCCACCCGCCAGCTCAGATCGCGCAACAGGTGGGTGCCGGTACGCACCACGTTCACCCCGGCGAGGTCGACCACCAGGTCGTCGTCGGCCGGGTTTCCGGGCGTGCCGGGGGCAGCCGCACCGGCGATGTCGTGGACCAGCTCAGTAGGCACCCGACCATCCAACCACGCAGGCGTGGCAGGCCCCCACGGACGCCTCCCTGCCCGTAAGGTGAGGCGCCGTGTCATTGATCACGCCGAGGACTCGGAGAGCCACATGAACCGACGCGGCGAGGCGCCCGCGTGAGCGCGGTCATCGAGATACAGGGGTTGCGCAAGACCTTCCGGCACCGGCGCGACCAGCCATGGGTCGCCTTGGACGGCTTCGACATGCTGGTCGAGACCGGTCAGGTGCACGGCTTCCTCGGGCCGAACGGGTCCGGCAAGACCACCACCCTGCGTACCCTCCTCGGCCTGGTACGCCCCGACGCCGGGCAGATGCGGGTGTTCGGCGAACCGTCGCCCGAGCGACTGCCGGTGGTGGCACCCCGATTCGGTGCGATCGTCGAAAGCCCACAGTTCTTCGGCAACTTCACCGGCCGGCGTACCCTCCGTCTGCTCGCCACCGCGGGCGACATACCACCGACCCGTGTGGACGAGGTACTCGAACGGGTCGGTCTCCGGGACCGGGGCAACGAGCGGGTCAAGGGCTACTCACTCGGCATGAAGCAGCGGCTCGCCGTCGCCTCGGCCCTGCTCAAGAACCCCGAGCTGCTGATCCTCGACGAGCCGGCGAACGGCCTGGACCCGGCCGGCATCCGGGAGATGCGTGATCTGATGCGCGATCTCACCCTGGCCGGGGTAACCGTGCTCCTCTCCAGCCACATCCTCGCCGAGATCGAACTGATCTGCGACCACGTCACGATCATTTCGCGGGGACGTCGGGTCACCGCCGGACCGGTGACCGAGGTGCTCGCCGGCTTCGACCAGGGCGAATACCGGGTACGGGTGGACGACCAGACCCGCGCCGCCGAAGTGATCGAGGCGGCCGGACACCCCCTGGTGATCCACCCCGAACACCTGGTGGTCGGCGGTGTGACCGACCCGGCCGCGCTCACCCGGGCCCTCGGCGAACAGGACCTCTGGGTACGCGAGCTGACCCCGCTCACCCCGGACCTGGAGAGCGTCTTCCTCGAACTGACCGGCACCACCCCGCGCCCCGGCATCCCGCACCAGCTCGACGACTCCGTACGCCCCCGCCGGGCCGACCTGGACCACGACGGTCCGGAAGCGGAGATCGAACTCGGCCTCGCGACCGTCCACCCGGTTGCCACCGGCGCGACGGCACCGGCGCTCACCGGAACCGGACCGGCGGCAACCAGCGATGAGGAGACGAAGGCGTGAACCTGGTCCAGGCCGAGTTCGAACGGCTGGCCTCGCGCCGCTTCGTCCAACTCATGCTGGCACTGCTGATCGCGGCGTTCACGATCACCGTCGCCACCACCGTCGCCGGCTCGCACCAGCCCACCGCGTCGGAACTTTCCCACGCCCAGGCGCAGGTGCAGCGCGAACTGGACGAGGACGAACGCCGGCTGGCGGCGTGCCGGCTGGCCAACCATCCGGGGGCCTCGGAGGACGAACGGGCCAGGTACCCGCGCGACTGCGACACCATCCCGCTCGACCGGCCCCAGATCGAGGACTTCCTGAACGGGGTCTTCGTCTTCGAGCGGCAGATCCGGGGACTGATCTACTTCCTGATCACGTTCCTGGCGCTCTTCGGCTTCCTGGTCGGCGCCTCCTACATCGGCGCCGACCTGACCTCCGGCGGCATGACGAACCTGCTGCTCTGGCGGCCACAGCGGCTCACCGTGCTCGGCACCAAGCTCGGCACACTGCTCGGTGCCGTGCTCGGGGTGTCGGCCCTGGCGTCGCCGCTCTTCGTCGGCGCGTTCTGGCTGGTCGCCGAGGTACGCGGGATCACCGGCACGTTGGACGTGGACTTCTGGAGCTTCCTCCTGCCGACCATCGTCCGAGGCTGGGTGCTGACTTTGATGGTGACCGCGATCGGCTTCACCATCGCCGTACTGGGTCGGCACACCGCCGCGGCGCTCGGCGTGCTCGCCGCGTACGGGGTGCTCTGGGAGGGCGGCGGCCGGATCGTGATGGAGATCGTCGACGCGCCGCGGCCGGACCTGTGGATGCTCTCCACCTACATCGGCGCCTGGCTGCTCGGCCAGGTCCAGCTCACCACCACCGCGGCGACCTGCCAGGAGATGTACTGCCCGCCGGTGTTCTACGCGGTCAACTGGCCGACCGGGCTGCTGGTGCTCTCACTCGTGGTGGCCACCTTCGTCGCCGCCTCGTTCACCTCCTTCCGCAAACGCGACCTCGTCTAGCCACACCCGCATCTAAGGAAGGGGCCCTTGTTAACGCATAGCGTTAACAAGGGCCCCTTCCTTACACCTCAGCCGACGGTTGAGCCGAACACCTCGTCCCGGACCGCGTCGAGGGCGGTACGCAGGGCGCCACGCAGCACCGGCTCCTCGGTCAGTTCGGTCACCACCACCCGCGGCGTGACCAGGGTGATCGCAGCGACTTCGTGCTGCACCCGTTCGGCGAGCGCACTGCCGCCGGCCTGCCCCACCTCGCCGGCCAGCACCACCAGCGGTGGGTCGAGTACGACACAGGTGCTGGCCACCCCGAGCGCCAGCCGGCGGGCCAGCTCGTCCAGGACCGGTCCGCCCTCTGTCCCGGCGGCGATCGCGGCCCGTACCGCGTCGCCGGCCGTCGGCGCCCGGAAGCCGTGCTCGCGGGCGATCACCCGGACCGCGTCGGCGGCGGCGAGCTGCTGGAACGCGGGCTTGGCCCGACGCGAGACGTCACGCGGGATGGTCGCGCCCGGGACCGGCAGGTATCCGATCTCGCCCGCCGCGCCGGTGCTGCCGTGGTGCAGCCGACCGCCCAGCACGATCGCCAGCCCGACGCCGACGCCGACCCAGACGAGGACGAAGTCGTCCACGCCACGGGCCGCACCGGACTGCGCCTCGGCGAGCGCGGCGAGGTTGACGTCGTTCTCGAAGACGACCGGGGTGTGCAGGTCCTCGCGGAGGGCGGCGAGCAGTCCCCGGTGCCAGCGCGGCAGGTTGAACGCGAAGGTGATGTCGCCGGTGGCCGGGTCGACCAGGCCGGGGGTGCCGAGCACCACCCGTCGGACGCTGTCCAGTGACGCTCCAGCGTTGCTGACCGTACGGACCACCGCGTTGTGGACGACACCGACCGGGTCGTCGGTGTCCCGGGTGGACTGTTCGACCCGGCCGATCACCTTGCCGGTGATGTCCGCGCAGGCGGCGACCACCCGGTCCGGGCCGACGTCAACGCCGACCACGTGCGCGCTGCCCGGTTCCACCGCGTAGAGCTGGGCGTTCGGTCCGCGACCGCCGGCCTGCTCGCCGACTCGGACGACCAGCCCGCGTTCCTCCAGCCGTTCCACCAGTTGTGAGGCGGTCACCTTGGAGAGCCCGGTCAACTCCCCGAGCTGCGCCCGGGTGAGCGGCCCCTGCGCGAGCAGCAGTTCGAGTGCGGCGCGGTCGTTGAGGGCGCGCAACAGCCGGGGCGTACCGGGTAGTCGGGTGGTGGCCATCAGGTCCCCTAGTTATTAGTAAAGTTTGTTATTAGATGGTCTAGCCTTTACCGAGTAGCCGTAGCGTAACGGCCCGTCGGTACCCCGTCGGTAACCCGACAGGGCACCGCTTGGTCACGAGATGGCCCTGCCTGGTGCGACACTCGGACCAGGGGGGCCGCGAAGAGGAGACAACGTGGGGACTGATCCTGGACTCCGCCGGTTGGCACTGCGTACGTTGCTCGCCGCCTTCCCGGGCAGCGCGCCTCCGGACTGGGCACTGCGCCTGACCGCCGACGGGCTCGCCGGCCACACCCTGTTCGGCCGCAACGTCACCGACCCTGCCCAGGTCGCGGCGAGCACCGCCGCGCTGCGCGCGATCCGCCCTGACGTCCTGATCGCGATCGACGAGGAGGGCGGCGACGTCACTCGCCTGGCCCACGCCACCGGCAGCCCCTACCCGGGCAACGCGGCCCTCGGCGCGGTCAACGACGTCGGCCTGACCCGTCGGGTCTACCAGGCGATCGGCGCCGAACTGGCCGCCCTCGGGATCAACGTCAACCTGGCCCCCACCGTGGACGTGAACAGCGCCGACGAGAACCCGATCATCGGCACCCGCTCGTTCGGCGCCGACCCGGTCCGCGTCGCCGCGCACTCCGCCGCCGCCGTCGCCGGCCTCCAGTCGGCCGGCGTGGCGGCCTGCGCGAAACACTTCCCCGGCCACGGCGCCACCATCTCCGACTCGCACTACGAACTGCCCACCGTCGACGTACCCCTGGACCTGCTCCGGGTCCGCGACCTGCCGCCGTTCGCCGCGGTGGTCGCGGCCGACACCAAAGCGATCATGACCGCGCACATCCGGGTCCCGGCGCTGACCGGCGAGGGGCCGGCGACCTTCAGCAAGGCCGTCCTGGTCGACCTACTCCGCCGGGAGTACGGCTTCGCCGGTGCGGTGATCACCGACGCGTTGGAGATGAAGGGCGCCGCGCAGGCCGCGGGCGGGATCGGGCCGGCCGCCGTACGCGCCCTGGACGCCGGGGCCGACCTGCTCTGCATCGGCGCGCAGGTGGACGCCACCCTGGTCGAGGAGGTGGCCGAGGCGATCGTCGCCGCGGTCGGTGACGGCCGACTCGCGGTCGCACGGGTCGAGGAGGCGGCCGGCCGCGCCGACGCGCTCGCCGCCTGGACCCGGGCCGGCACGACCGCCGAGATCACCGCCTCCAACCTGGGGTACGCCGCGGCGAAACGCGCGGTACGGGTCGAGGGCGTCCTCTCCGACCTGGCGAGTCCGCTCGTGCTGCAACTCGTCTCCGCCTCCACGATCGCCGAGGGGCGTGTGCCGTGGGGACTCGGACCGCACCTCGATGGCACCGAGAGCCTGCCGGTGGTGGCCACCGAGACCGAACCGGCCGCCCTGGTCGAACTGGCCGGTGGACGGCCGATCGTGCTGGTCGGTCGGCACGTGCACCGGCTGGCGGGCGCGGCCGAACTGGTCGAGACGCTCGCCGCCCGGCATCCGGTGACGGTGGTCGAGATGGGGTGGCCGTCGACCTGGCGGCCGGTGGGCGTACGCGCCTTCGTCACCACGTACGGCGCCAGCCACGCCAACGGGTGGGCCGCCGCCGAGACCCTCGGTCTGGCGGGCTGAGGCGTACCGGCCCCACTGACCTTGGCCAGCACCCACTGACCTTGGTCAGATCGCGACACCCACCATCAGCGGAAGACTTTGGCCACTCCCTGTTCATACAGTGTTCACCATGACGGAGCGGGCACGGTCGACGGCACGGTCAGTGGACTCGAACGGCACGGCGGGCGCCACACCCGCCCGTCGTGCCGGCACTGGCGCACTTCGGTTGGGGGCGGCGGCGACCCTGACCGTGGCGGGAGCCGGGCTGGTCGGTTGGCTCTCGCCAGGTGGGTTGGGCCACCCCGGTCCGATCCGGATCACCGACGGCCTCTCCACCGGCGGCTACCGCTCGATCGCCGAGGTGCTGGCCGGCGCCCCCGGCTGGACTCACCAGGTGGTCGAACTCGCCACCGACGGCGCGATGCTGATCCTGCTCGGACTGCTCGGCGGAATCGGCTGGCTCGGTCGCACCCGCGACCCGCTACTGCTGGCCGGCGCGGTGCTGATCCTCGCCGCCACTGCCGGCGCGTACGCGCTGAGCGAGGGGCTGAAGCTGGTGGTGGACCAGGAGCGGCCCTGCCGGGCGGTGCCCGGCGTGGAGTCGATCACCACCTGTCCCGAGATCGGGGACTGGTCGTTCCCGAGCAACCACGCGACCATCGCCGGGGCGCTCGCGGTCGGACTGGCCATGGTCGCACCCAAACTGGCGCTGTTCACCCTGCCGCTCGCCGGGGTGACCGCGCTGCTGCGGGTGGTGGCCGGCGTCCACTATCCACATGACGTGGTGGCCGGGCTGACGCTCGGCGCGGTGCTGGTCGTCGCCTCGGTGGCCGTCGCGCTCCGCCCGACCGCGCGACTGCTCCACGCGCTGCGTCTGACCACCGCACCGCCGCCGGAGCGGACCCGGTAGAACCCCGGGTACGCATCTGCTCGTCAAGTCCTCCGAACGGACATTTTGGACGACTCTCCCGCGGGCTTGAAAGCATCCGGCCGGATTCGTAGCGTTATCGCTGGTCACACCGTCCGTCTCGCAACCACCGAGGGGGCGGGACCCGCCAGGGCACGGGTGGCGCCGAGCGGCGGGACGGTCACACCGTCGACGGACCGCCCGCCACGCCTTGCCCGTACGCCCGGAACTTCGGCCTGGGGAAGGATGCGGACCGTGGGCCCGTCGGGGTCCACGGTCCGCGCCACGTACCCCTCGATTCACCACCAGGTCCGGGGCGAACCCGGCCCCACTCCGAGATGACCCCACCCCTGGCACTCGGGGCACCGGGAGCCGGCCGGCGACCACCATCTCATTGACGAGCTTCACTTCGCGCCCGTATGGTGAAACGCAGGGAAAGCGCTTTCCTTTGGTGCCCGGACCCGTCCCGGTCCGGGCGACACCCGCCCCGGCCTCCGGTCCGCCGCCCGACAGCAGCCCCGGACCGAGAAAGCAGCGCTGGAATGAACTCATCCACCACCATCACCCGCCCCTCTTCCCGCCCCCGTCGAGTCACCCTGGTCGCCGGCCTCGTCACGGTGCTGGTCGGCACGCTGATCGGCGCGGGCGGCCCGGCCCAGGCCCGCCCGTACACCACCGCCGAGGGCTCCTCGCACCGCGCCGCCGGAGCCACGAACGCGCTTGCCGACGCCCCGATCGGATTCGCCTCGGTGAACGCTCTCGGCTTCAACGGCACCACCGGCGGCGCGGGCGGACCCACCGTCACCGTCACCACCGGCGCCGCCCTGGAGGACTACGTCGGGCGCGCCGGGCCGTACGTCATCCGGGTCTCGGGCCGGATCCAGATCTCCGACATGGTCACCGTGGTCGCCAACAAGAGCATCCTCGGCGTGGGCAACACCGCCGAGATCACCGGCGGCGGCCTTCAACTCGGCTCCACCACCCGGCCGGGCAACAACGTCATCATCCGCAACATCAGGTTCACCGACGCCGAGGACGACTCGATCAGCGTCACCAACAAGGCCCACCACGTCTGGATCGACCACAACGACCTCTCCGACGGGTACGACGGTCTGCTCGACATCAAACGCGAGTCGGACTACGTCACCGTGTCGTGGAACCACTTCCACCACCACAGCAAGTCGAGCCTGGTCGGGCACTCGGACAACTACCCGGCCGACATCGGCAAGCTGCGGGTCACGTACCACCACAACTTCTTCGACGGCACCGACCAGCGACACCCCCGGGTGCGCTTCGCCGACCCGGTGCACGTGTTCAACAACTACTACCGGAACAACGCCCTCTACGGCATCGCGTCAACCGAGAACGCCGGCCTGATGGTGGAGGGCAACTACTTCGAGAACGTGGCTCACCCGATCTACGTCGGTTACGACAAGAGCGGACCGGGACGCGTGGTCGAACGGAACAACCGCTACGTCAACTCCGGTGCGCCACAGACCGCCGGCACGGTGGTCGAGCCCCGGACCTACTACCCGTACACCGTGGACGATCCGGCAACGGTGCCGGCGACCGTCTCGGCCGGTGTGGGCGTGGGCAGGATCGGCCTCTGAGCCGCCGCCCACCGCGGCCCGGTCGGGTCCGGGACGACTCCGTCCCGGACCCGACCGCCAGCCGGTTCGGCATCCGCTCCCGGCGGAGGCGGCGCGACGCTGGGCGGAGTACGCCTCCCACTGGACCGGCTGGAACACGTTACGCGCCGTCGCCAGTCTGGTCAGCCTGCTGCTGGTCGGTGCCGGTCTGCTGGCCTGGACGCTGCCCGACGGCCAACCCTGAACCGGGGACGCCACACCGGTACGGATGCGCCGGCACACCCGTGGGCGCGGGTGTGCCGGCGACTTTCCGTGGCGCCGTACGGTCTAGTTGGGGTTGCCCGCGTGGGTCAGGGTCTCCCAGGCGACAAAGAGGTTGTTGGTGCCGGCCGGGCGCTGCTGCTCGGTGAGCCGTTGGGTGTTGGTCATCGCGATGCCCATCCGGTTGTTCAGCGCGTTGAAACCGACCTCGGTGACCGGGCCGAGGCCCCTGGTCAGGCTGCCGCCACAGAGCCAACTCGGAATCGCCTCGCCGAGCTGGTACTTGGCGTGGAAGCCGAGTGCGTGCCGCAGCCGGTCCTGGAGTTCGGGGTAGAGGTCCTGGCCCTGGTGGCGCGTGGTCTCGGCGACGTGCGCGATGGCCGAGATGCCGTACCCGGTGTGGGTGAAGTCGCGGCAGGTCTCCTGGGACAGACCGTCCACGAAGGTGTTCTGCCCCTGCCAGTAGCTCGCGACCTCGGCCCGGGTGTCGATGGTGCTGCCGGCGGGCCCGCGCGGGAAGGCACCGTCGCTGGTCAGGTAGATGAAGGCGGGCACCCGGGCGCGGAACTTGGCCAGTGCGCGGTCGTAGACCGACCGGTCCTCCAGGAAGACCGAGATGCCGATGGACGCCTCCATCATGCTCAGTTCCCAGTTGCCGTTGCTGTACGTGTTCCCGTTGATGATCTCGGGCAGGTAGACGTTGCGGAGCATGGTGCCGAAGCGGGCGACGTTCGCCGCCGACCAACCGCTGTAGGTGTAGCGGATGATCTCGGCGGCGCGCGGCCAGGACGATCCGGCCCAGGCGGTCTGGAGCGGGGCGTTGCTGTTGGTGTGGTCCTGGATGGTCGCCGACCAGGCGTCCATGATCTGGATGGCCTTGGTGGCGTACCGGCTGTCCTGGGTGATGTACCAGGCGAGCGCGAGCGTGTACGCGGCCAGCGCGTCCTCACGCTCGTCGGTGCAGCCGTTGTTCGGGTTCGAGTACGACCCGCACTCGACCACGGCACGCGGCCGGGCGGTACGGGTCAGCGAGGCGTACCGGCTCGCCATCATCTGGTCGTAGGCGGCCTTCCACGGCTGGGCGTTGGCGTTGACCCGGGACCGGATGAAGTCGAGCTGCGAGCGGCTGACCAGCACCCCCGGGTGGGTGAAGGTGGCGGGTGCCGCGGCCACCACGTCGCCGGACCGGGCCGAGCCGTCAGCCGTGCCGGTCTCACGCGCGGAGGCGGCCGGGGCGATCGTCAACAGCAGGGTGGTCGCGGCGGTGACCGCGAATGCCCACCTCCCGCGTCGGAATGGCTGGGACATCAGGTCCTCCTGGTCGGGATCGGCCGACATCAAACTGTAAGGAGTGTTAACTGCCGTCGATACGACCATCTTGGTCGATACGTTGTCAACCCACCCCAGCCCAACCAAAGAAAACCGGCGACCCACCAGGGGACCGGTCAGCGGATCCGCGTCGGCGCTACTCCGCCTTGAAGACCCCGTACGACGTCCAACCGCGCGACGGGAACCCGGCGGCCTCGGCGACCCGGGCCGAGGCGGCGTTCTCCGGCGCGTGCAGGTAGGTCGGGACCGCACCCTCGTCCAACACCCGGCGGGCAGCCTGCGCCACCAGACGCCGGGCCAGGCCGCGCCCCCGGGCGGCCGGCGACGTGCCGACCGACAACTCGTGGCCGTACCGGTCGTGCCGCTTGATCCCCACCCCGGCGAGGTACTCACCGTCGCTGTCCCGGGCCACCAGTACGTCACCGAAGGGGCGCAGCCACGCGGGCAGCGTCGGGTCGTCCGCGGAGACCCACTGCCCCGCGTCCGGCAACGGTGTCGGCGCCAACGAATACCGGAACACCGCCGGGTATGTCCGCCAACCGCTGTAGCCGACCGCCGCCGGCAGCGCGCCGAGCAGGTCGTCGAAGGGGCGGCCGGTCAGCTCACGTACGGCACCCACCCGGTCGGGCGGCACCGACAACACCGCACCGCCCGGGGCGGCGACCGCGAGTGCCGGCCGGACCTGACCGTCCCACGCCGGAAGGATGCGCCGCTCCGAGCCCACCACCTGCAACGGCCGTCGCGTGGGCCACTGCCCCAGCAAACTCACCAGATGGTGGAAGAGGCGTGTGTCGAGCATGTGGCACCTCGCCCTGCGACCGGATGTAAGGAAGGGCCCCTTGTTATCGCTTTCGGTATAGGAAGGGGCCCTTCCTAACGCGGCGGCATGGGGCTGGCGGCGCAGACCAGGCTATCGGCAGATCGGTCTGGCCGTTGGTGGGTCGGCCGGGAATCGATGGCCCACTACCATCTGTACTCATGACCGTCGCTGCACGCGCACCCCACCGGGTGGTCGGGTACGCGCGGCAGCTCGCCACGGTCATGCACACCCTGTCCGGTGCCGACCTGATCGGTCTCTATCTGCACGGCTCGGCGGTGCTGGGAGGATTCTCTCCCCCACTCAGCGACGTCGAGGTACTGGCCGTGGTGGCCCGCGCCGGCAGCGCGACACACCAGTTCCGGGTCGGGACGGCGCTCGGCCGGACGATCGACCGCTGCCCGGGGCGGGGACTGGACCTGACCGTCGTCACCACCGCCACCGCCCGATCGCTGGGCACCTGCCCGTTCGAGGTACGGGTGACCGGCGCCACCGACGGCAGCGCACACGTCATCCCCGGCACCGGCCATCCGGGCAACCCCGAACTGGTGCTCCAGGTCGAGATCTGCCGCCGGTACGGCCTCGCGGTGACCGGCCCACCGCCGGACCGGGTCTTCGCCCCGGTTGCGGCACAACGGCTGCGCTGGGCCATCTGTCGGCAGCTCGACTGGGCACTGGCCCAGGGCAGGCAGGGTGAGGCCGTACTCAACGCGTGTCGGGCCCTGCGGTTCGCCGCCGACGGCAGCCTCTGCGCCAAGGTCGAGGCCGGCCGCTGGTACCTCTCCCGACACCCGCACCACCCGCTGGTCGCCGAGGCGCTGGTGCTGCACCAGATCGGGGACCGTCGGGAACTCTCCGGCGCCGGTGCCCGCTTCGTGACCGACGCCCGCGCTCTGCTCGCCGCGACCGACGAGAGCTGATTACCGCGACCAGCGAGAGCTGGTTACCGCGAGCGGCGAGAGCTGATTACCGCGAGCGGCAAGGGCTGATTGCCGCGACCGACGAGAGCTGGTTACCGCGAGCGGCGACGAGGGCCTGATCGTCCGGTTTCCCGAGCCCCGCCCGGTGCGGTGATCCCCCTCGACAGCCCTGTCCGCGCTGCCCGGCTATCGGATTGTCCGGCTGGCCGCTACGACGGGAACTAGGCTGGACCACGCCGATGGACGTCACCGTTCCTCTTCCCTGGAGGCGTACGTGACAGACCGAGCGCGCAGGCCGACGCCGGCCGACCCGATGCCCGGGGCGGATTCGGGGACCAAGGTACCGAGCGCGGTGGTCCGCGATCTGCCGCCGGAGCTGGGCCCGGACGCGGTCGCGGTGGTCGAGGGCAGATCGTTCATGATCTCGGACGCGACGGGCGACATTCCGCAGGGTTCCATCGGCGGGCTGGTCCACGACGACACCCGGTTCCTCAGCCGGTGGGAACTCCGTATCGCGGACAAACCGCTACTACTCCTGGGTTCCGGAACGGTGGAGGACTACTCGGCGGCCTTCTTCCTCACCAACGCCGAGATCGACGGCATACCGTCGAACAGCGTCGGCGTACGGCGGCAACGCTTCATCAGTGACGGTCTGCACGAGCGCGTCGAACTGGAGAACTTCACGAACGCACCGATCTCGTTCGACCTGAGCCTGTCCGCGGGCACCGACTTCGCCGACCTGTTCGAGATCAAGGAGTGCATCTCGGACCGTTCGGAGACGATCACCCGCCTGCACGGATCCGACGGCACGTATCTGGACTTCTCATACACGAACGGCGAGTTCCGTGCCAGCACCAGGGTGCAGGCGGTACCACCGGCCGACCGGACCGAGGGTGACGAACTGATCTGGCGGGTGCACCTCGAACCGGATCACGCCTGGCGGTGCGAATTCACGATCCCGCTCGAATTCGGCCCGCTGCAGGTGGCACCGAAACATCGGCATTTCGGTGAGGCCTTCGACGATGAGAGAGACGACGCGATCAGTATCTGGAGCAGGCAGTGCCCCGACTGGCGGCTTGAGTCGGAACTGCTCCGCGACGTGATGGAGAAGTCGAAGTCGGATCTGGGCGCACTCCGGATCGAGAAGTCCGCGGGTGGGGTACCGATCATCCTCCCCGCCGCCGGACTGCCCTGGTTCCTCACCATCTTCGGCCGCGACTCCCTGATCAGCGCCTATCAGACGATGGTCTCCGGGCCGACCCTGGCCAGGGGCACGCTGCTCGCGCTCGCAGCCGCCCAGGGTCGTCAGTTCGACGACTTCCGGGACGAAGAGCCGGGGAAGATCCTGCACGAGATCCGCAGCGGTGAACTGACCCAGTTGAAGCAGAAGCCGCACAACCCGTACTACGGCACCGCCGATGCCACCCAGCTCTGGCTCATCCTGCTCTCCGAGTACTGGCGGTGGACCCGCGACGACGAGTTCGTCCTCGGCTTCCGGGAGAACGTCGACTCCGCGCTGTACTGGATGGACCACTACGGCGATCCGGACGGTGACGGCTACATCGAGTACGCCACCCGCTCCAGCCAGGGACTCGGCAACCAGTGCTGGCGTGACTCCTGGGACGGAATCAAATTCGCCGACGGGTCGACCCCGGTACTGCCGATCGCCACCTGCGAGATCCAGGGCTACACCTACGACGCGAGGAGTCGCGTGGCGGAGTTGGCCGACGGGCCACTACGCAACCCGGAGCTGGCCCAGCGGCAACGCGCCCAGGCGGCCGAGCTGTACGAGCGGTTCAACCGGGACTTCTGGATCGACGAACGCGGCGGGTACTACGCGGTCGGACTCGACGGCGACAAACGCAAGATCGACGCCATGACGTCGAACATGGGTCAGCTGCTCTGGAGCGGGATCGTCACGCCCGAGCGGGCGATCACCCTGGCGAACCAGTTGATGTCGGAAGCGATGTTCTCGGGCTGGGGCATCCGTACCACCTCCAGTCAGGACCATGGGTTCAACCCGATCGGCTACCACTCGGGCACGGTCTGGCCCCACGACAACTCGCTGATCGCCGCCGGCCTGGCCCGTTACGGTTTCCGACAGGAGGCGAACCGCGTCATCATGGCCATGATCGAGGCGGCCAAGTACTCCGACTACCGGCTACCCGAGGCGTTCTCCGGCTACGACCGCTCGTACGGCCGCCTGCCGGTGCCGTACCCGACGGCGTGCAGCCCTCAGGCGTGGTCGGCGGCGGCGCCGATGCTCTTCCTCCGTACGATGCTCGGCCTCGACGTGCGCGACGGCCAACTCGTCGCCGACCCGCAGGTGCCGATCGAGTACGGGCGGATCGCCCTGGACGGCCTTACCGCTCTCGGCAAGCAGTGGAACGTCGAGGCCGCCGGTTCGGAGGCGTCCGTCCAGGCCATGACCTGACGACCCGGTCCCGGCCCTGCCCGAGGCGCCGGTCAGCGAAGGTGTGAGGCGCCGTTGAGGTCGAGGATCGCGCCGCTGGCCCAGACCGCCTCCGGTGCGGCGAGCCAGGCGACCGCGGCGGCGACCTCGGCCGGCTCGGCGACCCGGTTGAACGGGCTCTGCGCCCGGATGGCGTCGCCGTCCGGGCCGTCGAGCATGGGCGTGACCATTTCGGTACGGACGAAACCCGGCGCGACCGCCGCGACGGCGATGCCGTGCGGGGCGAGGTCGACGGCGAGGGACTGGGTCAACGAGTGCAGCGCGGCCTTGCTGGCGCCGTACGCGGGCGCGTGTGGCTCGCCCCGGAACGCGCCCCGGGAGCCGATGTTGACGATCCGTCCGCCCGCCGGACCTTCGGGGCGGCCGAGCAGGTGGTGCACCAGGCACCAGGTGACGTTCGCGGCGCCGTGCAGGTTGACGTCGAGGATCTCCCGCCAGTTCGCCTGCCAGTCGGCGTACGAGGTGGTGGTGACGGGGAGTTCGACGTACCGGCCGGCGTTGTTGACCAGCAGGTCCACTCCGCCGAGCGCCTCGACCGCGGCGGCGACCACCGACTGCGCCTCGGCCGGGTCGGCCAGGTCACCGGTGACGATGGCGTGCCCGTCGCCGGGGAGCGATTCGAGGACGGACCGGGTCGACGTGGTCTCCGCCCGGCAGTGCACGGCGACGGTGTAGCCGGCTCGTGCGAGTGTGGTGGCGACGGCGGCCCCGACGCCGCGTGATCCGCCGGTGACGAGTGCCCGCTGCCGAATTCCCATCGGCGCAACGTCGCACAGATCTCGACAAAGATCAACCTGCCATGGGGGCGTCCGGTGAAGCATGATGGACGGAGGACGCCGCCTCGTCGGCACGACCCCGACCGCCTCGGGGGGAACGAATGCCCACGGCACATCCGGACATTGTTTCGGTGTGCGGCAGGGACCCCAGGCCAGCCGGCCGGTGCCGGCTCGCGCGGCGGGCAAAACGAGCCAGTATTGCATACGATATTCAGGCTACAGTATTGTAAACACGGTAGCGGTGGGCGATGTGGAGGTGGGATGGCAGTGGACAGTCCTGATACCTCGGTCAGGGACCGGGTGCGTGCGCTGGTCGCCGCACACCGAGGCGATCGAGGGGCACTATTGCCGATCCTGCACCGCATCCAGGAGGAGTTCGGCTGGGTCGACCAGGAGGTCGTGCCGGTGCTGGCGGCGGAGCTGAACCTCTCCCGCGCCGACGTCCACGGCGTGATCACCTTCTACTCGGACTTCCGCTCCGAGCCCGCCGGCCGCACCACCATCAAGCTCTGTCGCGCCGAAGCCTGCCAGTCGGTCGGCGCCGAACAGGTCGTCGCGCACGCCGAACAGGTGCTCGGCATCAAGGTCGGACAGACCACATCAGACGGATCGGTCACCCTGGAACAGGTGTTCTGCCTGGGCAACTGCGCCCTCGGCCCGGCCGCCCAGGTCAACGGCCGGGTCCTCGGACGGGTCGACGCGACTCGGCTGGACGCCATCCTGGTCACGGAAACGGTGAACTCATGACGACCCCGGTCACGATCTACGTACCCCGCGACTCGGCGGCCCTCTCCGTCGGCGCCGACCTGGTCGCCGCCACGATCGAACACGAGGCGGCGGTCGCCGGCCGACCGGTCCGACTGGTCCGCAACGGATCACGGGGCATGCTCTGGCTGGAGACCCTGGTCGAGGTCGAAACCGAACGCGGCCGAATCGGCTACGGGCCGGTCGGACCGGACGACGTCCCCGGACTCGTCGCCGAGGGACTGCTCGACGGCGCCGACCACGACCTCTGCCAGGGCGTGGTCGAGGACCTGCCGTGGCTACGGGACCAGACCCGGCTCTGCTTCGCCCGCGTCGGAATCACCGACCCCCTCTCCCCGCAGGACTACGTCGCGCACGGCGGCCTGGCCGGACTCCGACGGGCCCTGAGCCTGTCCCCGGCCGAGGTGGTCGCCGAGGTCACCGAATCCGGGCTGCGCGGACGCGGGGGCGCTGGCTTCCCCGCCGGCATCAAGTGGAAGACCGTGCTCGACACCCCCGGGCCGCTCAAGTTCATCTGCTGCAACGCCGACGAGGGCGACAGCGGAACGTTCGCCGACCGGATGCTGATGGAGGGCGACCCGTTCACCCTGATCGAGGGCATGACCATCGCCGCACACGCGGTCGGGGCCAGCGAGGGCTACATCTACGTCCGCTCCGAATACCCCGACGCCGTACGCACGTTGCGGCAGGCGATCGAGGTCGCCCGTACCGAGGGTTGGCTGGGCGAGCACGTGCTCGGCTCGGAACTCCGCTTCGACCTCTTCGTACGGGTCGGTGCGGGCGCGTACATCTGCGGTGAGGAAACCGCGATGCTGGAAAGCCTGGAGGGCAAGCGCGGCATGGTCCGCGCCAAACCCCCGATCCCGGCGATCACCGGGCTCTTCGGCAAGCCGACGGTGGTGAACAACGTCCTCACGCTCGGCTCGGTCCCGGCCATCCTGGCCGACGGAGCCGCCGCGTACCGGGACCTCGGCGTCGAGCGCTCCCGCGGCACCCAGGTATTCCAGCTCGCCGGCAACATCGCCCGGGGCGGGGTCTTCGAGACCGCCTTCGGCATCACCCTGAGTGACCTGATCTACCAGTACGGCGGTGGCACCCGCTCCGGACGCCCGGTCCGCGCGGTCCAGGTCGGCGGCCCGCTCGGGCAGTACCTACCCGCGTCCAACCTGGACCTGCCGATGGACTACGAGGCGTTCGCCGCGGCGGACGCGATGCTCGGCCACGGCGGCATCGTGGTCTTCGACGAGACCGTGGACATGGCGTCGATGGCTCGCTTCGCGATGGAGTTCTGCGCCGAGGAGTCCTGCGGCAAGTGCACCCCCTGCCGGGTCGGTGCCGTACGCGGCGTGGAAGTGATCGACCGGATCGTGGCGGGTGAGGACCCGGACGGGAACCTGGCCCTGCTGGGTGACCTCTGCGAGCTGATGACCGAGGGATCCCTGTGCGCCATGGGTGGGCTGACGCCGAATCCCGTACGCAGCGCGCTGCTGCACTTCCCCGACGACTTCACCGCCCGCTACGAGGAGGCCAAACGACCATGAGCCTGTTGAAGGAACACGACCTCGGCACCCCGGCCAAGCCCGGGCCGGCGACGGTGTCGATCGAGGTGGACGGCATGCCGGTCACGGTGGCCGAGGGCACGTCGGTGATGCGCGCGGCGGCCATGAGCGGGGTCGACATCCCGAAGCTCTGCGCCACCGACAGTCTGGAGGCGTTCGGCTCCTGTCGGCTCTGTCTGGTGGAGATCGACGGTCGGCGCGGCACCCCCGCCTCCTGCACCACCCCGGTCGCCCCCGGGATGAAGGTACGCACCCAGACCCCGAAGCTGGAGAAGCTCCGCCAGGGCGTGATGGAGCTGTACATCTCCGACCACCCGCTGGACTGCCTCACCTGCTCCGCGAACGGCGACTGCGAGTTGCAGGACATGTCCGGGGCGGTCGGGCTGCGCCAGGTCCGCTACGGCTACGAGGGCGCCAACCACCTCGACGCGCCCAAGGACACCAGCAACCCGTACTTCGACTTCGAGTCCTCCAAGTGCATCGCCTGCTCCCGCTGCGTACGCGCCTGCGGCGAGATCCAGGGAACCTTCGCGCTGACCATCGAGGGGCGCGGGTTCGGCTCCAAGGTGAGCGCTGGCGCCGGCGAACTCTTCATGGACTCCGAGTGCGTCTCCTGCGGCGCCTGCGTGCAGGCCTGCCCGACCGCCACCCTCCAGGAGAAGTCGGTGGTACAGCTCGGCATGCCGAGCCGCAGCGTCGTCACCACCTGCGCGTACTGCGGGGTGGGCTGCTCGTTCAAGGCCGAGCTGCGCGGCGACGAACTGGTCCGGATGGTGCCGTACAAGCACGGCGGCGCCAACGAGGGCCACTCCTGCGTCAAGGGCCGGTTCGCCTTCGGCTACGCCACCCACCCCGACCGGCAGCTCTCACCGATGGTCCGAGACAAGATCACCGACGAGTGGCAGAAGGTCGACTGGGACACCGCGATCAACTACGTCGCCACCCGGATGCTCGACATCCAGACCAAGCACGGCGTCGGCGCCATCGGCGGCATCACCTCTTCGCGTACCACGAACGAAGAGGTGTACGTGGTGCAGAAGATGATCCGCGCCGCGTTCGGCAACAACAACGTCGACACCTGTGCCCGGGTCTGCCACTCCCCCACCGGGTACGGGCTGAAGCAGACCTTCGGCACCTCGGCCGGCACCCAGGACTTCCGCTCCGTCGCCCAGGCGGACGTGATCCTGGTGATCGGCGCGAACCCGACCGACGGGCACCCGGTCTTCGCCTCCCGGATGAAGCGCCGGCTGCGCGAGGGCGCGAAGCTCGTCGTGATCGACCCCCGCCGGATCGACCTGGTCCGCTCCCCGCACATCGAGGCCACCCACCACCTTCAGCTCGCCCCCGGCACCAACGTCGCCGTGGTCAACGCGCTGGCCCACGTGGTGCTCACCGAGGGCCTCTACGACCGGGCCTTCGTCGACGAGCGGTGCGAGGACTTCGACGGCTGGGCCGAGTTCATCTCCCGGCCCGAGAACAGCCCGGAGGCGGTCGAGGAGATCACCGGCGTGCCGGCCGAGGAGCTACGGGCCGCGGCGAGGCTCTACGCCACCGGCGGCAACGCCGCGATCTACTACGGCCTCGGCGTCACCGAACACAGCCAGGGTTCGACCATGGTGATGGGGATGGCGAACCTCGCCATGGTGACCGGCAACATCGGTCGCGAGGGTGTCGGCGTGAACCCCCTGCGCGGCCAGAACAACGTGCAGGGCTCCTGCGACATGGGCTCGTTCCCGCACGAACTGCCGGGCTACCGGCACGTCTCGGACGACGCCGTACGGACGGTGTTCGAGAACATGTGGGGTCGGCCGCTCCTGTCCGAGCCGGGGCTGCGCATCCCCAACATGTTCGACGCCGCGGTCGAGGGAACCTTCCGGGCGATCTTTGTGCAGGGTGAGGACATCGCCCAGTCCGACCCGAACACCAAGCACGTCTTCGCCGCACTCGGCGCGATGGAACTGGTCGTGGTCCAGGACCTCTTCCTCAACGAGACGGCGAAGTTCGCGCACGTCTTCCTGCCCGGCACCTCCTTCCTGGAGAAGGACGGCACCTTCACCAACGCCGAACGCCGGATCAACCGGGTACGGCCCGTGATGGCACCGAAGACCGGCAAGCACGAGTGGCAGATCGTCTGCGAGATCGCGGAGGCGATGGGCTACCCGATGAACTACCAGCACCCGCGCGAGATCATGGACGAGATCGCCGCGCTCACCCCCACCTTCTCCGGCGTCTCGTTCGAGAAACTGGACAAGCTCGGCAGTGTGCAGTGGCCCTGCAACGAGGCCGCCCCCGAGGGCACGCCCACGATGCACGTGGACGGCTTCGTACGCGGCAAGGGGCGGTTCGTGCAGACCCCGTTCGTACCGACGAAGGAACGCAGCACCCGCAAGTACCCGCTGATCCTGACCACCGGCCGGATCCTGAGCCAGTACAACGTCGGGGCGCAGACCCGGCGTACGGCGAACGTGGCGTGGCACCCCGAGGACGTACTCGAACTCCACCCGCACGACGCGGAGGTGCGCGGCATCAGCGACGGTGACGAGGTGACCCTGGCCAGCCGGGTCGGCGCCACCTCGCTGCGCGCGGTCCTCTCCGACCGGATGCCGGTCGGTGTCGTCTACACCACCTTCCACCACCCGGTGACCGGCGCGAACGTGGTCACCACCGAGAACTCCGACTGGGCCACGAACTGCCCGGAGTACAAGGTCACCGCGGTCCAGGTCGGGCTGAAGCACCCCAAGCCCGCCGCCCAGGCCGCGCAGGACGAACTGCTCGTCCCGGCGCTGGCGGACTGACATGGCCCATCAGGTCACCTCGCCCTCGGTGCGGCTCGCCAACGAGATCGCAGCGCACTTCCACCACGAGACACCGGAGAAGGCGGCGGCCCAGATCGCCGAGCACATCCGCCTCTTCTGGGATCCGCGGATGCGGGCGGAGCTGGATCGTCGGGTCGAGTCCGAACCCGACGAACTGGACCCGCTGGCGCTGGCGGCGGCCCGGTTGCTCGCGGAGAAGTAGTTCCACCGGCATAACCCGATACGGAAGGCGCGCGAACCTCAGGTCCCGGTTCGCGCGCCTTTCGGCGCATCGGCGACCGCCCACGCACCGGTCGGCCCGACGAGCCCGGCGGGTCCGCCGCGCGGCGGACGTCAACGTGGGGCGCTCCCCCTACGCTCGACGCAGACGTTCCGGGCCGCCCGGCCCGGGACCACGCCAGCAGAGGGAGACCGCATGCTCCGCGTCGCGTCCGTGAGCCGGACGTTCGGCGACCGCCGGGTGTTGCACGACATCTCGTTCGCCATCGAGGCAGGCCGGATGACCGGTTTCGTCGGGGCCAACGGTGCCGGCAAGACCACCTCGATGCGCATCATCCTCGGCGTCCTCGCCGCGGACTCGGGTGAGGTCACCTGGGACGGCGCACCGCTGACCAGGACAAAACGCCGCAGTTTCGGGTACATGCCCGAGGAACGTGGCCTGTACCCGAAGATGAAGGTCCGCGAGCAGCTCGTCTACCTGGGCCGGCTGCACGGGATGAGCGCCCCGGCGGCCCGGCGCAGCAGCGACGAGCTGCTGGAGCAGGTGGGGCTGACCGAGCGGGCCGGGGACGCCCTGGACACGCTGTCGCTCGGCAACCAGCAGCGGGCGCAGATCGCCGCGGCACTGGTCCACGACCCGGTCATGCTCGTCCTCGACGAGCCCTTCTCCGGGCTCGACCCGATCGCGGTCGACGTGATCGTCCGGGTGCTGCGGGACCGGGCCGCACGTGGCGTACCGGTCCTCTTCTCCAGCCACCAACTCGACGTGGTCGAACGGCTCTGCGACGACCTCGTAATCATCGCGGACGGCACCATCCGGGCCGCCGGCAGCCGCGACGAACTCCGCCGCGAGCACGCGTCGCCCCGCTACGAACTCGTCGTCGACACCGACGCCGGATGGGTACGGGACCTGCCCGGCGTCACCATCGTCGACCTCGACGGGGCGCGGGCGGTCATCGACATCCACTCGCCCAGCGACGACCAGGAGGTGCTGCGACGGGCTCTGGAACGGGAGCCGGTCCGCGCCTTCCGCCCGATCGTTCCGTCGCTCGCCGAAATCTTCCGGGAGATCGCACAATGACGCTGACCAACCAGACCCGGCCGGTCGACACCTCGACCACCGGCACCGAGACGCCCCGCGCCACCACGACGTTCTGGCAGGCCGTCGGCCTGGTCGCCGGCCGTGAGATCGGCACCAAGCTGCGGGACAAGGCATTCCTGTTCAGCACGGTCTTCTTCCTCCTCACCACCATCGCCGCGACCGTGCTGCCGGCGTTGCTCTCGGGCGGGCCGTCGAGCGTCGCCGTGGTCGGGAGTCAGGCCGCCGAGGCGCTCGACCGGGCCGGGCTGGAGGTGCGTACGGTCGCCGACGAACAGGAGGCCCGGGAGCTGGTGCTGGCCGACGAGGTCGACGCGGCCGTGGTCGCCGACGCCACCGGGGTCCGGGTGCTGGCACTCGACGATGCTCCGGGCGACGTGGTCCGGGCGCTGAGCAGCGCTCCCCCGGTGCAACTGCTCGATCCGGACGCGGCGGACCCGGTGGTACGCACCCTGATCCCGCTCGCGTTCGGCATGATCTTCTTCTTCACCTCGATCACCTTCGGGGTCCAGATCGCGCAGAGCGTCACCGAGGAGAAGCAGACCCGGATCGTCGAGATCCTCGTCGCCACCGTGCCCGTACGCGCACTGCTGGCCGGCAAGGTGGTCGCCGCCAGCACCCTGGCGATCGCGCAGATTGTCCTGATCGCGATCGCCGCCGTGGTCGGCATGGCGGTCACCGACAGTGGCACCATGATGAGCCAACTCGCCCCGGCGATCGGCTGGTTCATCCCGTTCTTCGTGGTCGGCTTCGTCCTGCTGGCCGCCATCTGGGCGGTGACCGGAGCCCTGGTCAGCCGCCAGGAGGACATCGGCTCCGTGTCGATGCCGGTCCAACTGCTGGTCCTGGTGCCGTTCTTCGCGGTCGTCTTCGGCAACGACAACAGCACCCTGATGACCGTGCTGTCGTACGTGCCGTTCTCGGCACCCACCGCCATGCCGGTACGGCTCTTCCTCGGCGAGGCGGCGCCCTGGGAGCCGCTGCTGGCGCTGGTGGTCCTGCTCGCCGGTGCGGTGGCCGTACTCCTGCTCGCCGCCCGCCTCTACGAGGGTTCGCTGCTGCGCACCAACGGGCGGACCACCCTCGCGGCGGCCTGGCGCGACCGGGGCTGAACCGCCGACCCGGCCCCGGTCGGCCGACCGGCCGTGCTCGCCCCGGTCAGCCGACCGGGGCGAGAGTCGCCGGCGACTCCGCCTCGGGGACCAGCAGCCGGGGCGAGCCCGACCCGTCGGCCGGCACGGACCAGATGTCCGGCCGGCCGTCGGCCTGCCGCAGGGTGTAGGCGACGGTGGCGTCGTCGAGCCACGCGGCCTGGTCGTCCACGCTGTTCGTCTCGGCCAGCGGCCTGGTCGCCATGGTGGCCAGGTCGAGCACGCTCAGCCGCCACCCCTTGGTCGGATCGCCCCCGATCGCCTGCTTGAACGCGATCCGGGTGCCGTCCGGGGAGAGCGACGGGCACTCGACGTTCCCGGTCAGGGTGCGCACGATACGCGCCGCGAAGTCGCCCTGGACCAGGTAACGCTGCCCACCGGTCGACATGGTCGCGTAGAAGAGGTTGTCGTCACCGGCGAAGGTGACGCCCCAGAAGTTGGCGTCGACCGACCGGTACGGCTGACCCTCCCGGACCACGGCGAACTCCTCCAGCGAGTTGACCAGCGTCCCCGCGCGGGTGTCCAGGATCCCGGTGCGGGTGGAGAACCCACCGCTGTTGTACGAGTCGCCGCCGACGAACGTCGTCCACGCCACCATCCGCCCGCTCGCCGACACCCGGGCCCGGTTCGGCAGCCCGGGAATCGGGATCGACCGCGTTTCGGCCAGCCGTTCGTCCAGCACCACCAGCCGGTACGCCCACTGGGAATCGGGACGGAGGCAGACTCCGGTGCCGGCGGCCGCGTACGCCCGGACACACTCGACGTCGGAGATGGAGCGCGCACCGGACGGGTCGGCGGCGGCGACGACGGCCAGGTGCCGGTCGGTGACGGTCAACAGCCGTGGCCCCGGTGTCAGGGTCAACCGCTCGCCGTGAGCCGAGGCGCGTACCGCCTGGTCGGCGTCGTCCCGGCCGGCGGCGAACCGAATGTAGCCGACCGCGACCCCGGCGAGGAGCACCGCGCTGACCGCGGCGACCACCACCCGGCCCCGGGAGGTCAACCCGTTCACGAGGTCACCCGCCGGCGGCTCAGGGCCGGCTCGGTGGCGAGCAGGAGGAGGGTGGCCACCACCGCCACCGCCACGCACGCCGCCGCCAGCCGGCTCGCCACCGCCGGCCCCCACTGCTGCCAGGCAAAACCGAAGAGAACCGACGAGACCAGGTACGCCAGCGCCTGCCCGGTCTGGATCAGGGCGATCCCGGTGGCCCGTAGCCGTTCCGGCAGCACCGGGCCGGCGAGCGCCATCAGGATGCCGTCGGTGGCGGCGTAGAAGAGCCCGTACAGGGCGAGCGCCAGCCCGAGCAGCGGCCAGCCGCCGACCGGCCCGAAGAGCAGCAGGTACGTCACCGTCAGCGCGACGTAGCCGCCGACCATCACGGTCAGCCGGCCGAACCGGTCGGCGAGCATGCCCAACGGCGCCGCCAGCAGCAGGTAACCCAGGCTGGTGCCGACCGCCAGCAGCGGAAACCAGACCACGCTCAGTTCCTCCCGGCGTTGCAGGAGCAGATAGACGAAGCCGTCACCTATGGTGGCGAGCCCGAGCAGGCCGGCGGCGACGGTGAGCCGGCGGACCGGCCGGGCGCGCAGCAGGGTCAACGCCTCGCGCACACTGACCGGTTCGCGACGCGGCACCGGCAGGGGGCACTCCGGTGCCGACCCGGGATGGTCGCGTACGAAGAGGACCAGCACCACCACGGCGAGCGTGGCCAGACAGAAGCTGGCGACGAAGACCGCGTCGTACGACTGCCCGGCGGCGGCCAGCACCGCGAGCGCGACCAGCGGTCCGAGGAAGGCGCCGACCGCGTCCATGGTCCGGTGCACGCCGAACGCCCGCCCCAGCGCCTCCGGTGGGCTGGATGCGGTGATCAGGGCGTCCCGGGGAGCGGTGCGGATTCCCTTGCCCATCCGGTCGACCGCGATCACGAACCCGATCGCCGCCATCGACCGGCCGGCGACCAGCAGGCCCAGCTTCGCCACGGCGGAGAGCGCGTATCCGATGCCGGCCATCAGCTTGCGTGCCCGGACCCGGTCGGCGAGGTAGCCGCCGACGATGCGCAGTACCGCCGTCGCGCCGGTGTAGATGCCGTCGACCATGCCGTACGCGAGCGGGCTGAGTTGCAGTCCCAGCACCAGGTAGAGCGGGAGTACGGCGCTGACCATCTCGGCGGAGACGTCGGTGATCAGGCTGACCGTGCCGAGGGCGACGACGTTGCCGCTCACCAGGGCGAGACGCCGACGCCGCTGGCGGCCGGACCGGTCCGTGCCGGCGGATGGCGGGTCGTCCGTGGTCTTGGGGCGGCCGATGGTCGACAGGTACAAGCGCCTCGCACCTCCTCCGGTCGTGGTCGCGGCTCGCGACACCGGTGCACCACTGTCTATGTGCGGGACCGGTCGGACAACCCAGGACGGGCGCCGGGAAGGTATGCGTTCAGTGAACAATCCGTATCATCCCGGGCCTTGTGCACTGTGCACCTGAAAGTTCACCCGGAGACGGGTACCCCGTTCCATTCAATTTCCTAGATTCCGACCGCCGTACCCCCACTTCGTTCGAAGGGAACATTGAATGGGTACCCGCCACATTCGACTGGGACTGACCGCCGGTACAGCGGTGGTCCTGGTCGCGGCCACCGCCACGGCCGTCCTCACGGCGACCGGCCCGGCCTCGGCCGCCACGTCCACGTTCACCCCGGTCGCCGACACCTACGTACAGAACGACGCGGCCTCGACCAACTACGGCACGTCGAACCAGATCACGGTCGACAACTCGCCCGTACGCCGGATGTTCCTCCGCTTCACCGTCACCGGCGTCAGCGGCACGGTGACCAGTGCGAGGCTGCGGCTGCGTACGATCAGCGGCAACGACGGCAGCAACAACGGCGGGGCGTTCAAGGTGGTCTCCAGCAACACCTGGTCGGAGACCGGTACGACCTGGAACAACCAGCCGGCCATCGACGGCGCGTCACTGGGCTCGATCGGCTCCGTCAGCGCCAACGGCTGGTACGAGGTCAACGTGACCGCGGCGGTGCAGGGGAACGGAACCTTCAGCTTCGGGGCCTCCTCCACCAGCACCGACGGCGCCTACTACGACAGTCGGGAGAGCGGTGCCGACGCACCCCAGTTGGTGATCACGACCGGCACCTCGACCCCGTCGCCGACCCCGACCACGGCCCCTCCCTCGGGGGACCCGGTCCTGGTGGGGGCGGGCGACATCGCCACCTCAGGCTCCGGCGACAGCGCCACCGCGGCGCTGCTGGACAACATCTCCGGAACGGTCTTCACCACCGGTGACAACGTCTACAGCAACGGCACCGCCTCGGAGTTCAACAGCTACTACCAGCCGACCTGGGGCCGGCACAAGGCGCGTACGAAGCCGTCGCCGGGCAACCACGACTACAACACCTCCGGTGCCTCCGGCTACTACAACTACTTCGGATCCGTCGCCGGCCCGTCCGGGCAGGGTTACTACTCGTACAACCTCGGCAACTGGCACATCGTGTCGCTGAACTCGAACATCAGCATGTCGGCCGGGTCGGCCCAGGAAACGTGGCTGCGCAACGACCTCGCCGCCAACCCGAAGTCGTGCACGTTGGCGTACTGGCACCACCCGCTCTTCACCTCGGGTGCCAACCACGCGCCGTCCACCTCGACCCGTCCCCTCTACCAGGCGCTGTACGACCACAACGCCGACGTGGTCGTCTTCGGCCACAACCACCAGTACGAGCGGTTCGCCCCGCAGAACCCGACCGGGGGCCGGGACACCGCTCGTGGCCTGCGCTCGTTCGTGGCCGGCATGGGTGGTGCCGACCACTACAGCTTCGGCACGATCCAGGCCAACAGCGAGGCTCGCAACAGCGACACGTTCGGCGTACTGAAGTTCACCCTGCACGCCAACAGCTACGACTGGCAGTTCGTGCCCGAGGCGGGCAAGACCTACAACGACAGCGGCACCACCGCCTGTCACTGACCCTCGTCCGCTGTGGGCGGTGCGACCGGTTCAGCGGGATCGCACCGCCCACAGCGCCTTTCGGCGTACGGGGCGACCGCGCCCCGACACCCGGCCATCGATCGCGGCGTCGTACCGCGCGACTAGGGTGCACCGCACGGGGATTCGGCGTTCGATCGATACCTCGTGCCCTTTTCCTTCACAGCCAGAGGAAGAAGCATGAGCAGCTCACGTCTGCGCGGGCTCGGGGCGGTGGTGGTCGCGACTCTCGTCGCCACCCTCGCCGTAGCGGCACCAGCGCATGCGGCGGATGCGACCGGCGTGATCGCCGGCACCGTCACCGACAATGGCGCTCCGGTGCCGGCCGTCCAGGTCTACGTCACGGACGACAACGGATACTTCGGCAACGCGGTCACCGACGCCCAGGGCCGGTACGAGGTCTTCGAGGTGCCGGCGGCGCAGTCCGCATACCTCGTCTCGATCGAAAAGCCGGGCCACCCCCGGCAGTACATTCCCGGCCAGGCCGACCAGGAGTCCGCGACCCGCTACTCGGTCACGGCCGGCGGTCGCACGATCGCCGACGACACCCTGCTGCCGACCGGCACCATCACCGGCCGGTTCACCAACCCGGCCGGCAACGGCGTGCACGGCACCTGGGCCACCGCCACCCCACTGACCGAGCACGGGGTCGAGGTCGGGATCAACACCGATGTCGACGGGGCCTACACGCTCGCGGTGCTGCCCGGCACGTACCAGGTGTCGTACTACTTCGCCAACGGCCGGCAGTACGCGTACGGCGCCACCACCCCGGAGGCCGCGACGCCGATCCAGGTCGCGCTCGGGCAGACGGTGACGGTCAACGACGTCCAGCTCAGCACCGGAACCATCACCGGCCGGCTGACCAAGGCGGACGGAACCCCGGCCGCGCAGTACCGCGTCGGGGCCGAGAGCAACATGAACTTCGGGTACGCCACGACCGACGACAACGGCGTCTACCAGCTCACCGACCTGCTTCCGGACAGCTACCGGGTCTACTTCGAGCTTCCCTCCGGGGCCCGGCAGTGGGCGCCCCAGACCCGTGACCGGGAGACCGCTCGGGCGTACGAGGTCACCGGCGGCGGAACCACCACGATCGACGAGCAACTGCTGCCGACCGGCTCGATCGCCGGACGGTTCACCGACGGGTCGGGCCAGGGCATGGCCGGCGTCCAGGTCTACCTCTCCGGCGCCAACGACTTCATCACCACCGAGACCGACGCCACCGGCGGCTACCGGCTCGACGGTGTCTTCCCGGGCAGTTACCAGGTGCAGTTCTACGACTGGCAGACCAACCTGAACCAGTACGCCTACGGCAAGCTGAACCCGGAGACGGCCGACCTGATCGTGGTCGTGGCGAACCAGACCACCACCGTCGACGACAGCCGGCTCCCCACCGGGACCGTTCGGATCACCGCCAAGGACAGCATCACCGGCGCCGCGATCACCGACTTCTCGGCCTCCATCGGCGAACACTCGGCGAGCAGCAGCGACGGATCCCTGCTCCTGTCCGACGTGCCGGTCGGCACGCACACCATCTCCGCCAGTGCGGACGACTACCGGTACGAGGACGCGGCGGCGACCGTCACCGTGGTCGCGGGTGAGCAGAGCGAGGTGCAGGTGACGCTGCA
The DNA here is from genome assembly GCF_044458865.1 of Micromonospora sp. NPDC050417. Lineage (NCBI taxonomy): Bacteria > Bacillati > Actinomycetota > Actinomycetes > Micromonosporales > Micromonosporaceae > Micromonospora > Micromonospora sp. NPDC050417. Next base: position 205,539 of record NZ_JBITIH010000011.1, read on the forward strand.
CCGGCTTGCCACGATCACCGCGAAGGTGACCGACCGGGCCACCGGCGCCCCGGTCGCGGGAATCTGCGTCTCCCCGCAGAAGGTGAAGCGGTTCCTCTTCCCCGACGGGTGCGCCCGGACCGACGCCAACGGGGCGGTCAGCCTCAGGATCGACGACCCGGGCTCGTACAACCTGTTCGTCCTGCCCCGCCCCGACAGCCCGTACGGCGCCCAGTGGGTCGGCCAGGAGGGCGGCACCGGGGACCAGGACGAGGCCCGGCGGATCACCGTCGAGGAGGGTGTGACCAAGTCCGCGCCGAAGATCAGGCTGGACCCTCGGGCCAGCATCACCGGCACGGTGACCAGCGCTGGCGGCGGACCGGTCGACAACGGTCGGGTCGGGATCGTCGGCCCCGACACGGGCGCCGGGACCGACACCCGGTACTCGCAGGTCGCGGCGGACGGCACGTACACGATCGACTGGCTCGGCCCGTACCGCTGGCCGTTGCAGTTCGACGCCACCGACCAGCCGATCCAGTGGAGCGGCGGTGTCGGCAACCGGCTCAACGCCGAACTCGTGCCGGCCGGCGTCGGCACGCCGACCCGGTTCGACTACCAGCTCAAGCGGGGCGCGACGATGGTCGTCACCGTTCCGGACGCGGTCGACTGGGGGCGGGCGATCATCCGCAACTCGGTCACCGGTGACCCGATCGCGGTGGTCGACAGCCAGAGCTTCGCGACCGGCGTGCAGTTCCCGGTTCTCGGTTCGCAGAAGGTGAAGGTCCAGTTCAGCGGGAGCGGCCCGTTCCGCTGGTACGGCGGCACCGACTTCGACAGTGCCACCGCGGTTACCCTCCCCCGGTCCGGATCGGTCCAGGTCACGTTCCCGGCGCAGTGACCCGTACGGCAGCACAGGAGTAGGCACGATCGGCAGCAGGGGCACCCCTCGGGGTGCCCCTGCTCGCGTCGACTCACGCGGTGGCGCCACCGGCACTGCCGAGGCGGGCGTAGACGTCGCCGGAGCGCCCCAGCGGGCGGTACTGGTCGAGCAGCCGTACCAGTTCGACCATGTCGAGCCAGTGGTCGCTGGCGTACCGCATCGTCTCGACCGGTGAGTAGTTGTAGCGGTATCCGCCCGACTCGGCGCCGAGCCGGTCCACCATGTCGAGTACGGCGAGGGCGGCGTCGTGCGCCGGTGGCAGGTATTCGAAGGAGAGTGCGCGAAGTGGCTGGCTGAGCCCGGCGAGGACATCGGCCTCGAAACCCTCAACGTCGATCTTGCAGAAGGCCGGGGTGCCGTGGATCGCGATCAGGTCGTCCAGGGTGGCCACCCGCACCTCGACGGCGCTGTCCCACTGCACCCGGGCAAAGCTGCGGTCGGCCGTGACGGACTCGATCCAGTCCGGCGACATCGAGGAGACCGTCGGCGTGGCGGTGGAGACGGCCAGGTTCGCCCGCCCAGTCCGGGCGCCGACCGCCTCGGGCACGATGACGACGTCCCGATCCCGGCGGAAGAGGAGCCGCAGTACGCGGAGGCAGTCGGGCTGTGGTTCGACCGCGACCACTCGCGCGCCCAGCCGCCGCCAGACCCGCACCCGTCCCCCCACGTGGGCGCCGATGTCGAAACCGATGTCACCCGGCCCGAGGAACTCGCGGTAGAGCCGGAGCGCTCGTCGGTGCTTGCTCGGCTGACCGTGGTAGATGACCATGGATCGGGTCATTCCCCAGGCTCGGCCAAGCGCACGCTGCACGTACCACCGATCGGATCTCACGGGTTGTCCTCTCGTTGCCGGGTGCGGGTTCGTGGTGGAGGCGGTGGGAGCACCGACCCCCGGACGGTTCGGATCGGCCGGTCAGAAAGCCTTCAGGAACTTGTCCCGGAAGGCGTCCATCGACCAGACCGGAGCCAACGGAGCGGGGTTGAGCCCGTCCTGCCAACCCCACCCGGAGATCCGTTCCAGCACCGCCGGATCGTGGGCGACGATCGTGATCGGGACGTCCCGATCGGCGCCCGCGCCGGTCACGGCCGGTGCGGGCTGGTGGTCACCGAGGAAGACGAGCACCAGGTTGTCGTCACCGTACGTCTCCACATAGGAGATCAGGGTGTTCAGCGAATACTCGATCGAGCGTCGGTACTGGGTGCGGATCTGGCTTGAGTTGCCCCGCCCGGCATCGGCCGCGTCCGCGCCCTTCGCCATCGGTCCGAAGATCGAACCGTCGCCGACGTCGTCCCAGTCGACGAGCTGCGGGATGGGTGTCCAGGGGGCGTGGCTGGAGACGAGCGGGATCTCGGCCATCACCGGGGCGCGATCTGGCTGTGCGCGTTCGAGGCGTTGGAACGCCGAGAGGGTGTACTGGTCGGGCATGGGGGCGAAGCTGAACTTCGGGCCTCGGTAACCGAGGTCGTCGACGCCGTAGACCCGGTCGGAGGCGAAGAAGCCGGCCTCCGGCCACGCCTGGGTGAGGGCCGGCATGACCAGGGTGGTTCGCCAGCCCGCACGTCGGAAGGTGCCGTTGAGGGTCAGCCGGTCACTGGTGACCAGGTTGTTGTAGCGCTGCTGGTTGTCGGCCCAGACACCGGAGAGCAGCGTGGCGTGCGCGAGCCAGCTTCCGCCGCCGGCCGTCGGCGAGGTGAGGAAGGCGCTGCGGGAGGCGAAGCCTGCGGCGCGCAACCGCCGGGTTCCCTCGTCGAGCACGGCGTCGACCTGCGGCGCCAGCTCCGGGTCCTCGATCGCCACGCGTCCGTAGCTCTCGACGAAGGAGATGATGACGTCCTTGCCACGCAGACTGGTCAGCAACTGGTCGCCCGGGGTGTCACGGAAGGTGTCGTCGGCCGCCTGGGCGGCGAACACCTCCTGGTCCCGTAGGCCCGCGCGTACCTGTAGCGAGTGGTCGTAGGCGAGCGTGGCCGCGCTGTCGGCGGCGATCGGCACCCCGGGGACGATGTGCGCGCCAAGCACGGCGCAGGTCACCCAGGCCATCGTGAGGACCGCCACGGTACGGGTGGTCGTCTTCTGGTGCGCGACGACCAACCGGGCCAGACGCAGGACCGACAGGATCGTCAGGACGAGTACGGCGACGACGAGGAGCACCGCCCCCACGACGGCGCCGATCGCGCCGGCCCGTCCGATCGACTCGGTCAGGAAGTCCACGCCGGCGGTGATGAACGTCCAGTCGAGCACGGGGTCGAACGGCCGGGCGAGGACCATGAAGAACCCCATGTCGACGATCTTCAGTACGAACAGCAGCCCGAGAACCGCCCCGACCAGCACCACGACCGGCCGCCTCGCCCTGCCCGGCAACCCGAGCACGAGTGCGGCTCCCAGCAGGGCCTCCAGCGGAAGGCGTACGAACGCACCCGGAGTGAAACGGTTGACGTCGTTCGGCGCGATCAGGGCGAAGAGCACGAACAGAAAGCTCAGTACGGTGCCGACAGTCACCGCCACCCGGCGCTTCGTACCGGAGCCGGCGGCCGGGCCCCCTGCCGGCTCGTCCACCGCTTCTGTCCGGTCCTGCCTCGACGACCGACGAAAGCGGGTGAGAAGCGGCATGTCACGGCCTTCCATGTGATGCGTGGTGCTGGTTCGACTCAGGGTCGCGCCGGGCGTCAGGCCGTGCACGGCGTGAGCCGGCGGTGCTGTTTCTCGCGGATGGGCGTACGGCCTCTCATGATGAGTACGCAGATCGCGGCCGATCGGTTCGGCCGCCCGGCATGGGCCGTACGGACGAGGGCGTTCCGCTCGACACGCGGAGGCCGGTACGACAAGAGGAGGATGCTGGGCAAGACCTCCACGGTAGTGTGGATGTCATGGGTGCGGTACACGAAGAAGTACCGTTCAGCGAGTTCCTCCACAGGCCCGGAGCTGCGGCGGACCGACTGAACGTTGTCCGCGTATTGCGACTACGTCGCCGCGACGCGGACGATCTGGCTCTGGTCAGGGCCGATCAGATGGAGCGCGAGGCCGTTGTCGTGGACTTCACCGCACGACTCTTGGGCGGCCTGATCCGGTCCGGCTCCCTGGACTCGGTGCGCCGCGTCCTGATCGAGGCGTTACCCTGGGTCACCTTCCTCCCAGAATCGGACGTCGATCAGCTCCTGTCCGAGTTGGTGACAGTCACCCAAGGAGCCGCCTCCCTGGACAACCTCACTCCGGTCGCCGTATTGCTGGCCCAGTGGCAACACACCGCCGAGGTGTACAGCGACCCGACGCTGCTGGAAAAGATCAACCGGGAACCCGAAGGGGACTTCGGCCCGGCCCAGCCACCAACAGAGCAGTGATGAGCCCGAAGCGTGGTGACCGGGCTGCACCACCGCCCGTCAACACGGAGTACGACATCCGGTTCGCCAGTTCGTCGGCCGCGGACGGCTGGGAGGAACTGGCCCGCCAAGCATCCACGAACCTGCGCCGAGCATACGAGACCATCCGCGCGAACCCCCGTACCGTGACCGCGCCGGAGCGGCACCACCGCCTTAAGGGGTCCCTCGCCAACGGCGCCTGGAAGGGCCAGACACACGAGCGCTGGCAGTACGAGGTCACCACGGGCGGCCGGATCTGGTACCTGATCGACGATGAGCGCCGTACGGCCTGGATAACGTACGCGGGTACGGGGCACCCGAAAGTGACAGACTGACCGCCCGGGCTTGCCGTGGCCGGAGGCAACGTTCGGTCGACGCGGGGAGACACGCGTCCGCCGACGTATGCAGGGACGACTGATCCGTGCTCGGAGCTATTGTCGGGCCCGCCGCCCGCACCACCCGTACGGATCGCGAATTGCACACTCTTCGATGCATGGGGCAACTGCGGTCGCCCTGAATCGGAACTGAACCGACCGACCGCCGCAGCACTTCCACCACAACCGACGGACCTGAATCGTGCAGCATCGATTTCCGGAGAATCGGCGGCCGATCCTGTTTTCCCTGACGATGCCAATCGTGTCCAAACTGCATGAGCCCCCGGAAGGGAACGGCTCTCGGCACTCTCAGCAGCACCTGCCACCTCGACCCCAGGCCATCGGCATCCTCTGACGACCTACTCGCGCCACCCTGGACACTCTCCGGCGATCGCGTCCTGCGACGACAGCAAAGCACATCGTGATCATGTTCGTATCGTTACGCGCAGGCCTCGCCCCGGTAACGGGGAAGGAACGAGAATTTACATGCCAGGCTTCCCATGGTCTGGTGCGATCAACGGGATGCGTGGAACGATGCCCGCACCCCCTTGGCGTAACTAGTCGGTGTTCGTGGTGTACGCCAAACAGCGATGAAGTTATGTCTAGCAATTCATTCGAAAGGGAATCGATGCGACAACCAAAGTGGCTGCGAGGCGCACTCGCAGCCGCGCTGCTTCCCCCGCTCGCGGTGGCCGGCTGGACCGGCTCTGCCTCGGCGGCGGACAGGTTCACCGCCACCGCCGTTCCGGTGACCGAGCGGGTGAGTGCCGAGAAGGCACCGACCAGCCGCATGGCCCAGACCGACCCGACGTTGCTCGACAGCACCTCGTCGGAGCGGATCCCGGTTCTGGTGAAGCTCGACTACGACTCGATCGCCACCTACGGCGGCGGTGTCGCGGGCCTGGCCGCCACCAGCCCCGCCCGGACCGGCCAGAAGGTCGGCCAGAGCAACGCCGAGAAGGCGTACGGGCGCTACGTCGCCGACCGTGAGCAGAAATTCGTCACCGACCTGGCGAAGGCGGTGCCCGGCGCTCGGGTCGGCACCCGGCTGCGCACCGTGTACGGCGGCGTCGCCGCCACCGTGCCGGCGAACAAGGTCCGTGACCTGTTGCGGGTCGACGGTGTGGTGGCGGTGCAGAAGGACGAGCTGCGGCAGCCGCTCACCGACTCCAGCGCGGACTTCATCGGAGCCCCCAGCACGTACCCGGCACTCGGCGGCAAGAAGAACGCCGGTGCGGGCATCATCGTCGGTGTCATCGACACGGGCGCCTGGCCGGAGCACCCCTCCTTCGCCGACAACGGCAACCTGAACCCGGCACCGGCGAAGCGCGACGGCACCGCCCGCGAGTGCGACTTCGGCGACAACCCGCTGACGCCGCAGACCGACGTCTTCGTCTGCAACAACAAGCTGATCGGCGGCGCCGCGTTCCTCGACACGTACCTGTCGGTCAACGACGACGAGAAGTACGTGACGGCGCGCGACAGCGGTGGACACGGTACGCACACCGCGTCCACGACCGCCGGTGACGTCGTCGACTCGGCCAAGGTGCTCGGTGTGGAGCGCGGCCCGGTTCAGGGTGTGGCGCCCGGCGCGTGGGTGTCGGTCTACAAGGCCCTCGGCGCGAACGGCGGGTTCGCCTCCGACCTGGCGGCGGCGATCAACCAGGCCGTCGTCGACGGGGTAGACGTCATCAACTACTCCATCTCGGGTGGCAGCAGCCCGTTCACCGACCCGGCCGAGCTGGCGTTCCTTGACGCGTACGCCGCTGGTGTGTTCGTGTCGGCGTCCGCCGGCAACAGCGGACCGGGCGCGGCCACCACGGACCACGTCGGACCGTGGGTCACCACCGTCGCGGCGTCGACCCAGACCCGCGAGTTCGACTCGACGCTGGTCCTCCACGGCGGCGCCGACACGGTCACCCTGACCGGCGCCTCGATCACCGCTGGTGTCACCGCCGAGACTCCGGTCGTGCTGGCACAGTCGCTCGCCGGTTACCGGTCGCTGTGCGAAACCCCGGCGGCCCCGGGCTCCTTCGCCGGCAAGATTGTTGCCTGCGAGCGGGGTGGGAACGCCCGGATCAACAAGGGCTACAACGTCGCGCAGGGCGGGGCGGCCGGCATGGTCCTCTACAACCCGACCCTGGCCGACATCGAGACCGACAACCACTGGTTGCCGTCGGTGCACCTGGCCGACGGTACGGAGTTCAAGGCGTTCATGGCCGCGCACGCCACCGTCACCGGCACCTTCACTGCCGGCGTCAAGGCGAACGGTACGGCCGACGCGATGGCGGCGTTCTCGTCCCGTGGCCCGGGTGGTTTCGGCATCAAGCCGGACATCTCCGCGCCCGGTGTGCAGATCCTGGCCGGCATGACGCCGACCCCGGACACCGCCGACGAGGGCCCGGCCGGTGAGTACTACCAGGCGATCGCGGGCACCTCGATGTCCGCGCCGCACGTCGCCGGTTCGGCGGCCCTGCTCAAGGCGCTGCACCCGGGCTGGAGCCCGGGGCAGATCAAGTCGGCGATGATGACCACGGCCGTCCAGGGCGTGGTCAAGGAGGACCTGAAGACCCCAGCCGACCCGTTCGACGTCGGCAGCGGGCGGATCGACCTCAAGAAGGCACAGAAGCCCGGCCTGACCATCGACGAGACGGCCGCGCGGATGTTGGCGCTCGGCAACGACCCGGCCAACGCGGTGCACCTCAACCTGCCGTCGGTGAACGCCCCGGTCCTGCCGGGCCGGATCACCACGACCCGCACGGTGAAGAACGTGACCAGCGGCAGCCAGTCGTACACGGTGCACGTCAACTCTCCGACGAAGAGCAAGATCACGGTTAGCCCGAACAGCTTCACGCTCGGGGCCGGCAAGTCGAAGACGCTCACCATCACCATCACGTCGTCGGCGCCCACCGGTCAGTACTTCGGTCAGATCATCCTCGACCCGGTACAGACCGACCTGCCGACCCTGCGGGTACCGGTGGCGTTCGTGCCGCAGCAGGCCGGTGTCAAGGTGACCAGCGACTGCCCGGACAAGCTCACGCTCGACCAGCGGGACACCTGCACGATCACGGCGACGAACGACTCGTTCGGCGACGTGGTGGCCGACTTCACGACCACCGTGAACGACAACCTGAAGATCGTCGGGGTGGACGGCGCGACGCAGAGCGGACCGCGTACCGCGACGAAGAACGGGGTCACGCTGACCGGCGTGGTGCCCGGCGCACCGTCGCTGGCTCCCGGCACAACCGCCAGGTACATCCCGCTGGCCTCCTTCGGCATCCCCGCCGAGTCGGTCGGGGATGAGGAGTTCCTCAACTACGAGGTGCCGGAGTTCGTCTACGGCGGCAAGCCGTACACGAAGCTCGGCGTCAACTCCAACGGTTACCTGGTCGTCGGTGGCGCCACCTCCGAGGACAACAACTGCTGCGAGCTGACGCCGGTGCCCGACCCGGTCCGCCCCAACAACGTGCTGGCGCCGTTCTGGACCGACCTGGACGGCACCGGCGCCGAGGGGATCCGCCACGGCATCCTCGGCAACGGGGTGGGCAACTGGCTGGTCATCGAGTGGCAGGTCAACGTCTTCGGCACCAACTCCAACCGGCACTTCCAGATCTGGATCGGGCTGAACGGGGAAGAGGACGTCGTCTTCGCGTACGACCCGTCGGCGCTGCCGGCCGCACCGGGTGAGCAGCCGTTCATCGTCGGAGCCGAGAACGCCGACGGCTCCGGCGGCGAGCAGTTGCCGGTCGGCGTGCTGCCGACCGAGGACCTGCGGATCACCAGCAGCGCGCAGACCCCCGGTGCCTCGGTGTCGTACACCGTGGACGTCACCGCCGCCGAGGTCGGCAAGGGTGTGGTCACGACCGAGGTGACCGGCGCCGCACTGCCCGGTGTGACCGTGGTCAAGTCGGAGCTGCCGATCCGCCGTAAGTAGACCGGCCAACCGGGAACAACCAGTAGGTCAGCAATAACGTGCGCCGTGATCGGGATTCCGGTCACGGCGCACGGCTGTCTCCATCGCCGGATCATGGGGTGCTCTTCCGTACGCCTGGGTAGTCTCACGAACACCCGCCGCGCCGATCCTGAGGAGATCCCCGGTCCCGACTGGCCGAGGACCTCGTCCTGCTGCTGCTCGACGACACGAGCGGGCGCAGCACCGTCGACCTGGGTCGTCGCCACCGGGCTCCCTGGAGGCGCCAGCCTGCGCGTGGCGCCGGACCGTCTCCTCCGTCACGCCGAGCCCGGCCACCACCAGGACCGGACGGTGTAACTCGTCAATCAGATCGATTCGCCCGAGTTCACAGCGAAGCGGGGCGCGGCCGGCGGTTTGCCACGCAAAGCGAGCAGCCCCGTACGGGCGGCACCAACAAGGTCCTGTGGCGTCAGTTCAGCCAGGCGCCTCCGCTGATGCTCCAGCAGGCGGGCAGACGCGTCGAGCAGTGCTGATTCCTCGACCGGGCGGGCAGGCAGGTCGAGGTCCGCCGCGAGATACTGCTGCACGACCGCGCTCAGTTGAGCGGATCCGATGTCCCGGACGGTCAGCGACAGGTGGGCGGAGAGGGATCCATCCGCCGCCACGGCACTGTGGGCCGCTCCCCGGGGCAGGTAGAGAACGTCGCCCGGCGTCACACGCGTACGCAGCACGATCTCGCCTGGTTGCTCGGCTCTGCCCCGGTCCCACCGGCCGTCTGCCGGGGTACGGTGCACGGTCCACTCCTTGCAGCCCTGCACCTGAATCACGAACACATCGGCGTCGTCCCGGTGCGGAGGTAGCGCCTGGCGTTCCGGAGGCGTGAGGAAGAAGAACGCCTCCACCGGGCGGCCCAGTGCGGTTCCCAGTTCGTACGCGAAGGCAGCGGTGGGAGTGTGCCAGTGCTCAATGTTGCGCAACAGCACACTGGCGCCCTCGGCGACTCGCTGGACGACCTGCTCCGCGTCCACGCAGTCCGAAAGAGTACGTTCCGCGACGGTCCGGGAGGTGGTGAATGCGTGACCCGCCGGTTTCTCGCCCGACTCCATCAGGCCGATGTACGGAGGTCGGAGCAGCCCGCCGGCAAGTGACTGTTCGAGGTTCTGCACAGTGAAGACGTCCACCGGCGGATGCACCGGCCGCAGGACTGCGGGGACTCGCCGCCAGAACTCCGCGAGAAACGCGGGAACATCTCCGACCAGATCGCGGAGAATGACAGAATCACTCATTGTTTCCACATCCAGCTCGCATTTGCCTTCCAATGCCATTTCGCGTGACCCATGCCACGGCCGGGCTCTCCATCCGGGCCACACCTGTCACTCAAGCTCATCTCACGCCATTCCCCTTGGCCAGAATCGCCATGTGCTCCGCGAGTTCCGGGGACGTAGGGTCGACTGCTTGGGAGAGGGTGTAGTAGTCACGGGCGCTGCTGGTGTCGCCGAGTTGGTGGTGTGCCCAGCCAAGGTAGAAAGCGGCCGACGCGACCGGCAGTCCTCCCTGGGGCAGTATCTGTTCCCAGGCGCTAACGGCTTCGCCGAGGTTGCCGGAGGCGACGAACGCGTGGGCGCGCAGTTCCCATACCCGATGGTCGTAGGGGCTTATCTCGATAAGTTTGCCGGTGGACTCCAGCGCCCGCCCGACCTCTCCCTGCCCGAGAAGGGTCTTGGAGAGTGTCTCGAACATGGGGAAGGCGTGGTCCTTCCAGGAAAGGATCTCCAATGGTCCCGTTGCCGGCTCGGCTTGGGCGAGGGCGACCGCGGCTCGGTCAAGAAGTTCCATCGTGCCGGGCATGTCCCTGCGAAGGTACGGTTCGTAGGCGATCGCCCGGTAGAGGGTGTGCTCGGTGAGATAGCGGTCCATCCCGGTTCCGGTGATCTCGGCCATGGCATCCCGCCCGAATTCGGCGGCACGATGCAGGGCAGGCACGTCGGTCCCGCGCTTACCGTTCGAGACAACGACGTAGTTGGCGAGCCGAACGCGGGTTTGGGGCGGCACGGCGGAGTTCGCGGCACCACGCAACGCCCACTCCTCCAACTGGGGGTGTGCGTCCGGATAGAGCCGCAGCAGGACAGCCAACTCGGAACGGACCGTCTCGGGGTGAATGGGGTGATCAGCGAGGTCAGCACCGAGGAGGTCGAAGATCTCGCCGGCCCGTAGCGGATACCCCAGGCGCAGCAGAAGGTCACTCGCTGCGCAGCGTTCCGCGGGCGTCAGGGAGCCTCGGTCGCGACACATCTGGTCCACCTGATGCCACAACTCAGTGGCGAGGTCCGCCGGCATTTGGGCGAACTCGGCGCTGGTGGCATCGATGCGATCCCAGCTCGCGGCATCGAGAACGCGCCGTTCTGGGCGAGGGAAGGTGTTGAAGGAAGGAAGTAGGTGTGCCGTCCCATTGACCAACTCCCGGGCGATGCCGTACGTGATGTGCCCGAGGTTGGTGGAGTTGGCAACCGGCGCGCCGAGGCCGACATGGACCGGGCAGGCAGCAGGTCTACATGCGGTGGTGAGAGACAGCAGCCGCTCGGTGAGTGCGTGTACGCCAGGAGCGGGGCGGTACTTCGGCAGTTTCATGGTTGTAGGCATCTTCTCGTGCGCTGAGGTTCGGCCATCTACAACACGGAGGTGGCATTCACGGGAAGGTCGGCCCCGCTCTCATCATCTCGGCTCCGGGCGGGACCGGCAGCGGGTGAGGCTCGGTGCCAGAGGAGCCGGACCGGAGGGCAGTAGGCACAGGCGTGCGGGGATCAGAGGGGGTCAAAATCCATGATCGCAACGGCCTGTGCCTACCGCCCTTCCGAGCAACCTGGGTTACCCGTGTCCGCGTCATTCATCGGAACGCGCGCGGGCACCCAGGGTTATCGCCCGGGTTCACAACAACCCCCCAGGGGCCGACCGATCTCAGCCAGGACAATCAAGCGTCCTTCTGAGATGGCCAGCACCACGGGCGTGGCCGCAATTCCGTTACTATCAGATGTAGTACGGCTCGTGGTAGTTCCACGCCTCGACCTGCTGGACGGACGAGTCCTGGGGCTTCTCGGCCGCGATAGCGGGCGCGGCAATCGCTCCACCGAGTGCCGCAGCGGCGACGACGGCCAGCGCAAGCCGCTTGGCCTGGACGGCCTTGGGGGTCTCGGACGTTTCCATTCCCACTCCTTAGACATTCTGGCAGCTATTCTGAAGCCCTGAACGCTTCCCTGCCACAGGGCAATACTCACGCCGGGACAACAAGCCACGCAATGCCTTTCACTCGCCCTTGACGTGCAAGTTCTGGATCTTGACGAGCCCTTGACGAAAGTCAACAAGGGATGCTTCCAGAGCGACCTAGAACGTCCCATGTCTACACGAATTGCTCGGCGGCACATCGGGCACGCGAAACTGTGATAGAGCGTCGCCGAGTAAGCGGGCAGGGGTGCCGGGCCGAGGTGGCACCACTACGGCTTCCGTCCGGACACGGACCTCCCCCTCCCGCTACCCGCTACCCGCTGAAGGGTCGGTCAACCGAACGACTCTGTCTCACATTCGTCCCTGTCTCACATTCGGTAGTGACCGAGCGTGGTCGATCATTGAAGTCGTGTACCTAAATCCTGCCCGCCTCCGCCGACAGGTCGGTGCGGTGGTACGGGACCTCGCTGCCGTGCCGGCATAAGCGCGTGTTGCCCGCTGGCGATGTTCATCCCCCGACATTCCGCGCTGCGGGCGCATGCAGGAGCCCTACACCCACCAATCCGGCCGGTCTCCGCCCTTCCCGCCACGCCAGTGACGATGCGGGGGCTGCCGAGGTTGTTAGCACAGCCCGCCGGCTGCTCGCCGCCATCCTGGGCGGTGTCCGAAGCCCGCGAGAAACCTTCAGACAGCTCGGGACTTCAGGCTCGGCCCAACGATGCTGTGGTCAGCCTGCCCTACATGAGAACAGGGCCTCCTCATTGGCGCTGATGAACTCTTTCAGCGCATCAGGCTTGAGATCCACCGCGCGGGCAGCTTGTCGATCGTCACCCGGTCGAGCTGGTAGTCACCATGCGAGGGGTCAGCGAACTCCTGCCCGGTACTCGCGCAACTCGCGGCGAAGTGCCGCCTCCAGGGAGACGTCCGTCGACTCCAAGCCGCCGCCCGGGGTTGTCCAGTACGGCGCCTGGCCGGGCTCGACCCGCTTGATCAGCACCAAGCGGCCGTCCCCATCGAGAGGAATGGCCCGCACCGACCTGCGCACGATCTCACGCACGACTTGCCCTATCCGCTCCCGGCGGCCTACCACCAGCGGTGCACAGTTACCGGGTCGAAGAACGCACGCACAATGAGTCACCAGATCCGAGGCACCCCCGCCACTCCACCCCGTCCCACCGATGCCAGCCCGGTCCAACGGCTCCCGAGCACCCCCGACCATCCGGCCCACCATCACCGGACACGGAAAAGGCCCTGACTCGGTGTTTACACCGAGTCAGGGCCTTTCCAGTGGTGCGCCGCCAGGGACTCGAACCCCGAACCCGCGGATTAAGAGCCTGATCTTAAAGAGTCGGGCGCGTCCCGGCCCGTCCAAATGGTCCAGTCCGCGCCGGTTCTCGCCCGGCTTCCCGCTCGCCTCGTCCACCAGGTCCAGCCGACTACACGGTCATCCACAGCGTCCGAGCACCCGGAGAGCACCCGGCCCAGGCAGCTCATGCACCCTCAAGGAGCGTCACCCGGAGCTGTACCTGCCACTACCCGCGCGGCGCCCGTTCGAGCGTGCCCGTGGGCATGGAGATCCCGGCCTCGGAGCGCAACCAGGTGGCCAGGAGGTCCAGACCACGCCGGTTGTCGTGCACCCACTTGGCGAGCGGCAGGACTCCGCTCCATGCGACGCCCGCGCCGTCGACTCGATCGGGCTCACGGCGCACCAGCCAGTCGTCATCGTCCCAGTCCACTTGGCGCGGCAAGCGTTCACCCTCGATGGTTTCCAGCACGACGTACCGCAGCCCGAGAAGCCGGAGGAACTCGAGATCAGTCTCCCAGGCAACACCACCATTACGGGCGATGATCCACTTCATCGGGTCTTGGTAGGCGCACTCGAACGCGCTCGGCACATCGATGCCCAAGCCGTTCCAGGCGAGTACGCACTGCAGCGTCCTGGCGGGCTTGCCAGCCGCCCGGGCCACGCACAGCCCCATCGGAACGAACTCAAGCCACCGCGAAGGCCAACCGAACGCCACCGCCGCCGGCAGGTCACACGGGTTATAGATATGGCAAGTCAGTTCGACTGAGTCCTCGGCTGCAGTAAGTTCCCGGCACCAGGCGTGCACGATCCGCGCCCAGTCTGCGTTTCCGGCCAACGCCCGGTTGAGACGGTCGAGGAGGCGTTGCCACCGTGCCGGGTGATCGACCCGCGCTGATCCGGAGTACTTGACGTCCGATAACCCGCCGCACTGAGCATCGAACAGCACTTCATCATCCGGGTACAGCACTTCGTCGGTGTACACCCCGGTACGGCGGACGGCGCGAATGGTCCAGTCCGGGTCGGCTGCCAGTTGCGCGAGTACATGCGGATGCCCCAACTCGATTTGGAAGGAGTTGAACGACCGGCACAGCCAACCCTGTGCGCGGTGCTCCGCCTCGTAGCCGGGTGGTGCGTCGGAGACGTCGAATACTTCCTCCTCCCATTCGCCATTGTCTACGGTGCCGCACCCGTCCTCGTTGCCACTGGCCATATCAGAAACGAGTGGCGACATCCGACCGAGCACGAGATAGATGCCCGGGTCGTACGTCGGGTGGGCGACCTCGAAGCCGACCATGTGGCGTACGCCGGCGGCCTGCAACTCACGTAGGGCCCAGCGCCAGATCGCGTCGAGGTTGCCGGTGCGCGTCTGTACCAGCAGCTGGATTGGGGTCAGCTCCCGAACAGTGGCCTCTGCCAGCGGCTGCACGCGGTCAGCAGCAATCGGGGTCACTCCGTCATCCTTCAGCGTCAACCGGTACCCACGTAGATCCATGGACCACTCCCGGGCCGCCTGGCTGAACGCGGCATGCAGCCCGCGCCATTCGACCGCCGCAAGCACCACGCGGACGTCAGCGGGGCCGATTCCCTTCTCCCGACGGAACAGCTCCACATACTTGTGCAGCTCGTGCAACGCCACCTCAGCGGCGGCTTCCGTACGCTTCAACTCGATGATCACGAAGCTGCCTGTGCTGTCCCGCGCGAGGATGTCGATCCGTCCGCCAGCGCCCACCCGGCTTGGCAGCCGATACTCCGTGGCAACGCACCTCAGCCCTGGCTCGATCAGGGCGAGGCGGGACGCCAAAGCGTCCCGGACGGCGTTCTCATGGACCTTTCCACTCATCTCGCCGCCTTCGATCGTCGACGCTTCGGCCGTGTCTCCCGGATATGAGGGTCAGTTGACGCCGTTTGAACCGCTGGGACGCTGGCGTACCTGGGATATCCGGAGGTCGAGCGTAGTAACGTGAACCGACTGGGGCCCCCTCGGCGATTGCACCCGTCGAGCACCCGACATCGCTTGCGCAAGTCCGCACCTCACCAGGTCTCCTCGGCTAGAGGAGCGTCGTTTAGCTGGTCCCGAAGACTCCGCCAGTTGGGCATGAACTGGTCCATGATCTTGGTAAAACGCGGGCCGTGGTTGGGTTCAAGGCGATGCGTCATCTCATGGACGACAATGTACTCCAAGCAGGCTGGATGCTTCTTGGCAAGCTCAACGTTGAACCAGATGTGCCCGCTCTCCCGGTTGCATGACCCCCACTTGGTCTTCATGCGCCTGATTGTCCATCGCGGCACCGACACTTCCAGGATCGGTTCCCACTTGGCAATAAGACTCGGGATCGCTTGTCGTAGCTGCTCCCGGCACCATCGGTCGAGCAGTTCACGTCGTCGCTCGGCTGTAGCGCCGGCAGGGACGTACAGTAGCAGCCGTTCGCCGTCTACCTCGAAGTGCGCCCGCCCTGGGCGCTCGATGATCTTCATACGGCGGCGAACGCCCCAAACATAGTGGGACTCGCCTGTGACCATCTCTCGCTCGGACTGGCGCGCGGCCGAGCGCAGCTGCTCACGCCGGTGTTTGATCCACGACAACCGCTGAATCACGGCCAGTCGAACGTGCTCGTCGTCAAGCCTCCGTGGAGCTGCAACTCGGACCCGCCCGAGTGGCGGATAGACGCCGATGTGCAGATTCTTGATGTCCTTATAAATGACGTCGACGTCGATGCCAAGGATCGTCAGGTGGGCACTAGCGATATTCATGGCGTGCCCGTACCAGTTCAAACAGTTCATCAAGCCGGTCGAAGTGGTCAGGCAGTGCCCGAGCGATTGCGCGCTTGACCTTCTTCTCCTTGATCGGATTGCCCACCCACGAGTCCGGCTTGGTGTGTCGGATTGTCGCATCGATCTCAACAGCAATCTCGGTTGACGGCCAGAAGAAGTCAATCAGGGCGCGACGGGCACCGTTATTGGCCCACTCCGGATATTCGGTGTCGGACTCGCCCTTGCCGAGCTTAGTCGCGTGCTCAAGCAGCTTCGCGAGGTAATTTTTGTAGTCCAGCGCCCCCTGGCGCCGCTCTTCGAGGATGGCGTCGAGCAGTTCGGACATCTTGTCGTAGTATTTAGGGTTCATCGCGCGCTCATCGATGATCACCTTACGCATGTTGTTCGTGATCGTCTCCGCTACCGCTTCGGGGTCTTTCTTGATTCCTGCGGGAAGCTTGTCGAGCGCACCGGCACCCATTTGCACAATCAGCTGAATCAGCCCGGCGTCCTGGAAGTCGGACACCACCTCGGAGGGCTTTGCGTTGATATAGGTGTCAAGCAAGTGGCGCATGCCGGCCTCGTACTGCTTGAAGTCGACGTTCTCACCGGCGCCCAACTTGACCTCGTCGCGCACGTTGGCATAGTGGGCGATCTCGTCCTTGATCGCTACGGCTTCGGCATCGCTGTAGCCAGCGGCGTTCATCTCGTTGGCGAGGTTGCCGTACGCGCGGGTCACGGCCGCCACAGCTTTATACAGCGCCACACGCTTGGGCTCGTTGGCCTTAAGCTGCTCGGCGTCACCCTGCTCGCGGGCACAGAAGTACTGCTGGTACTGCAAGGTGTTCTTCGGCGGCTCGACCGGCTCACACAGCGCCCGAATCTTCTCCAAAGCTTCGTCGAGGTCTTCGCGGGCCTTCTCGATCCGGTCGGACAGCAGGCCCTCTATGTCCTTCTTCTCGTAGCCTTCCAGGGCGCCACCGGTGTAGTCGGTGATCGCGGACTCAAGCGAGTTGAACAGGTCCCGATAGTCGACGATGTAGCCGTAGTCCTTGTCGTCGCCGTCGAGGCGGTTGACCCGGCAGATGGCTTGGAACAGCCCGTGATCCTGCATCCTCTTGTCGATGTAAAGGTAGGTAGCGCTCGGGGCGTCGAAGCCGGTCAGGAGCTTGTCGACGACGATGAGCAGGCGCATCTGACCGGGATGGTTAATGAAGCGGTCCTTGACGTCCTTCTCGAACTGCTCAACCTTGGCCATCGCCTTGTCGGCAGGCTCGTCGAAGTGGTCGGCGAGCATCTGCCGATAAATCTCGTACTGGCGCAGTCGCTCGGTGGCGCCGTGGCCGGCGTCTTCCTTAGCGATGTCGCCCGCCTGCGGCGCGTACGACGTGATGATGGCACACTTGCCCTTGAACCCGGCCTGTCTGAACAGCTCATAGAACTTGCACGCCTGATAGATGCTCGAACTGACCAGAATGGCGTTGCCTCGGCCATCCGACAGGCGGGGCTTGATCTCCATATCGAGCAGGATGTCGTTGACGATCTGCCGGGCACGCGGCTCCGAGCTGACAACCTTCTGCATGGTGCCCCAGCGCTTCTTGAGCTCAGCGCGGGACAGGTCCGTCATGCCCTTGGTCTTAGCTTCGAACCACTTGTCGACCTTCTCTGGTGAGGTCAACTCCTGGTCGATGTTGCGCGCCTCATAGCGCAGGTCGAGCACAACGCCGTCGGCCACACCCTCATCGAACTTGTAGGTGTGGATGAAGCTGCCGAATTTTTCGATCGTGGTGGCCTTGTCGGCCTTGAGCAGCGGTGTGCCGGTGAAGCCGATGAACATGGCGCCCGGCATGAGCGCCTTCATGGCGTCGTGCATCTTACCCGACTGGGTGCGGTGGGCCTCGTCGACGAAGACGAAGAGGTTGCCCTTGGCGCGGAAGTCCTTGGGGACGGTCGCGTTCAGCTCGCGGATGAACTCGCTCTCGGCCTGGTCGCGGGCCGATTCGTCCTCCGAGCCGCGGAACTTGTGGACCAGCGAGCAGACTAGCCACTCCTCGCTCGTGTTGAGGGTGGCCAGCAGGTCTGCGCCGCTCTTGGTGCGGTAGATGGACTCGTTGACACCACGGAAGACCTTCTCGATTTGCTCGTCCAGCTCGGTGCGGTCGGTGATGAGCAGCACGCGGCCATCGGACTGGTGCTCGCGAATCCACTTGGCCAACCACACCATGGTCAGGGACTTGCCCGACCCCTGCGTATGCCAGACGATGCCGCCCTCGCGTTTGGCGATGCGCTCCTGGGCCGCCTTGACTCCGAAGTACTGGTTGTGCCGGCACGTCTTCTTCTGTCCCGCGTCAAAGACCATGAAGTCGTGGACCAGCTCCAGCAGACGCTCTTTCGAGCAGAGCTGGGTCAGGGAACGATCGAGGGGGTCGGCTATGTCAGACGGCTCGCGCCAGGACAGCCAGTATTTCTCCGGCGTGTCGATGACGCTGTAGCGCAGCCCCTCCACGTCGTTGCCGGCCATCACGAGCTGCACCGTCGTGAAGAACGAGCGGATGAACTCGGGCCGCTGGTTTCCGTAGCTCTGTCGGATGCCCTCGGAGACCGCGACCTTCGAGCGCTTCAGCTCGATCGTCCCGAGCGCGATGCCGTTGACGTACAGCACGATGTCTGGGCGCTTGGTGTGCTGGCCCAGCACCGTCACTTCCTCCGCCAGGGCGAAGTGATTGGCCTCCGGGCGTGCCCAGTCGATGAGCCACACCGTCTCCGTCTGCTCGCCCACCCCGGGCTTGACCTTCACCCCATAGCGCAGCAGGCCATAGACGTCGCGGTTCGCCTCGTAGAGGTCGCGGCCGCCGCCGAGCGAAGCGTCGCTCTTCAGCTTGTCGACCGCCTTGTTTATGAGGTTGTCGCTGTAGCCGCGAGCACGGAGATTCTGCGCAAGCAGCTCGACCTCGACGTTCGAGTTCCCGTCGCGGTACTCCCAGTTGCCGACGTATTCGTAGCCCAGCGACTCTTGGAATAGAGCAACGACACGATCCTGTGCCTTGCGCTCGGGTTGTCCGACGTTGCTCATGCCGCGCCCTCCTTGGCCGGAAGACGGATACGCCCAGTCAGTAGCTGCTGCATCATGCCCTTCTTGACATCCCTCGCCTTCGCTAGCCGAACGAGGAGAATGCTGATCTCACGATCGGCGTCGGCGATGGCCGAAGCGATTACTCGCTGCTCGTCGATGTCCGGGAGCGTTAGCGTGATGCTGGAGATGAACGAGCGCGTTGTCGCCAAGACCTTGGTACCCGCAGCAAGGCGGAGCAAGGCGTTCCGAAATGACGGAATGAACTGAAGATACGCCTTGAAGCCATCCGCCAACACTGCCTTGTCGAACCGTGCCGCGATGGTGTGAAGACCGGGAACCACGCCCGCATCGGGTATCGACGTCACCTCGACCGACTTACCGACTCCGTCTGGGTCCTCTGACGCATCAGCGAACACGAGATCCCCGACCTGGAGTCGACCAGCATTCCGCAGCAACGTCGAACTCGCTCGTGGCATCGCCTCGTGCGCAGCATCCAACGTGACGCTGCTCCGAGTATGGATGTCGCCGTAGTGCAGATAGCGGACGGGCGACTCGACGTCAAGCTGCGCCCGCGACAATGCAACTGTCTTGAGATAGCTTACGTGATTGCCGAGCAAGACCTCGCGCCAAGGGTCGGTGAAGCCGGGCAGACGGGTCCTGCCGGTCAGCAGCTGCTGCAGCATGCCCTGCTTGATCGCCCGCTTCTTGGCGATTAGCGTTTCGATCGCGGCGGCTTGGTCTGATGCACCGTCCAGAGCAGCGACTATCCGCTGCTGCTCTTCGCGTTCGGGGATATTGAGGGTGATCGAGGCAATGAAGTTTCTGTTGAGTGACTGCTGGGCCCCACCACTGTTGTGTCGAGTAAAGTCGATGGAGTCGAGTAGATAGTAGACGAAGCGCGGCTCATTCCCGTGAAAGTCAGTCACGTACAGGGCCGTATTGTGCGGCCAATAGTCGCGGTCAATGTAGTGAGCCTTACCGAACGATGCACCGCTGCGTCCGAGCACAACACCCGGCCCGGGTGCGATCGCTCGGTCGTGCATGCCATTGACTCCTGCCGATCCTATTACCGGTATAGCCCCGGGCCTACGCTGTCGCCAGGTCAAGTCGTGACCACGTTGCAACGACACCAAATCGCTGAGGCGCGTTGGTCTCCAGTCTTCGATGACACGGCGGGTCACTCTGTAACACCCATCTGATGAAGGTGCGCGGAAACTTTGGCGTCGAGGTCGGCGAGGCGAGCATCAATCTCGCCCGGCGTCGCAACATAGCGATCTCCCAGATCCTCCAGCCGTTCGACGAGGGCGAGCGTGAGCGAGTCAGCCTCAGACGCCACGCGGCTGGTGACCGTTGCATGCCATTTGTCGTCGAGTACAAGCTGCTTGATCTCTGGCAAGGTGAGGTCACCGTACTTCTTCAGGGTCGCCAGGTCGAGTGCGGCCTGGGCTTCCTTGGCGGCCTTCTTGGCAACAGCTTCTTCGTTGTACAACTTGATCAGGTGCTGGAGGGCCTTGATCTCTTCCGGGTCAGCTCCTTCGTGCCGCGCCACCTTAAGTCGGGCTGAGGCAAGGGCCTTGGAGATCTTGCCGTCGTCCATCGCCTCGGCAAGCGGGCCGTCTTCGACGGCGTGCTCCTCGATGTACTCTTCGACGGCGCGGCTGGCTTCCTCGGCCGCCGCGTTTAGCGTATCTACATCGGCCTGCTCGTTCGCGAAGTAGCGAGCGACCACGAGCGCAGGTGGGACGAGGTCCATCTTGTACTTGGTGGCGCTACGGCCCGAACCAACGATGAGGTCCGGCGTCTCGGTGAGCTTGCGCTCCTTGTCCTCAATGGTCTTGCGAGGCTTCGCCGCGTCCAGCCAACCCTCGTTCATGATGAGGAAGACATCGTCGTGCATAACCCCGTGCCAGTGGGTCATGAGCTGCTCATAGACGTCGTACTCGTCGAGCAGGGGTGTATCCTTGAACCTGGCCAGTAGGTCGTCGCTGATCGTAGTGATCAGGTCCCTGGGAACGGTGTCCGCGTCCAGGGCTTGCAGGATCGGCCGGTGGGCGGTGAACCAGTCATCGACCTTGCTGCGTACGTCAGTAGCGAACTTCTTGAACTCGTCGGAGTCCAGGATGGTCTGCTGCACCTCGGTCACGCCGACCGCGAGATCGCTGTAGCCGGGGCGGTTTGGCTTGAAAAGCGTGGCACGAAGGCTCGGGAACGCCTCCCAGTAACGGCCGAGCGCGTCCAGGTCGCGTTCCGGAATCCCTCCGTGCAGGTGCGCGTGAAGGTCTTGGGTGTCCTCTGGCTCGGAGGAATCGATGTAGCGCGGGATGTTGAGGTTGTAGTCGTTCTTCGGATCGGCGATCTCGTGCAGCGGGACCATGCGCGAGTAGCGCTCGATCTCAACCTGCCTGTTGAAGACGTCGACGATCTTGTGGATGTCCTGGCTGCGGAGGCGGTTCTTGTTGCCGTCCTTGATGAAGCCTTTCGAGGCGTCGATCATAAAGACGCCAGTGCGCGCCTGGGCGTTCTCCTTGTCGAGGATGACGATGCAGGCCGGGATGCTGGTGCCGTAGAAGAGGTTGGCTGGCAGGCCGATGATGCCCTTGATGTAGCCACGACGCAGCAGCTCCTTACGGATGCTGGCCTCGGCGTTGCCGCGAAAGAGAACACCGTGCGGCAGGATGACCGCGGCCTTGCCGGTGCTCTTGAGGGACTTGAGAATGTGCAGCAGGAAGGCGTAGTCGCCGTTCTTCTCCGGCGGTCGGCCGAACTCGAATCGACCGTACTCGTTCTCCAGGCCGTTGCTCCATGACTTGATCGAGAACGGCGGATTGGCGACAGCGAAGTCGAAGGTCCGCAGCTGTACACCCGTGATCAACTGCGGGCTGGTGATAGTGTCACCCTTGCGGATGTCGGCGTCCTCGTTGCCGTGGAGGATCATGTTCATCTTGGCCAGCGCCCAAGTGGCGTTGTCCTTCTCCTGGCCATAGATCGTGATGCCTCGCGGAGCCTCATCGGCAACCTTAAGGAGCAACGAGCCCGACCCGCACGTGGGGTCGTAGACCGTGTGATCCTGCCGGGTGCCCGGTCCGATGCCGACGACCTTGGCAAGCACGCGTGAGACCTCGGCCGGGGTGTAGAATTGTCCCTTCGATTTGCCCGACTCCGTGGCGAAGTGCCGCATCAGGTACTCGTAGGCGTCGCCAAGCAGGTCGTCGCCCTCGGCGCGGCTCCCTCGGAAGTCCAGGTCAGCGAAGATCGTCACCAGCTTGGAGAGGCGATCCTGCATCTCCTTGCCCTTGCCGAGCTTCTCCTCGTCGTTGAAGTCGGCCAGGTCGATGACCTTCTCCAGCCCGTTGGCCTCGGCGAGCCTACCAATGATCTTGTTAATCTTGTCGCCGATCTCCTTGTCACCCTTGAGGGCAACCATGTCATCGAAGGAGCCACCTGCGGGCACATCGATCAAGGAGGTCCGGTCGGACTTGGCCTTGTCCGTCACGTACTTCACGAACAGCAACGTGAGGATGTAGTCCTTGTACTGACTGGCATCCATACCGCCGCGCAGCTCGTCGCAGCTCCGCCAGAGTGAGCTATACAGGTCCGACTTTTTGAGAGCCAACGTCACGTCACCCCCTTGTCCACGTCGAGAGCAGAGCCTGCCCACGAGCTGCGGTGGGGCGGAAGTGCGACTTGTCCATGCTGAGGCGTCCATCCTTCGCATGCCGCTGAGCGACAGATTCATCACAATGAGCAACGCCTGAACTGCGTGCCCTAACGATAGCGTCGGGCACTGACGTGGCTCGCCCCGACGCGGGCCAGTCCGACCCTGTTCCTTCGGCTCCGGAGTGCGGCCAGCAGGCGGCACTGCCGGCTGACGCAACGCTGCTGGCGACGTGTGGGCAGCCCGCGGACTACGCCGGCCCTGTCGCTCCACGGCGCCGCGGGACGACCGACGCGGTGGCTTCGGCGGCGGCGTGGGATAGCTCGGGGAGAACGTCGCCGTAGAACTTGGCGGTGAAGTGAGGGCTGGAATGGCGGAGCCGGTTGGAGATGACCTTCATTTGGACGCCGGCGGCGAGGCCCATGGTGGCGGCGCCGTGGCGGAGGTCGTGGAGGCGGATGGGTGGTAGTGCGGCTTGGGTGGCGAGGTGGTGGAAGTGGTCGGTGACGTCGGCGGGATGGAGCCGGCCACCGGTAGGGGTGCTGAAGACGAGGCCGGTTTTGGTCCAGGCGGTGCCGGCGGCGAAGCGTTCGCGGTGTTGCCGGGCACGGTGGGCACGCAGGACGGTGACGGTCTCGGCGTCGAGGGCGACGGCGGCTTCGCTGTCGGTGGTCTTGGGAGTGTCGATGGCGGTGGCCCAGCCGTGTTGAACAAGCTGCCACCGTACGGTGAGGGTCCGGGCGTCGAGGTCGAGGTCGTCCCAGTGCAGGCCGCAGGCTTCGCCTCGGCGTAGGCCGGTGAAGGTGATGAGGTGGTAGAGGGCGTAGAGCCGGTCGTTGGCGTCGTGGGTGTGGTCGAGGAATCGTCCGGTCTGTTCGGGGGTCCAGATCATGACGGGGCTGGGGATCTTGCCGGTGTCGCGCCAGGTCTTGACGCGCTGGTCGGTCCAGATGGTCGGCTTCGGTGGCCGGGCCGGGGGTAGTTCGACCATGAGGGCGGGGTTGGCGTCGATGAGCCGGTGACGGCGCATCGCGTCGTTGAGGGCTTTACGCAGCGTCGCGTGGATGCGGTGCTGAGTCGCCGGGCCGACGACGCGCTGGCCCTTGACCTGGTCCCGCTTGGCCTGGTCTCGGCTGGCACGCAGAGTACTGATGGTGGTGTTGCGTTCGTCGATGGCGTCGTACATGGCGTCGATGTGGCCGGGCCGGAGCCGGTCGATGCGCAGGTGGCCGAGGTACGGGATCAGGTACAGCCGGACGTGGCCTTCATAGGAGCGCAGGGTGCCCTTCTTGATGTTCTTGCGCCCGGCGAGCCAGTCAGTGAGGTAGTTGGCCACGGTCGGCAGTTCGGTTGGGGTGATGTCCAGGTGCAGCGCCCGGCGAATCTGGTCCGGGTTGGGGACGGGGGCGCCGGTCTTGACAGCGGTTTCGATGAGGTCGCCGGTCTTGACGGTGGCGTGCGGGTCGGTGGGGTCGGGGACGGCGAGCGCGGCCCGGATGCGGTCCAGGACCGTGTCGGCGTCGGCCTGGGTCGAGTACGGGCCGTGCCGCAGCGGCCGGCGACTGCCGTCAGCGCGGGCGGGAACTTCGATCTGCCAGTGCCACTGGCCGTGGCTGCGGGACCAGCCACCGCCGGGCCGGCGGAGTTGGGGGCAGGAGCGCCCCAGCCGCCGGCCCGAGGTGGTGTCGCGGCAGCCGCAGCGTTTGAAGGTGGATCCCTTCACTCATCGTCTCCCTGGTGCTCGGCGTGGTGCCGCCAGCGGTGGTGGGCGTAGTCCGCTGGTGGCGCGGTCGTTGCATCCACGCTTGCCTCGCCGCCACAATCAAGTCGCCGGTCGTCGGCGGCCGGGGCGGGGGTTTCGAGCAGCAGGAGCCGGAGCAGGCCGGCGACCGGGACGATGATGCGGGTGCCGGCTCGGATCAGGGGTGTGGGGAAGGCGTCGGTGGCGGCGAGCCGGTACGCCTGGGATCGGCTGATCCCGAGTACCGAGGCCGCGGTGGCGAGAGTGGTGGTCACGCCAAGGGCGCGGAGGCGTTCGGCGGTCCACACCTCGGCGGCAGCGGGCGCAGGTTCAGCAGTGTGGATGGTGGGTGCGGTGTTTAGCGTGCGCGGTAAGGCTGCTCAGTTGGGTTCACGTGGGTGCTCATGATCGAGGTGCTCCTGATCGTTGTGAGATGTCTCAGATTCGTGGGATCGATGGTTGTCGTCCATGTCTGGCCGGTCGGTGGTGCCGGCCACGTGGTCGGGTGGGTCGATGCCCGCCGACCGCTGATCGGGTTTCGGTAGTGGTGCCGCCGTCGCGGCCGGTGGAGTCCGGCTGTCCTTGGACCCAGTCGCCGGGGACTCGGCTTTGAGGGTCTTGAGGAGATCGGATACGCGGGTGTTGGAAACGGTGTGGCCTGCAGTGCGGAGAGCCTCAGCGAGCGCTGCCCGGGTGAGCGCCTGCTCGTCCGCGGCGAGCTGGTCCCGGATGCGCCGTGCTGCAGGAAGTAGTCCGTCCGCATCCTGCGAGTGGTCCGCGGACCGCTCGTAAGAACTTCTGTTGCGGCGGCCGGTCCGTCCGTCCGCTCGATGGCTGGTGCCGGACGGGTGGACGGTCCGGTCGGCTGACCGCTCCGCCGCCATTTCGGCGGACCGGGCCCTATCGCTTGGTCCGGCGTGCGGCTCGACGTCTGCGATCCGGCCCAGCTGATCTGTTGCGGACGGGGCGGTGCCGGTCCGGGACGCCGTACCGGCGTACCCGAGGGCGACCTTGACCATGACGAGGAAGCCCAGCGCCGGCACGGCTGCGGCGATCCAGCCGATCGGTGACGGTTCAGCCTCGACGACCTGCGCGGCGAGGGACAGTGTGACCGCGCAGGCGAGGACGACCGCCGGGAACCTCGTCGAGGCACGGGCGCGTTTGCGGCGGCGCAGCTCGAGTCCGGAGGCGATGGACATCAGCTCCAGGACGATCGCGTCCGCCCAGGCAAGCCATCCTGGTTGACCGTGTGCTGCGGCGACGTTGTGGACGTGGGTGAAGCTCGCTGCACCGGCGGCCCCGCCGATCGCGAGCATGATCAAGATCTGGACGGCTCCCTCAGCCCGGTCGGTCCGCCGGGGACCGTCCGCATCGTTCTGCGGCGTAGTCGTGGCGAAGCACCTCCTCCGTCCGGACCGCGGCGGCGTCGGCATCGACGGCTGCCGAGATGGTCTGCATCGGGATAAAGATCATGTCCGTACCTCTCAATCTGCTGATCACGGGGACGATCGCGCATAAGCGCGGGTATCGGCCAGCAGAAGGCGCGGGACGATACCTCGGGAAGGGTGATGTCGGAAGGGGCCCCGATCTGTCACGGCGCTGTCCGCGCTGGCCGGTCTCGCCGTGACAGCCGGGTGACAGATCCTCGCTCTTGCTGTCAGCGGAGCCGGCGAGGTATGGGCCGCCTCCTGGTGATCGGATGGCACTGCTCATGCCGCCTCCAACGGTGGGTGTCGCTGGTCGGCGACGTACGCGGCGAGGTCAACCAGCCGGTACCGCTGGCTGTCGCCGTGCGCGATGGCCCAGACGGCGTCAGCCGGAGAGAGCCCCGTCGCCGTGGCGTGATCGCGGGTGCCGGTGGCGATCGGCACCGGCGGTGACGCCTCGGCGAGCAGGCGCCGCAGGTTGCGTTCCCGGGCAGCGGAGTGCAGCCAGAACAGCACCGGCCACACCCGCCCGATCGTGGCAAACAGTTCCTGGTACCCGACCAGCTTGCCGAGT
This sequence comes from Micromonospora sp. NPDC050417, assembly GCF_044458865.1. Lineage (NCBI taxonomy): Bacteria > Bacillati > Actinomycetota > Actinomycetes > Micromonosporales > Micromonosporaceae > Micromonospora > Micromonospora sp. NPDC050417. The sequence goes on from NZ_JBITIH010000011.1 coordinate 231,848, forward strand.
AGGACCGACAGTTGCTCGCCGCCCGAGTCGTACTCCACGAAGACCGGTACCTCGGCACCGTCCTCGGCCCACAGGCCGTACCCGTCCGGTCGTACCCGGGGTTGGTAGGCGCGCACCAGCCCCGGATCTTCGGGGCTCGTGAAGGCCCCGGCTCTGCCGCACGCCGATTCCGGCAACCATCGGCGCAGCTCCGCTCCTGGTCGGGTACGGGCGTAGCCGGCCAGGTCGGTGAAGAAGCCGTTGATCCCGAGCCGGTGCGCCAGGCTGCGGCTAGAGGTCCAGCGTCGCCGCTCTGCACGGGCGTGATCGCGGCGTGGTGGCCGCTCGTCGCGGGCTGCGGCGACGACTTCGGCGCCGAGTTGATCGATGACGTAGTGGTACGGGTACGAGCCGCCGTCGGCGCGCTGGGGCCGGAACCGGCCCACGAGCCGTAGCCGGTGCAGCGTGCGCAGCCGGCGTTGGCAGAAGTCCAACGACGGAAACAGGGCATGGGCGATCTGGAACGAGGTCAGCACCCCGTGGTCGTACAACCAGTTCAGCAGCACCCGGTCGCGGTCGGTGAGCTGGGACTGAACGCGGAGGACGGGATCATCCACCGGATCTCACCTCCTCGTCGGTTCTCGTAATACGGGTCCCAGGGGAGAGACCCGAGACCATGCAGGGTCTCTCGCAGGACACGCAGCAGGTGCTGACAGAGGCCGTGACCTGCGATATGAGCGATATTCGGGGGTCAGTTCGGGGGTCCGGCCGAAGACTGACCCCAACCCGGACGTCAACACGGACGCCCGGACCGAGGTCAAGCCGGGATCTGTCACCGCCATCGACCGGAGGCCGAAGCGGCGGAATGAAGCAGTGGGAGAACAACACAACTCCTTGATTGAAGGGCTAGGCGGCGCCGACAGCCACGACGCCATGGTGAGATCGCCGGCCGTACCCGCCGCACGGCCGGATGGAGCCGTGCGGCGGGTAGCCGGCACCCTGCCGGGTCACGCCCGGCAGGGCGGGTCGCGCGGACGCGGCCAAAGGATGTACCACTGTGGAAATGTCAACGAACGCGTAGACCGGCTCACCGGCCAGCATGAGGCGGATCAGGGCAGCAGCAGTCGACACGACCGCGGGCAGCACAGTCGCGCAGACAAAGATGGACAGCAATGGACAGGGCAGCTGGTGAACCCAGCGGCACCCGGGTCCGTCACAACCCGTGACAGGGGACTCCTACGACCGCCCGGCATTGCGGCGGCCGGGTGGGGCATCGGCTCAACCCGCCGGGAGAGAATCCTTCATCTCGGCCTCCTGTAGCTCGCTCGGCACCCGGTCGACCGACCCGCTCGCGCGGGCCCAGAACGAAAGCAAGCGCTCCTACGGAGCGCCCACGCATCGACCTATGTGGCCCGGCGATCAGGACCGCCGCACGGGGAACGTGCATCCAGTACCTCTCGACCGGGCTGCCTTGTCAAGACCATTCAGCTGCCGCGATCCAGCTCACGAGCTCCGCCCGCAGAGTGGATCGTGCGGACAATGATTGATCCGTCCGGACGGGTACGCGGTGGTCCGACGGCGGTGCCCAACGTCCGGGGAACGCAACTGTGCCAACTTTCCCGCGAGGCTCCGTCCGCGTGTCCTCGCGATCATCCCCGACGAGCCGAGCCGCCCGTCTGCGCCCGGCAGCTCCGGCCGCACGGACCCCCGTAGATCACACTCCATGCCCGGAGGCGCATTCAAGACGTGATCGCACGCGTGTTCTTCGATGTGGGCGAGACGATCGTCGACGAGGGCCAGGAAGGCATCTGGACCGACAGGCTCGGACGAATGTGACGGTTGATGGTATGCCCGCGACACACGTTTCGTGGTCGCGTGGTCGCAGGACAGGCGGTACCGTCTAGCTACACAGCCGTGTCCCGGACAGTGCGGCGACGGCCACCATGATCTCGCTCCGAGGAGCGCGCCATGCCGCGACAGCACGTCGCCGTCAACCCGACCTTCGGGCCGCGTCTGAGGAAGCTACGCGAACAGCGAGGGCTGTCGCTGCGCCGGCTCGGGCAGCAGGTGCACTGCTCCCATGGTTATCTATGGGACCTTGAAGCAGGCCGCAAGCGCCCGAGCGCCTCCGTCGCTGCGCTGCTCGACGCCGCCCTCGGTGCCGGCGGACAGCTGTGCGCCCTGGTAACGGAGGTGTCAGCCGACAGCGGCGGACTGACCGCGAGCGTCGCAGCACCGGTTCTCGACGACCTGGCCGGGCTAGAGTTCGCACCGGGCTGGCGACACGGTGTAGAGGTCGCGGCGGAACTCTGGCGGAGCGACATGCAACGGCGAGATCTCCTGGTGGGGGCCGGGTTCAGCGCGGCGGCGTTCGTCGCGCCGGCGTTCCGCTGGCTGACCGTACGACTCGATGAGCGGCCAGTCGGCGACGGTGAGCGCCTCGTGGGTCAGCCGGACGTCGACACCGTCCGACAGATCACCGGCGTCTACCGGACGCTGGACAACCGGTACGGCGGGGGCCACGTCCGTGATGGGCTGGTCCGGTTCCTCGACACGGAGGTGGCGGCGCTGCTGCGGGGCCGCTTCGACGCCGGCACCGGTGCCGCGCTGTTCTCGGCGGCGGCGGAGGCCACTCAGCTCGCGGGGTGGGCATCGTACGATGTCGGCCTGCACGGCCTGGCGCAGCGGTACATGGTTCAGGCGTTGCGGATGGCAGCCGCGGCAGGCGATCAGCCCCTCGGCGCGGAGATCCTCGCCGCGATGAGTCACCAGGCGGCCTACCTCGGCGCGTCCGTGGAGGCGATCGACCTGGCGCGCGCAGCCGGACGGACAGCGGCCGAGTCCGGCGTCGCCGCGATCCAGGCTGAATCGGCTGTCCTAGAGGCGCACGGCCATGCCGTCGGTGGCGACGAAGCCGCGTGCGCGGCGGCGCTGGACCGGGCAGAACGCAGCTTCGATCGCGCGGAACGGGCCAGCGCGCCGCAGTGGATCGGGTACTTCGACGAGGCGTACCTGTCGGCGAAGTTCGGCCATTGCTTCGCTGCTCTCGGTCGGGGCGAGACGGCGGCCCGGTTCGCGGTGCAGTCGCTGGATATGGACGGCCGCACCTATGCCCGAGGGCGGCAGTTCAACTTGGCGCTGCTGGCGCTTGCCCATGCGCAGGCGGGCGAGCCGGAGCAAGCCAGCGTGGTGGGATGCCAGGCTGTAGAGGCAGCCCAGGGGCTCCGCTCGGAGCGGGCGCGCGGGTATCTCGCCATCATCGCGGAGCAGCTCGCCCCGCACGCCGGTCTGGCCGCCGTCCAGGAGTTCTCCGACCGGGTGCGGCCGGCGCTCCAGACTATCTAGTGTCCTGAGTCAGAAGTAAGTAGGCAGTAGGCTGGTGGGGTGCCAGATCCGACGCTGCCGCCGTTGACGTTGACCGATGAGGACCGTCGCA
>NZ_JBITIH010000012.1:0-234346 GCF_044458865.1 Micromonospora sp. NPDC050417
GGACGTCTGGACCAAGTAAGCAACCAGCACAACGACACCACCAGCACAGCGAACAAGAGCCGGGCCCCGGAAACGGGGCCCGGCTCTTCGCGTACCCCGGGTTCGCCGGTCAGCCCCTCGGGGCCGGAGCGCTGACCGCCGCCGGAACCCTCAGCTCGTCGGTGGCGAAGGCGGCGACGCCCTCGGCGAACCCGGTCCGGGCGCGGAATCCGAGAACCCGAGCGGCGGCGGCCGGATCCGCGACCACATGCCGCACGTCGGCGGGCCGGCCGCCGCCGACGACCTCGGGCTTCGGCCCACCCATCGCCGCGGCCAACTCGCGCGCCAGATCCCCGACTGTGCGCGGCTGACCGGAACAGACGTTCAGCGGTACCAGTCCGTTCGGCGGTGCCGTGGTCAGGGCCAGCAGATTCGCCCGTGCGACGTCGGAGACGTGGACGAAGTCGCGTCGCTGCCGCCCGTCCTCCAGCACCGTGGGCGCCCGCCCGGCGGCCAGCGCCGACCGGAAGATCGACGCCACCCCGGCGTACGGGGTGTCCCGGGGCATTCTCGGCCCGTACACGTTGTGGTAGCGCAGGGCCCAGACGCCGCAACCCGTCTGTCGTGCCCACGCCCCGGCCAGGTGCTCCTGAGCCAGCTTGGTGGCGGCGTACGTGCTGCGCGGCTCCAGCGGCGCGTCCTCCGGCACCAGCCCGGGAGTGAGCGGATCACAGCACTCCGGGCAGGTCGGCTCGAACCGGCCGGCGTCGAGATCGGCTGGCGTCCGTTCGGTCGGTCGTACGACGCCGTGCCGGGCGCACGCGTACCGCCCCTCGCCGTAGACCACCATCGAACTGGCCAGCACCAGACGCCGTACGCCCGCCCGGTGCATCGCCGCCAGCAGGCTGGCAGTGCCGAGGTCGTTGTGGCCGGCGTACGCCGGAGCGTCGGAGGGGTCCAGTCCGTGGCCGACCATGGCCGCCTGGTGACATACCGCGTCGACCGTCGGCAGTACACCAGCCAGCAGGTCGGCGTTCCGTACGTCTCCGATGATCAATTCGTGGCGGCGTGACCAGGGAGGTGCCGACTCGCCGTGGGCCTGGGGCAGCAGCGCGTCCAGCGCGACCACCTCGTGCCCCTGGTCGGCGAGGAGGTCGGCGACGTGGGATCCGACGAATCCGGCCGCGCCCGTGACGAGTATCCGCATCCCGGTCACGCTATGACTTCGGGCAGGTCAGTGCGGGTATTTCCCGAACTCGCTGCTCACTGTGACCCCAGCCGAGCAGGGCAGCTCGCCCGGGGCCAGTTGGGTGTGCGACGGCCGCCAGAGCGTGGGTCCCTTTGTGGTGACCCGGGCCAGGAGGCAGTCGTACTGCGCGGCTCGCAAGGACACGCCGACCATGCCGTCGCGTACCTCGACCTCCCCCGCACGGCCGGAAGTATGCCGCACCGGCTGTCGCCCCGTTGCCCCGCCGGGACTCGGCCGGACGTCGTCGCGGGTCGCGGGATCGGGTTCTGTCAGGGACTCGACTGGGCCGAGCGGACTCGGTAGATCTCGGAGCTGACGAGGGCGGAGTAGCCGGACATGGACGCGGCCGTCAGGACCAGCGTGAGCAGCGGATTGCTGACCACGGCGGCCGTCACGATCACCGCCGTTATCCCCACGCCCGCGATGACGATCCGTTTCAGCAGGAGCGAGCCGAGCGAGACCCACTGCAACAGCAGCCCCGACAGCATCCAGATCACGATCGAGCCGCCGAGCAGCACGCGGAGCGTGTCGGGTAGCCGCGGCACTCCGTGGGCGATCTCCTGGACGACCGCGCCCAGCGTCCACCCGAGAAAGAGGAGCGAGGTGCCGAACGGTAGGTGCAGGAACGCGTACCACGACCCGTTGCGTAACCGGGGTATGGCGAGCCGGCTGGTCAGGAAGGTGGTGTAGATCCACCAGATCGAGACCGGCACCACGAACGCCAGCACCACCGCGCCGACCAGTTCCCCGGGGCGGCGGCCCAGCGGCACGGCGTTGAGCAGGTCGGCCAGCGTGGCGCCGAGCAGAATGATGGTGAACTGGCCGAGCCGCTCGGGCAGGTGCGAGGTGTTGACCGGGTGGTGCCGCAGCCAGCGGTATCCCCATGCGGGGGTGCTCAGTTCGATCACGACCGCGATCACCCAGAGGACCGGGCGGGTCGACGTGTCGACGGCGAGTGACGCGAGCCAGAGAAACCAGCCGACCCCGAACCCGCTGAGGTAGACCATCGCCACCGGTCGCGCCGCCCGACTGGTGAGCAGGACCCGCAGGTACATCAGGATCAGCGCGCCGCGTACCAGGAGGTAGCCGGCCGGCAGCAACAGGTCCTCGGGCAGGTGGCGTACGCCGATCGCGATGCCGCCGGCACCGGCGGTCGCCACGAACACGAGGACTCGGTGGAGCCCGTCGTCCGGGTCGTACCGGGTGTCGTAGAAGGACTGGCTGACCCAGGCCCACTGCACGAGCAGGTACAGCGCGACCGCGACCAGGATCTTCGAGCTGGTAGGTGACGCGTTGTCTCCCAGTCCCGTCGTGACGGACGAGAGCGCGAGCACGAACACCAGGTCGAAGAAGAGCTCCAGCCAGGTTGCGTGTCGCTCACCCTCCTGTGCGGCGGGTCCGGTCCCGCGCAGCCGCAGGAGGTGGACGACCCTGGGCAACCGCGTCACCTGCTCCCCGGGTCCGCTGTCGATTGGGCGATGATTACTGGAAGTAATCATCGCCCAGTGGTCGACACGTCGGGGCTGGTCACCACAGATCGTCGCGGCCCCGGGTCGGCCCACGACGACCGGCGGGTGGTGAGCTACCCGGCGGAGGGGGCGACAGGTCCCGGCCCGCCCGTCGCGCCAACATTGACAAACGTCAGAGCGTTGTCCATGTCGCCGGAGGACTCCTGCCGGTCAGCCGATCGCGATCCACGTGGCCCGGGCACGGGCCAGCGCGTCGCCGTCCGGGGCGTACAGGGTGGTGTGCACCAGGGCCTTGCGTCCTTCGGCGCGAGCCAGGGCGCCGACCACGACACAACGATCGTCCGGCAGTGGCATCCGGTCGAGCACGACGGCGATCCGGCCCAGCACGATCGGGCGTCCGGCCGCGATGACCGCCCAGCCACCGGGGCAGTCCAGCGCCGCCCACACCGTTGCGGGCGACACCTCCGCCGGGACCGTCCAGGGTGCGGCAGTCCGGTCGTCGCCCGTCCGTCCGGGGAAGATGCGCAGGCCGTCGCCGCGTTCCGGTCCGCAGACGTAGCAGGTGGGGAACGGGTGGTTGGTGAAGCCGGCGTACGCGCGGGAGGCTTCGACGGCCTCGGCGTACCCGACGGGCGGCACCACCGTGTCGACCTCGGCGGCCGGCACGACCTCGGCCACGACGGCGCCGTCGGGTCCCTGGACCAGCCCGTCCACCCGCGACAGCGGTGTCTCCAGGGGCGGCGGGACCCGCAGCGTCACCTCGCACGCGGCACCCTCGGCGAAGACCCCGGCCGAATAGCCGCCATTGCCAGAGCCGGGTGGTCCGTTGAAACGCGCAGGGATGATCATGGGCTCGCCTTTCGGGTCGCGTCCCGGGGGGGCGCGACGCCGACCATACCGCCCTGCTCCGTGGCGGTCCGAACCGGCGCGGGTAGGCCGGCACCAGATCCCTCCGAATGGGGCGGCACCGGGTTCCGTGGCAGGATCGGACGCAACATGACAACGTTGCGACTCTGCTTCGACAGCCTGGACGGGCTGTCCGTGGGCGACGCTCTGGGCGCCCAGTTCTTCGTACCCGGTGTCTCCGCCGGGGATTTCGCCGCCGGCCACGTACCCGATGGACCGTGGCCGTGGACCGACGACACCGAGATGGCCTGCTCGATCGCGGAGCAGCTTCGGGCGCACGGCCGGATTGATCAGGACCGGCTGGCGACGGCGTTCGCCGAGCGGTTCGAGCCGTACCGAGGCTACGGCGGGGGAGCCGTGGTGATCCTGCGCCAGATTCGCGAGGGCGCAGCCTGGCGCGACGTGGCCCGGTCCGCCTTCCACGGGCAGGGGTCGATGGGCAACGGCGCCGCGATGCGGGTGGCGCCGTTGGGCGCGTTCCACGCGGGCGATTCACGCACCGCCGCGCTGGAGGCGATGCATTCGGCGGAGGTCACCCACGCACACGCCGAGGCCGTGCTCGGCGCGGTGGCGGTCGCGGTCGCCGCCGCCGAGGCGGGGTGGGCCCGGACGGTACGAGCCCGTCCCGAGCCCCGGAAACTGCTCGACTCGGTCCTCGACTACCTCGTCGAGAGCGAAGTTCGACGCGGTGTCGAACGGGCGCGGACACTGCTCGGGCGGAGCGTGGCGGAGGCGGCCTACGACCTTGGCAACGGCGCGCGGGTGCTGGCTCAGGACACCGTGCCGTTCACGCTCTGGGTTGCCGCGACCCACCTGCACGACTACCCGGCGGCGATCGCCGCCTGCGTCGAGGCTGGTGGGGACGTCGACACCACCGCCGCGATCGTCGGTGGCATCGTCGCCGCCTACACCGGCAGCGAGGCGAACGGGATACCACGGACGTGGCTGCGCCGCCGGGAAGCGTTGCCGGACTGGCTGCCCCAGGACGTCGAGCGGGTCGCTGAGGCAGCCTGACCGCAGCATCCGGCTGCTACCGCGACGGCACCGGCCGAATCGACCATGCCGCCGTACCGCTCGAACGTCAGTTCATCGGTACATGGACCACGTCGATTTTTCCGGCGAGCTCCGGCTCGTGGGAGAACAGCATGTCCAGCGCCTCGGTGGCACTCTCACCTGACACCCGCCACTCAATCCGCGCGCCTGTTCCCTCTGCTGCGCGTACCTGGGCTCGGGCCTGATCGAGGAGGCTTTCGCCTCTGTCGAACAGGTGTCGAGCGTCGCTGAAATTGCCGTTCTTCATGTTCTCGTAGGCCCTTGCGAAGCGTCCTTCGTTCCCTAGGTGTTTGGCCTCCACCAGCGTGCCGGGTTTACCGCCCGTACCCGGTTCGTAGCCGTCGAAGGATCGGCCGTTGACGTGGTAGGTCTTGTTGGCTGGCTGGCCGGTGACCTGCTCCTGGTAGCTGGCCTGATCGGGACTCATGTTCTCGCCGGCCGCGAGGTCGTCCGTGAGCTTTCCGGGCTCCTGGGATTTCGGCGGCTCCGGTTTGCTGGATTCACCGCTCTTGCCCTCGCTTTCGCCGGGGCCGTCACCATCGCCACTGCCCCGGCCGCCGCCGGAGCCGCCGCCCAGGGACGCCATCGCGAGAATCAGGCCGAGCGCCCCGATTATGCCGATGCCGGCGATGGCGATCCTCTGCAACAGGAGTTGCATGCTGACCCGGAGCATGGCCGCCACCAGGACGCCACCGAACCCGCCGGTACCGCCCATGAACGCGGCGAACAGAGCCAGCAGTGACAGGGCCAGGAGACCAAGTCCCAGGAGGTTCGTCATCTGGCTGATCGCGTCGAGGATGTGCGCGTTGGAAACGGTTGGCGTGTTGGCTCCGGCGCCGCCCAACACCTGTGCGAGCGACAGTGCGCCAACGCCCAGGGCGCCCACCCCGATCCCGGACCGGAACGTCACGCTCACCGCCGGATCGGAGTACGCCTCGCGAAACGCGCGGGGAATCCCGCGTACCGTACGAATGAAACTCCACGCCACCATCACCAGAGTGGCGACCGCGAACACCGTCAGGATGAAGAACACGGCCGGTGTGGCGAACAGACGCTGGATGCCCGAGGTCGATGGGAATCCGCCCACGACGAGGAACAGCAGGGATGGCAGCAGCAGGATGAGCGACACCACCAGTTGCCAGTGCCGGCGCATCCAGCCGTCCCGGGGCCGTACCGGCGCGGCCTGCGCCCGGCGTGCGGACAGTGCCCGCCAGACCGTCGGATCGCTGGCCCGTTCGATCTGCTCCCGCACCGAGCGCACCTGCTCGTGCAGTTGGTCCACGGCCGCGCCGTCGCGGGTTCGGGCGTACATCAGCGACCGGCGCACCAGTGCGAACCGCATCGCGATGAACGGCGTCCACGGCAGGCCGACGGTCGCGAACCGTCCGAGGACGGCGATGCCCTGCCGCCCGGTGCGCTCGGCCGGCAGCAGCACATCCGGCCACGTGACCTTGCCGTCCCGGATCTCCCGCCGGTCCAGTACACCGGCGACCACGAGTAGCGCCAGTGGGAGCAGCCACAGTACGTGGTCAACCGCTCGTACCGCTCCGGAGAAGAACCAGATCCCGCCGCCCTCGCCAGGCCGGACCAGGTCGTGGTTGTACACCATGTGCGCGAAGGTGGAGTACAGCCATGGTGCCAGGCCGAGCCAGCGTTGCCACCCTCGGCCGCGCACCAGCAGGCCGAGGCCGAAGCCGGTGAGCGCGCTCCAGACCAGGTGCAGATTCGTCGTCGGCGAGCCGGCGGACAGGAAGGTGTCGGCGGCCCCGACCGGGGCTGGTAGCCACGCCGCAACGATGTCGAACGGGCCGGGGACGTGCTGGCCGCCGCCGAAGATGCCGGCCCCGATCGTCCACCCGTGGCTCAGATCGCCGACGGCGCGGCTGGCCTGATGGCTCCACCGCATGGTCGCCTCGACGAGCGCGAAGCCGGCCCCGGTGCTGGCGCCGAGCAGCAGATAGTCGGTGAGACTCCACTGCGTACGGATCCGTCGGAAGAGCACGAGTGCCAGCAGCGGCAGCACCTTCACGACTTCTTCGATGATCGGATCGACCGTGTAGCTGGCGGTACGGACGGCTTCGTCGACCGACACGCCGGTGAGTGCCGCGACGCCTCGGGTGTACAGGATCTGCAGGACGACCGCGACGGCGCCGCAACCGTAGAGCCCCACCGTGACGGCCAGTAACAGGTTGGCCATCCGTACCGATCGGGTCAGCGAACCCAGTACGGCGAGCTGGAACACGCCGTAGCAGGTCGCGATCATCATGAACAGGAACATGGCCCGTTGTCCTTGTCAAGAGAGCGTCAGACAATAATGCGGGCTGCAGGGTATAGGCGTTCCGCAACATTGTTTGTAGGCGAGGACCGCGCCGATTCCCTCCCGGGGCCGAACTGCTTTCGGCTCCAGTCCGTCTCCCGTCGAGGTCATTGCCATGACCACCACCGCCTGTCGTGGGCGGTGTAGCCGAGTCGGCCCTGTCGCGGGCGTTCCGCCCCGATGTACCAGTGCCGAATAATTGATGTACCGGCGCCGGCCAAAGGGCAACGAACGAATGAAACTGGTGACAGTAAACCGTGCGAGCGGCCTTTCCGACCTGGCCCGTGAATGTGCCCCAAACGATTGTCCGAGTCCCACGGCGGCGGCGGTGGTGGGGCCGACCCGCCAGGGTGCGTGCCGGGGCCACGCGCGCTATGCTGCCGGTGCGTCCCTCGGGGCGCGGCCCGGTTCGAGAGGCGCTGCGACGGATCCCATCCGCCACGCTCGATCTGGGGCCAGTGACAAGGGCGCCTCCGAGCAGGAGGTGCCCTTTTTCAGGTCACCTCTTGCCGCGCCGTGGACCACACCCACCGCGGCGCCGTACCGGTCGGATTTCACCCGACCGAGAACCCATGCACTCCGGGCAGTACGGAAGAGGAATCCATGAACGCACGACTGCAAGAGATCAACGGTGTCGACTTCGCGGTCGCGGACCTGTCGCTCGCCGCGGCGGGACGACACCAGATGCGCCTGGCCGAACACGAGATGCCGGGCCTGATGGCGATCCGGCGCGAGTTCGCCGACGCCCAGCCCCTGCGTGGCGCACGGGTCGCGGGATCCCTGCACATGACGGTCCAGACCGCGGTGCTGATCGAGACCCTGGTCGCGCTCGGCGCCCAGGTCCGCTGGGTCTCGTGCAACATCTTCTCCACCCAGGACGAGGCCGCCGCCGCGGTCGTCGTCGGCCCGAACGGCACGGTCGAACGGCCCAGCGGTACGCCGGTCTTCGCCTGGAAGGGCGAGACGCTGGAGGAGTACTGGTGGTGCACCATGCGCCTGTTCGAGTTCGGCGACGGCCAGGGCCCGAACATGATTGTCGACGACGGTGGCGACGCCACGCTGCTCGTACACAAGGGCGTGGAGTACGAGAAGGTTGGTGCCGTACCGCAGCCCGACGAGGACGACCACGAGGAGTACCAGATCATCCTGCGTACGCTCGCCGAGAGCCTCGCCGCCGACGGTCAGCGCTTCACCCGGGTCGCCAAGCAGTTGCGGGGCGTGACCGAGGAGACCACCGCCGGCGTGAACCGCCTCTACCGGTTCGCCCGTGAGGGCAAGCTGCTCTTCCCTGCGATCAACGTCAACGATTCGGTGACCAAGAGCAAGTTCGACAACAAGTACGGGATTCGGCACTCGCTCGCCGACGGCCTGAACCGCGCCACCGACGTGATGCTCGGCGGCAAGCTCGCCGTCGTCTGCGGATACGGCGACGTGGGCAAGGGGGCCGTGGACTCACTGCGCGGCCAGGGCGCCCGGGTGGTGGTCACCGAGATCGACCCGATCTGCGCACTACAGGCGGCGATGGAGGGCCTCCAGGTGGTCGAGCTGGAAGACGTCGTCTCGACCGGTGACATCTTCATCACCACGACCGGCGGCCCGGACATCATCATGGCCGAGCAGATGGCGAGGATGAAGCACAACGCGATCGTCGGCAACGTCGGCCACTTCGACACCGAGATCGACATGGCCGGACTGGCCCGGTTCCCGGGGATCGAGCGGGTCGAGATCAAGCCGCAGGTGCACGAGTGGCGCTTCCCCGACGGGCACTCGGTCATCGTGCTCTCCGAAGGGCGGCTGATGAACCTCGGTAACGCCACCGGCCACCCGAGCTTTGTCATGTCTAACTCCTTCACCAACCAGGCGATGGCCCAGATCGAGTTGTTCACCAAGCCCGACGAGTACCGCAACGAGGTCTACACGTTGCCGAAGCACCTGGACGAGAAGGTCGCCCGGCTGCACCTGGACGCGCTCGGCGTACGCCTCACGACCCTGACCAAGAAGCAGGCCGAGTATCTCGGACTCGACATCGAGGGCCCCTACAAGCCCGACCACTACCGCTACTGAGGTTGGGGCGACCGGGCTCCGGGAGCCGTCAAGAGCGGCTTTCGGAGCCCGGTCGCAGGTGACGGAACGGTCCGTTATTCGCATCTGTCCTCTGCGCCCCGTCCGAACGGTTCGCAGCAGTCCGGGCGGTGCTCGTACACCCGTCGTTCGACGCCGCCGCGCATGACCCGATCGGACGTCATCTCGTAGAGGCATGATCGCCAGACCACCTGGCGTCCGGCGGACACCACGGACTGACTGTCCCCGGGGCCGCCGCGCAAGATGGCGGGGATGTGCATGACCAGACCGTATCCCCAGGTCAGGGGCTGTGGGTAGGTGGGAGGGGGATCGGTGAGCCAGGATGCGCCGTCGGGCGCGGGCGCGGGGAGGGTTGGCTACTGTGAGCGCTCACAGTAAGGTGCACCCATGATGGTGCGCGCCTGGTACGAATCCTTCACCCCTCCGCCGTCCGCCCGCCCCGCCCGTGCCTGGTACGCCAGCGACGCCAGCCGGCTCTCGCTGGACGGGCCCTGGCGGTTCCACTACGCGCAGCGGGCGGACGGGCCGCTGGAGTTCACCGCCCCGGCCTTCGACGACACCGGCTGGGCCGAGCTGCCGGTCCCCTCGCACTGGCAGCTACACGGATACGGCGCACCCGCCTACACCAACATCAGCTACCCCTTCCCGCTCGACGCGCCGAGGGTTCCGGACGAGAATCCCACCGGCGACTACCGGCGTACGTTCCGACTGCCCGACGACTGGCCGGCCGGACGTACCGTGCTGCGCTTCGGCGGTGTCGACTCCAGCGCCCGGATCTGGCTCAACGGAATCGAGATCGGCCACACCACCGGCAGCCGGCTCCCCACCGAGTTCGACGTCACCGACGCGATCCGCCCCGACACGGAGAACGTGCTCGCCGTACGGGTGGTCCAGTGGAGCAGCGGCAGCTACCTGGAAGACCAGGACATGTGGTGGCTCTCCGGCATCTTCCGCAGCGTCGAGGTGCTGTCCCGCCCCGAGGTCGGCGCCATCGACGACGTGACCGTGCGGGCCGACTACGACCACCGCACCGGCTCCGGCACGCTGCACGTCACCGCCGACGTACCGGCCAGGATCAGCCTGCCGGAACTCGGCGTCGAGGCCCGCTCCGGCGACACCGTACGGCTGCCGCGCGTCGAACCGTGGTCGGCGGAGCAGCCGCGCCTCTACGACCTGACGGTGAGCACCGACGCCGAGACCGTGACACTGCGGGTCGGCTTCCGCAGCGTCGCCATCGTCGACGGCGTACTCACCGTGAACGGTCGGCGGGTGCTGTTCCGGGGCGTGAACCGGCACGAGTTCCACCCGGACCGGGGTCGGGCGCTCACCGAGGAGGACATGCTCGCCGACGTGCTGTTGATGAAGCAGCACAACATCAACGCCGTACGGACCAGCCACTACCCGCCGCACCCCCGGTTCCTGGAACTCTGCGACGAGTACGGCCTCTGGGTGGTCGACGAGTGCGACCTGGAGACCCACGGCTACTGGGAGGTCGACTGGCGGGGCAACCCGGCCGACGACCAGCGTTTCGAGGAGATGCTGGTCGACCGGATGCGGCGGATGGTCGAGCGGGACAAGAACCACCCGAGCATCGTGCTCTGGTCCCTGGGCAACGAGAGCGACAGCGGACGGAACCTGGCCGCGATGGCGCGGTGGACCCGGCAGCACGACCCGAGCCGGCCGCTGCTCTACGAGCGCGACTGGTCCTGCCGCGACGTCGACGTCTACAGCCGGATGTACCTGACCGTCAACGAGGTCGAGGCGATCGGTCGGGGGGCCGAACCGCCGCTGGACGATCCCGCGCTGGACGCCCGGCGCCGGTCGATGCCGTTCATCCACGTCGAGTACGCGCACGCGATGGGGAACGGCCCCGGCGGGCTCGCCGAGTACCAGGAACTGTACGAGACCTACCCACGGTGCCAGGGCGGCTTCGTCTGGGAGTGGATCGACCACGGCCTGCGGGCCCGTACGGAGCAGGGGCGCGAGTTCTTCGCCTACGGCGGGGACTACGGCGAGGTGCTGCACGACGGCAACTTCGTCGCCGACGGCCTGCTCTTTCCTGACCGTACGCCCTCGCCGGGTCTGCTCGACCTCAAGAAGGTCGTGGAGCCGGTACGGATCAGCCGCGACGGCGGGGCACTGCGGATCGCCAACCGCCACGACTTCGTCGACCTGTCACACCTGGACTTCCACTGGTCCCTCGACTCCGAGGGCGAGGAGGTGGCCCGGGGCAGTCTCGACGTCGGGCAGGTGGCACCGGGCGGGGAGTTGACCGTGCGGTTGCCCGAGTTGCCGGTGACCAGCGCGGACGCGTACCTGACCGTCCGGGCGGTCCTGGCGACGGAGACGCCCTGGGCCAAGGCCGGACACGAGGTCGCCTGGAGCCAGTTGCCGGTCGAGCCGACCCCGGCACCGGTGACGACCTGGACCGCCCAGCCGGCGGCGGGGGCACCGCTGCCGCCCCGCCGCAAGGCAGGACAGGTAGAGGTCGGTCCGGCGCTCTTCGACGAGCGGACCGGGCGGCTGGTCCGGCTCGGTGAACTGGCGGTCAGCGGACCGGCGTTGCAGGTGTGGCGGGCGCCCACCGACAACGACCGGGCCCCGCACGGGGAGGCGATGGAACCGGGCTGGCGGGCGCTGGGGCTGGACCGGATGCGCCACCGCGTCGACGAGGTACGGGTGGAGGTCGACCGGTTCGTGGTCCGCACCCGGGTCGGGGCCGCCGCGACCGACCTGGGGTTCTGGGCGACCTACACCTGGACCGGTCTTGACCGGGATCGGGTCCGACTGGTCGTCGACATCGACCCGGACGGTGTGTGGCCCGGACCGGTGCCGATGCTCGGGGTGGTGCTGGCGCTCCCCGGCGACCTCGACGCGGTGGAGTGGTACGGGCGCGGGCCGGGCGAAACGTACCCGGACACCGGGCTGGCGAACCGGGTCGGCCGGTTCTACCGCACCGTCGACGACCTCCAGACCCCGTACCTCTTCCCCCAGGAGAACGGACGGCGTGCCGACGTACGCTGGGCGACCGTGGTCGACGGTGACGGCCGCGGCCTGCGGGTACAGGGGAACTCGTCGTTTGGCCTGACCGTTCGCCCGTGGACCACCGAGGCGTTGGAACGGGCGGCACACCCGACCGACCTGACGCCGGACGGGCAGACCTGGTTGACACTCGACGCCGGGCACCACGGCATCGGTTCGGCCTCCTGCGGGCCCGGTGTCCTCCCGGCCTACCTGTTGTCGGCGGCGTCGGTCCGGCTCGATCTCGAACTCCGGACACTGTGACGAGACGCCGGGTCGCGGTGGTGTCGTCCACCGCGACCCGGCGCCACACCGAAGGGGTCAGGCCGCCCGGGTCGGCGCGGCGGAGTACGCGACGTCGAAGGCGGGCAGGGCACGCCCGGACCAGTCGAAGAGGGTGAGGTTGTCGTTCGGGTTGCCGGCCCCCGGTTCCCAACCCACGCCGGGTAGCCAACCCGGCTCCCAGGCGAAGAACCCGGTGCCGAGCCCGTGTGGTACGCCCGCCAGCACCCGCCGGAGGGCCGCGAAGTACGCCGCCTGCCCGGCCGGGGTCGCTGGGTACGTCGCGCCGTCGGGTAGGGCGGTCGGGTCGGTGAGCAGGTTGGCCAAGCTGTCGCCGTTCGCCATGGTCCACGGGTAGGAGGTCTCCGTGACCACCAGCGGCTTGCCGTACCGCTCCGCGAGGTCGTGCAGGTTGGCGGTGAGATCCGCCAGCGATCCGTGCCAGAACGGGTAGTACGACTGCCCGATCACGTCGAACTCGACACCCTGGGCGAGAACCCGGTCGAAGAACCAACGGGAGCCGCCGTTGTCGCCGCCCCGGTCGATGTGGAGCATGGTGCGTAACCGGTGGCCGCGCGGGTTGGCGGCGCGGGCACCGGCGAGGCCGGCCTTGACCAGGGTGGCGAACTCCGGCCACCGTTCCCCGGCGTCGGTGTAGATCTGGCCGACCGGCCAGAGCATGCCGGCCGTCACCTCGTTGCCGATCTGCACCATGTCGACCGGGCTGCCCTGGCGGGCGAACGCGGTGATCGTGTCGGCGGTGTACGTCCGCACCGTGCGGGCCAGGGTCGTGAGGTCCTGACCCAGCCATGCGGCCGGGATGTCCTGGTGGCCGGGGTCGGCCCAGAAATCCGAGTAGTGCAGGTCGAGCAGGACCTTGAGCCCGGCCTGGTGGGCCCGGTCGGCGAGGCGCAGCGCCCCGGCCAGGTCGCTGTAGCCGGCCGGCGGATCGACCCAGACGCGCAGCCGTACCCAGTTGGCCCCGGCCGCGCGGAGCAGTCGTTCGAGGGGGCCGCGCTCGCCGTCGCGCTGGTAGCGGATTCCGGCGGCCTCGGTCTGCCGGGTGAAGGAGATGTCCGCGCCCCGGATCGAGGGTGCCGAGGTGCGAGGCCCACCCGGTTGCCCGGCGCTGCCCGGTGCGGCGGCGGCGGGCGCGCCGACCGCGAGCAGGGGGACGAGGCCGGCGCCGGCACCGGTGGCGGCGAGCAGCGTACGTCGGGACAGCCGGTGCGGGTCGTCGGAACGTCCGGGCGCGTCCGAGGCGGACGGGACGGCTGGCGGGGACGGGTCCTCAGGTGCCATGACGGTTCCTTTCGCGGTTGGCTTGCTCTCAGGCGTCCGCCGGGGGCAGCGGTACGCCGCTGAGCGCTGCGCAGCGCTCCACCAGCGCGTCCTGGAGCTGGTGGTCGTACGCCTGCGGGTTGAGCCGCACCTGTCGGCGGTCGTGGAAGAAGGCGCCGGTGACCATGGCGTCCGGTGCGGTCGAGGTGGCGAGCCAGACCGGGGTGGCGGCACCTTCGGCGACGTCCAGCGGTGCCTCGTCGCCGCTCATCTGGGTGCGTACCCACCCGGGGTGCACGGCGTTGCAGAGCAGCTTGGGATAGCGGCGGGAGACGGCGAACGCGAGGGCGGTGAGGGCGAGCTTGCTGTCGGCGTACGCCGCGTCAGCGGTCCACGACCTTTCGTGCTGGAGGTCGTCGAGTCGGAGGGTGGCGCGGGTGATGGAGTCGGAGCTGACGTAGACCAGCCGTGCCGGCAGTGGCAGCAGCGCGGTCAGGAGGTAGGCGGAGAGGGCGTTGACCTGGAAGGTCCGCTCCAGCCCGTCGACGGTCACCGGGCGGGTGCTGTCCCGGCTGCTCCAACCGGCGTTGTGCACGACGACGTCGAACGGGTCGAGGCCGCGCAGGGCGTCGGCCATCGCGCGGGTGGAGTCGAGGCTGGCGAGGTCGCCGACGACGACCTCACCGCCGTACGCCGCACGGGTCCGCGCCGCGCGGCTCTCGTCGCGCGCGTGCCGGACCACCCGGTGTCCCTGACGGGTGAGTTCGGCGGCGATCTCGGCGCCGATTCCGGCGGTTGATCCGGTGACCAGGATGTGGCTCATCGGACCCCGCCGATCAGCACCGGTACGCCGGCCGGGTCCTGGACGGTGACCGGTGTCGTCGGCTGGTCGGTGATCAGCCCGATCGCGTGCAGGCCCGACAGCGTTCCGGGTGCGGTCGGCACCGGATGCGGGGTGACCGGCACGTCGAAGCTGAACACCTCGAGCACGGCCGGACCGGCCTGGAGGTACGTCATCAGGAATCCTCGTGGGTCGTCGTGGTGGCGGATGTCGCCGATCACCTGGAAGCCGAACCGGTCGTGCCAGAACCGCAGGGCGGACGGCAGGTCGTCGACGGTGATCGCGACGTGGTCGAAGCGGGGCGGGTCCTGCGGGCCGAGCCGGTTCGCCGCCTCGGCGGCGGCGAGGGCGGGGGAGTGGACGTGCTGGTAGGCGAGGTTGCCCTGGATGAACTCCCAGCGGGTGCCGTCGGGGTCGAGGAAGAAGGCGATGCGTACGTCGCCGAGCACGTCCCGGGGCGGCGACAGTACGGTCACCCCGGCGGCCTCCAGCCGCCGTACCCGTTCGTCGACGTCGCCGACCTTCATGCCGAAGTGCCGGATGCCGCCCTGTAGGTCGTCGTCGACCCAGTCGCCGTTGTCCGCGTCGGGCGCGACCTCGGTCACCTCGACGAGCACCGGGCCGCTGGCGAAACAGCGGGCCGGTCGGGCTCCCGGGGTGGGCACCGGCACCTCCTCGAAACCGAGTACGCCCCGGTAGAAGTCGGCCGAGCGGCCCAGGTCGCGGGCGCCGATCAGCACCCGGTGCAGTCCGGCCCGGGGCGCCCCGGTGCCTGGTTCGGGCGCGGACCGGTGGTCCGGCGCTGTGGTCGGGCGGTTCACGCCAGCACTCGTCGTCACGGCTTTCCCCTCTGGTCGTACGGCGGACGTTACGTGACCGCTCACAGAATCGCCAGGGTCAGCGTGCGGTTACCCGTGAAGCCCGAGACAGGCTGGTGTACCGCCCGGAAACAAATTTGCAACAGAGCCTTGACAGCGGATCGGTTCGGCGAAGACTCTGTGATCGCTCACAGAGAACGTCCTTCCCTTCAGCGGACCTCAGGAGGGCACATGTCCCGCCTCACGACCGGCTTCGGTCGCTTCCCGATGAACTCCCTGCCGAACGGCCCGCTCGGGCGGCGAGGATTTCTCAAGGGGGTCGCCGGTATCGGTGCCGCCGCGGCCCTACCCGCCCTGCTCGCCGCCTGCGGCAGTGGCGCGGACGAGGACGCGCCGCCCCCCAGGGGCAACCCCGACGACCCGGCGAACCTGACGTTCTGGACCTGGACCACCAACGTGGAGAAGGTCGTCGACATCTGGAACGCGAAGAACCCGCAACAGAAGGTCACGGTGAGCCGGCAGGCCCAGGGCGAGGAACTGCTAACCAAGATCATCACCGCGCACCGGGCCGGCAACGCGCCCGACCTCGTCCACGCCGAATACCAGGCCCTGCCCGTACTGATCACCAACGGGGCGATCGCCGACCTCACGTCACTGGCCGGCGAGGTGAAGTCCTCGTTCACCGAGGGCACCTGGAACCTGACCTCGTTCGGCGGCAAGACGTACGCGATCCCGCAGGATGTCGGACCGATGATGCTCTACTACCGCGAGGACCTGTTCCAGCAGTTCGGGTTGACCGTGCCGAAGACCTGGGACGAGTTCGCGACGGTAGCGCGTCAGGTCCGGCAGAAAGACCCGAACCGCTATCTCGCCACCTTCTCCTCCGGCGACCCCGGCTGGTTCGCCGGCCTCGCCGAGCAGGCCGGCGCGAACTGGTGGGTCAACGACAACGGCACCTGGACCGTCTCCATCAACGACGAGCCGACCAAGCGGATGGCCGCGTTCTGGGGCGGACTGGTCAACGACGGCACCCTTTCCGGCAAACCGATGTACACCCCCGAGTGGAACAAGGCGATGAGCGACGGAACCCTGCTCGCCTGGCCCAGCGCGGTCTGGGGGGCCGGGGTGCTGGAGGGCGTCGCTCCGAGCACCAAGGGCAAGTGGCGGATGGCCCCGCTGCCGCAATGGGGCACCGGCAACCAGGTCGCCGGCTACTGGGGTGGCTCGGCCACCGCGATCTCCGCCAAGTCGACCCAGCGGGCGCAGGCGGAGAAGTTCGTCAAGTGGCTCAACACCGACCCGGAGGCCGTCGACGCCCTGGTCGCCCAGGGCGGCATCTACCCGGCCGCGACCACCGGCCAGTCCACACCCGCACTGAGCAAGGCCCCGCTGATGATGCCGAATCAGCCGGCATTCTTCGCCGACGCCGCCGCGATCGCCAAGACCGCGCGCGGTTTCTCCTGGGCCCCCAACGTCAATGTGACCTACAGCCAGTACAGCGACATCCTTGCCAAGGCGATCCAGGACAAGTCCGACTTCGGCGCCGCCGTGGACCGCCTCCAGGAAGCCTCCGTAGCCGACCTGAAGAAGCAGGGCTTCCAGGTCAAGTAGGCGGCCGGAAAGGAGGAGAGCAGATGCCCGGTGCCCGTCCCACCACCGTCGCGCGCCGGCCCCGTGCCGGAGCGGGGCCCACGCCGTACGTCCTGGTCGCCCCGGCCGTCGTGTTGCTCGCGCTGTTCCTGCTCGTCCCGATCGGGTACACCGTCTGGCTGAGCCTGCGCGCCTCCCGGGTCACCGGCGGCGGGCTGGGCCTGCGGGTCGAGCAGTTCGTCGGCCTGGAGAACTACGTCGGCGTACTCACCGACGACGGTTACGCCCAGGGCATCCTGCGGATGCTCGGTTACGGCGTTATCGTCGTCCCCACCATGCTCGGGTTGGCCCTGCTCTTCGCGCTGCTGCTGGACACACCCCGGGTCCGGCTCGGCGCCGCCTCACGGATCGGCATCTTCCTGCCGTACGCCGTGCCAGGGGTCATCGCCAGCCTGCTCTGGGGCTTTCTCTACCTGCCGAACGTCAGCCCGATCCGAGACGCCGTCACCGCGATCGGCCTACCCGCGCCCGACTTCCTCGCCCCCGGCTCGGTGCTCTTCTCGGTGGCGAACATCGGTGTCTGGGGCGGCGTGGGGTTCAACATGATCGTGCTCTACACCGCGTTGCGGGGCATCCCCCGGGAGATGTACGACGCGGCCCGGATCGACGGCGCCTCGGAGATCCAGATCGCGCTCCGGGTGAAGATTCCGCTGATCGCCCCCGCGCTCGTGATGACCGGCGTGTTCAGCGTCATCGCCACCCTCCAGGTCTTCAGCGAGCCGGCGACCCTGCAACCGCTCACCGACTCCATCCCCTCGTCCTGGGTGCCGCTGATGACGATCTACCGCGACGCCTTCGTCAACAACGACATCCACACCGCCGCCGCGGCCTCGGTCGTGCTGGCGCTCGGCACCCTGGTCGTCTCGCTCGGGGTGCTCAGCTTCCTGCAGAAACGCGCCTTCGGGAGGGACAAGTGAGCCGGACCGACCAGCGGCCGGCCCGGTCGCCCGACATCGAGGTTCCCGCCCGACCAGCCCGTACGCCGAAGCGACCGGGCACCCGAATCGTCCCCACCGCGCTGCTCCTGCTCGGTGCCGCCTACTGCGTGGCGCCGGTGCTCTGGGTGGCGATCGCCGCCACCAAGGGCCCGGACGAACTCTTCACCACGTTCTCGTTCTGGCCGAGCTTCAACGGTGGGTTCTCGTACAACGTCAGCCACCTGCTCGGCTTCCGTGACGGGGTGTTCCTGCGCTGGGCGCTCAACAGCCTGCTCTACGCCGGAGTGGGGGCGGTGCTCTCCGTCATCGTCTCCACTCTCGCCGGGTACGCCCTGGCCAAGTACCGTTTCGCCGGTCGGGAGGTGCTCTTCGGGACGATCCTTGCCGGCGTGCTCGTCCCGCAGATCACCCTCGCCGTGCCGCAGTACCTGCTCATCTCCAAGCTGGGGCTGGTCAACTCCTACTGGGCGGTGCTGCTGCCGAGCATCATCAGCCCGTACGGCATCTACCTGTCGCGGATCTACGCCTCGGCCGTCGTCTCCGACGACATGCTTGAGGCGGGCCGGATCGACGGTGCCGGCGAGTACCGGCTCGCCTGGTCCGTGGGGCTGCCGCCGATGGTGCCCGGCATGGTCACCGTGCTGCTGTTGCAGTTCATCGCGATCTGGAACAACTTCCTGCTGCCGTACATCATGATCTCCGACGACGAGCGTTTCCCGATGACCGTCGGGCTCTTCTCCATGCTCAACCAGGGCGCGAGCCAGCCCGCGCTCTACTCGCTCGTGATCACGGGCGTTCTCCTCTCGATCCTGCCGCTCATCGCGCTCTTCCTCTTCCTCCAGCGCTACTGGCGGCTGGACCTGGTCAGCGGCGGCGTGAAGGGCTGAGCGGATCTCCACTCCGATCGGAAGGACCACCATGAGTGACCCACACCTGCCCTTTCCCGAGGGTTTCGTCTGGGGCTCGGCCACCGCGTCGTACCAGGTCGAGGGGGCCGTGGACATCGACGGGCGGGGGCGCTCCATCTGGGACACCTTCTGCGAGGTGCCCGGTGCCGTCGCGGGCGGCGACACCGGCGCGGTCGCCTGCGACCACTACCACCGCTACCCGCAGGACATCGCCCTGATGGCGGAGCTGGGGCTCGGCGCCTACCGCTTCTCCATCGCCTGGCCCCGAGTCCAACCCGACGGGCGGGGGAGTGTGAACCAGCAGGGGCTGGACCACTACCGGCGGGTCGTCGACCGGCTACTGGAACACGACATCGTCCCCTACGTCACGCTCTACCACTGGGACCTGCCACAGGCGCTCCAGGACCGGGGAGGCTGGCCCGCCCGGGACACCGCCTACCGTTTCGCGGACTACGTCGCGATCGTGCACGCCGCGCTCGGCGACACCGTGCGGCACTGGATCACGCTCAACGAGCCGAAGGTCGCCAGCCACGCCGGTTATGGCAGCGGCATTCACGCCCCGGGTATCCGCGACCTCGACCAGCGCGATCGGGCCGTGCACCACCTGCTGCTCGCGCACGGCCTCGGCCTCCAGGCGCTGCGGGCCGCCGGGCACGGCGCCGGGCAGCAGGTCGGTATCACGCTCGACCTCAGCCCGGTCTCGCCGGCCAGCGACTCCCCGGACGACCGCGCCGCCAGCCGGCGCATCGACGTCGACAGTCACCGACTCTTCCTGGATCCGGTGCTGCGCGGTGCCTATCCCCGGGAGGCCGGGGCACCGTTCACCGATCCCGCCGCCGACCTGGTCCGCCCCGGCGACCTGGAACTGGTCGGTGCGCCGATCGACTTCCTCGGCGTCAACTACTACCGCCGGATGCTGGTCCGGGCCAGCCCGAGCGGACACCTACGGGCCGAGGTCGTCCTTCCCGAAGGGGTGCCGGTCACCGCCGTCGGGTGGCCGGTGGAGCCCGACGGGCTGCGCGAGCTGCTGGTCGGACTCCGGGCGGAACACCCCGGGCTGCCCCCGGTCTACCTGACCGAGAACGGCGCCGCCTATCCGGACCAGATCGACGCCGACGGCACGGTGCACGATCCGGACCGGGTCGACTACCTGCACCGGCACCTGCTCGCCCTGCACGCGGCGATCAGCGCCGGCGTCGACGTACGTGGCTATTTCGCCTGGACTCTGATCGACAACTTCGAGTGGGCGGAGGGGTACGCCAAGCGGTTCGGCCTCGTCCACGTGGACTACGCCGACCAGCGCAGGGTGCCGAAGACCAGCGCCCGTTGGCTCGGCGGGGTGGCCCGTACCAACGCGGTGCCGCCACGCTGAGCACGGCGTACGGGAGCCGCCCGGTCACGCATGGAAGACTGGGCGGTACGACGACCGCCCGGACCGCAGGGGCGCCTCGTCGCACCACGTACAGCAAGAGGGGTCGTTGTGTCCGAGGCTACGAACACGGGCAGCACGAACGCGGGAACCGACGAGCCGACGCCCCACCCGAAGTCCCGTGGCGCGGCCCGCCGGGCGATGCGGCGTGGACCGACCATCGACGACGTCGCCGAACTCGCGGGCGTCTCCCGGGGCACGGTCTCCCGGGTGCTCAACGGCGCCCGCTACGTCAGCCCGGCCGCGCTCAAGGCGGTCGAGCGGGCCATGCGGGCGACCGGCTACACGGTCAACCAGAGCGCCCGCAGCCTGGTCACGAAGCAGTCCAACGCGGTCGCCTTCGTCCTGTCCGAACCGCAGGAGCGCCTCTTCGAGGACCCGAACTTCAGCGTGCTGCTCCGGGCCTGCACCCAGGCGTTGGCCGAGCATGACTTCAGCCTGATCCTGATGCTGGAGTCGAGTGAGGACGAGCGGGACCGGGTGCTGCGGTACGTGCGTAGCGGTCACGTCGACGGCGTACTGCTGATCTCCGCGCACTCCGGTGATCCGCTCATCGCCGACCTCGCCCGGGGAGTCGTGCCCGCCGTCGCCTGCGGCAAGCCCGGCGGTATCGGGGCGAACATTCCGTACGTCGCCGCCGAGGACCGCGAGGGCGCCCGGCAGATGACCCGTTACCTGATGGGCCAGGGGCGCAAGCGGATCGGGATGATCGCCTGTCCGGAGATCGTCGGTGGGCCCGAACGCCTGGAGGGCTACCGCGAGGTGCTGGGTCGCAAGGCGCTGCGTCGTCTGGTGGTCGACGCCGACAACTACAGCCATGCGGCGGGTGCGGCGGCGATGCGCAGGCTGCTCGCGGTGAGCCCCGACATCGACGCGGTCTTCGCCGCCTCCGACATGCTCGCCGCCGGTGCCATCGCCGAGCTGCGGCGGGCCGGCCGTCGGGTGCCGGACGACGTCGCCGTGGGCGGCTTCGACGACTCCCGGATCGCCCGTGAGACCGACCCCGCGTTGACCACGATCCGACAGCCGTTGGAACGGGTCTCCCGGGACATGGTCGACGTCCTGCTCCGGCTGATCCGCCGCGAGCCCGCCTCTTCCCGGGTGCTCCCGACCGAGCTGGTCGTACGCGAGTCCGCCTGACCGCTCCACACCGAGCGGTGGCCGTACGCCGGTCACGGCTGCCGGCCGCCAACCATCGATGCCGGAAGTTACCGGTAACGTCTTGGAAGGCTGAGCCTTCTGATCGGACCATGTCTGTGGTGGTAGCCGGGTGCCCGGATGGCCACCGTAGTCGCTCCTCGTGCCAGCTCATGGCCGCTTGCAGCGGTGACGTGGGTGAGGGCTCCGCGCCTGCCCGTGATGGTCGTCGGCGTTCCGCCATTGATACTTCCGGAAACTTTCCGCTAACATCGACCTGCGCAAATTGTTGTACAAGATCCAGAAGGTGATGTGCCAGGCGGGTGGCGCTGCCTGTGCGGGTCGTGTTTCTGGGCGGTTCAGGGAGACGCCAGGTCAACGCCGTAGTCGGTCGCCTCTCCGGGCGTGGGCACCGCTACGAGCTGGGCAGGGCCGGCGATCTCGATTCCGTCCCCCTGTCGACCCGTCGCGCTCAGTGCCGATGCCTTCGGCCTTCGACAACCATCTCCTTCCCCAAACCGTCCGAGAGGCAACAGAGATGAGCGACAACTCGGCTCACCCCGGTCAACCGCCCCGAGCGAGGTCATGGCCGCGCCTGGCGCTGGTGCTCGCCGCGGCGGGATCCCTCGTCGTCGGCACGATGATCGCCTTCACGCCGAACGCCAGCGCCGGTACGACGCTCGGCGCGTCGGCCGCGGAGAAGGGACGCTACTTCGGCACCGCCGTCGCGGCGAACAAGCTCTCCGACTCCACCTATGTGGGCATCCTGAACCGCGAGTTCAACAGCGTCACGGCCGAGAACGAGATGAAGTGGGACGCGACCGAACCGTCGCAGAACCAGTTCAACTACGCCAACGCGGACCGCATCGTCAACAGCGCGCGAGCCAACGGCCAGCAGGTACGCGGCCACGCCTTGGCCTGGCACTCGCAACAGCCCGGCTGGGCCCAGAACATGAGCGGCACCGCGCTGCGCAACGCGATGCTCAACCACGTGACCCAGGTGGCGACCTACTACCGGGGCAAGATCTCCGCCTGGGACGTGGTGAACGAGGCGTTCGCCGACGGCGGCGGTGGCGGCCGACGTGACTCGAACCTGCAGCGCACCGGGAACGACTGGATCGAGGCGGCGTTCCGCGCCGCTCGGACCGCCGACCCGGGCGCGAAGCTCTGCTACAACGACTACAACACCGACGGCCAGAACGCGAAGAGCAACGCCGTCTACGCGATGGTCCAGGACTTCAAGGCGCGCGGCGTACCGATCGACTGCGTCGGGTTCCAGTCCCACTTCAACGCCCAGAGCCCGGTTCCCAACGACTACCAGGCCAACCTGCAGCGGTTCGCGAACCTCGGCGTCGACGTACAGATCACCGAGCTGGACATCGAGGGTTCCGGCACCACCCAGGCCAACAACTTCGGTCGAGTGGTGCAGGCATGCCTCGCCATCACCCGGTGCACCGGCATCACGGTCTGGGGCATCCGCGACACCGACTCGTGGCGGGCCAGCGGCACCCCACTGCTCTTCGACGGCAGCGGCAACAAGAAGGCCGCGTACACCTCGACCCTGAACGCCCTCAACAGCGGCGGCAACCCGATCACCACGCCGCCGACCCCGCCGACCACCACCCCTCCGCCGCCGACCACCACTCCGCCCCCCGGCGGCGCCGGCTGCTCCGCCTCGGTCTCGCTCAACTCGTGGACCGGCGGGTTCGTCGCGACGATCCGGGTGACGGCCGGCTCCTCGGGTACGAACGGCTGGACGGTGACCACCACCCTGCCGGCGGGTGCGACGGTCACCAACACATGGAACGCGACGGCCAGCGGAAACAGTGGCAACGTCCAGTTCCGCAACGTGAGCTACAACGGCCGGCTCACCGCCGGACAGACCACCGAGTTCGGCTTCCAGGGCACGGGCAGCGCGACGGGCATGACGCCCAGCTGCACCGCGAGCTGAACCCCGAGCCCCGGTGCGGAAGGGTTCGCCTCCCGCACCGGGGCGACCGGGATCGATCCGTTGGCGCAGAGAATGACCGGCCACTGGGTGCACACCTGGGTGTCGATGCCGCAGCGGGCGGAACCGGAGAACCTGCCACCCGCGCCGTTCACCCGGGACGACGTGGTCCTCGCCGACACCACCCTGCGGCAGACCGTGTTCGTCTCGGTGGGCGGGCGCCACCTGCGCGTACGCCTCTCCAACGCCTTCGGCGGGGCGGCGCTGCCGATCACCGCGGTCTCGGTCGCACTACCGACTGGTGGGCGAGCGGGTGTCA
Organism: Micromonospora sp. NPDC050417; assembly: GCF_044458865.1. NCBI lineage: Bacteria > Bacillati > Actinomycetota > Actinomycetes > Micromonosporales > Micromonosporaceae > Micromonospora > Micromonospora sp. NPDC050417. The sequence goes on from NZ_JBITIH010000012.1 coordinate 23,628, forward strand.
GCGGGATCCAGGCGATGACATCCCGACCGGTGACGTTCTCCGGTCGGCCGTCCGTGGTGGTGCCGGTCGGGGCGCAGGTCGTCTCCGACCCGCTGAGCTTCGACCTGGCGCCGTGGACCAACCTGACGATTACCGCCTACCTGGGCGAGGGTCAGGCGACGAACCAGATCACCTCACATCCCGGCTCCCGAACCACCTCCTACCTCCTCGCCGGCAACCACGTCACCGCCGCCGACCTGCCGGTGGCCACGCCGACGGACCACTGGTACCTGCTCAGCGGCGTCGAGGTGTGGACCGGCCACGCGACCGCGGCGGCGGTTCTGCTGGGTGACTCCCTCACCGACGGCCGGGGCTCCACCACGAACATGAACAACCGCTGGCCCGACCAGTTGCTCCGCCGGCTCCGATCCAGTAGCGGCGGTTCCGCGGTCGCGGTCCTGAACCAGGCCGCCGGAGGTAACCGAGTGCTCAACGACGGGCTCGGGCCCAACGCCCTGGCCCGGTTCGATCGCGACGTACTGGCACAGAGCGGAGTCCGATGGCTGATCGTGTTCGAGGGCGTCAACGACATCGGCACCGCCGGGGCAACCGAGGCGACGCAGAGGCGGGTGGCAGACGACCTCGTCACCGCGTACGACCAGCTTGTCGTCCGGGCCCACGCGCACGGCATCCGGGCCTACGGCGCGACACTCCTGCCGTTCGGTGGCAACGGTGACTACGACGACCCGGCCGGTCTGCGCGAGCGGGCTCGCCAGCGGGTCAACGACTGGATCCGCAGCAGCGGCAGGTTCGACGAGGTCCTCGACTTCGACCGGGCGGTCCGGGATCCCGGTGACGCCCGCCGGCTGCTGGGCGCGTACGACGACGGCGACCATCTGCATCTGAATCCGACCGGTTACCGGGCGCTGGCTGACGCGGTCCCGCTGCGGCTGTTCGAAGGCAGGCCGCTCCCGTCCCACTTCGGTTTCCGGTAGCGAAGAGGGCCGCCGCGCTCTCCCTATCGTCTCCTCGTGGCAGTCCCGTCCGGATTGGACTGTCTGACCGGATCAGGTGGTGATATGGGCGGAGGCCGGACCACCCCGGGCCCGCGGGTTCGCGGTCCGGTCGGGCCCGGCCTCCGTCGTCCAGGCGAATCAGCGCCCCGGGACCCTAGAGGTCACCACGGTGCCGGTGCCGGCGGTACGACAACCGGCGGTCGGTCGTCGCAGGTGATCGTGTTCGGCAACTCCCACGCGGCGAGCCAGGGTCCGGTGGTGCCGCCGCCGTCGTTGCCGCCGAGGTCGGTCACGGAGAACTCCGAGCCGGCCGGTGTGAAGTGGAACGACCCGCAGTTGTTGATGCCGACCGCGCCGACGTTGCGGGCGTCGACGTTCTCGAAGGAGGCGGAGCCCGCGACCCGGGCGCTCAGCACCGAGGTGCCCGTACCGTCGACGCGGATGTCCTTGAAGTGGACGCCGCTGATCGAGTACAGGTCCTTCACGGACCACTCGCTGACCATCATGATCGCGTTGTACGTGCTGTCGAGATAGTGGTCCCCGACGACCTGGATGTCCGCCTCGATGCTCTTGTCCAGGGCGTAGATCCAGATGGCGCCCAGACCGATGTTCCAGTTCAGCTCGTACGTGCCGGCCCGGACCACGGTGTTGTTCGTGATCCGCAGATATCCGGTGAACGCCTCCGCACCGAAACGGGACCCGGCGTGGATGCCGCTGCCCTCGCGGATCGGGTCGGCGACGAGGTTGTTCGAGACGGTGTTGTCCCTGCCGCCGTAGATCGCGATGCCGTTCGCGAGCGTCGGCGTCTGTACGGTGTTGTGGTCGAACGTGTTGTTGGCGTTCGAGGTCGTCTCGGACCACATGGCGAGGCCGTCGTCACCGGTGTTGCGGACGAAGTTGTTCGAGACCACCGAGTTCGTGACGCCGATGTGGAAGTTGAGCGCGTCCGCGATCTGGTCGACGATGACGTTGTTCGTCACCCGGACGTTGGTCATGGGTCCGTCGAACCAGAGGCCGACCTTGGTGTGGCGGATGTGCAGGCCGTCGATGGACGAGTTGCTCATCGCGCCGCCGACGCCGTTCACCTGGTCGGTGTCGATCCGCTCGCGGACGTCACCCTCGATCGCGAAGCCGGAGAGGTGGACGTTGTCGCTGCCTCCGGCCGAGGCGTCCTTGCCGTAGAAGCCGACGCCGGTGTGCACCGACCCGTCCGGAGCCGGCGGGTCGAGGGCCACCTGGCGGCCCTTGATGATCGTGTACCAGTTTCCGGCGCCCTCGATCGTCACGTCGTCCACGATGATGTGGCGGTTCACCTGGTAGGTGCCCGGCGGCACGTAGACCTTGAGGCGGGTGAGCTTGGCGAAGGCGATCGCCTTGTCGAACGCGGCGGCGGAGTCGCGGCGGCCGGTCGGATCCGCCCCGAAGGCCAGGACGTTCGCCGCGATGAGCCGCACCTGCGGCGGGGCCACGAGCTGCGAGTCGAGCAGGTCGACGACGGTCCACGCGGCGTTGCTGCCGTGCGGGACGCTGAGCCGTACCCTGTCACCCGCGCGGTAGGTCTGACCGAGCAGGAGGCGTTGCTCGTCGTAGAAGTGCATGGGGCGGAACGGCTTGCTGATCGTCGGGGTGGGCGTGGTTGCCGCCGGTACGCAGGCGCACTCGGTGATCCACCAGTCGGGGTGCAGCAGGTCGGCGTTCGGGTCGTTGGTGAACGGGTACTGGTTGTACAGCCAGGCGTACTGTGAGGTGAGGGTCATGGTTTTCTTCGACCCGCCGTTGACCGTGACGTGGAGCGGGGCGGTGATGCCACCGCCGTTCGGTGCGTCCGGGATGCTGTAGCGGACCGTGATCGCGTTCGCCGCCCTGGGGAGCGTGAACTCGACGTACTGGCCGGGTGCCAGTTTGACCGCCCTACGGCCGGAGGCCTCGGACGGCAACGTGTACGCCGCCCGGTCCGGCCCGATCACCGTCCCGTTCGTGCGGGCGTTCTCCGCCTCCTGTTCCAGGAAGTCGACGGCCGCCCCACGGCCGGTGACGAGCGACGGGTCGAGGCCGGCGCGGGTCACCACCGGGGCTGGGCCGGGTGAGGTCTTCGTGGCGGCGTACGCCGTGCCGGCGCCCCCGCCGACGAGGAGGGTGAGGGTCAACGCGGTCCCCGTGGCGACCCAGCGTGCCGCCCGCGTGGCCCGCCTCGCCGTGACTTCGATGATGCTCCGTGACATCGAATGACTCGTTTCTCTCGGGACGGTGACGAGTGCCGACGCTCGAAGGCGGAGCGTCCCCCGGGTGGCTCCAGGATCGTCACGCTGAGTTCACAGGCTCGAAACAGAGCTAGACTCGGTCATGTTATTGCAGAAATCTGTCAATATTCAAGCGTAGCTTTGTCGTGTAATTCGGGACTATTGTCGACATTCAAAACACCGAGCGAGGTGGGGTTCCCGCCCCAAGGAGGTCCCGGTCGCGACGTCCTGCTTCGGCGAGCGGTGGACCCGGGCCGGATCCGACAGTCGGGGTCACGGCAGAATGACCGTCATGACCAGCGTCTGGGGTGAGCTACTCGGCAGCGAACTGCCGGTCGTCGCGGCGCCGATGGCCGGGGGCCCGGGTGTGCCGGCACTGGTGGCGGCCGTCACGAGCGCCGGCGGCTTTGCCTTCCTGGCGGCCGGCTACAAGACTCCCGAGGCGATGCGGACCGAGATGGAGCAACTCCGTCGGGACGGAATCCCCTTCGGAATGAACGTCTTCGTGCCGAACGCCGTGCCGGTCGACGTGGACGCGTTCCGTCGCTACGCCCGGGACCTGGCCGTCGAGGCCCGGCCCTACGGCATCGACCTCTCCGCTGACCCGGTCGTCGACGACGACCACTGGAACGACAAGATCGACCTGTTGCTCCAGGATCCCGTACCGGTGGTGAGCTTCACCTTCGGTCTGCCAGGCAAGGCGGTGGTCTCCGCCCTGCGACGGGCCGGCACCCGGGTTCTCGTCACGGTGACCAACGAGGCCGAGGCGCGGGCGGCGCGGGAACAGGGCGTCGACGGGCTCGTGGCCCAGGGGGCCGACGCCGGAGGGCACAGCGGCACGCACACGCCAGGGGAGCCGGCGACACCGGTGACGCTGGAGCGCCTGACCGCTCAGGTCGGTCGGGCGACCGGGCTGCCGGTGGTGGTGGCCGGGGGAGTGACCGAAGCTCGGCAGGTGCGCGATCTGATCAGTGCGGGAGCGAGCGCGGTCATGGTCGGGACCCTGCTCCTGCGTACGGACGAGAGTGGGGCGAGCCAGCCACACAAGGACGCGCTCGTCGACCCGGCGTTCACCGAGACCGTGATGACCCACGCCTTCACCGGCCGCCCGGCCCGGGCGCTGCGCAACGGGTTCGTCGAACGTCACCAGGCCTGGGCCCCGTTCGGCTATCCGGCGGTGCATCACCTGACCCGACCCCTGCGAGCGGCGGCCGTGGCGGCCGGGGACACCGACCGCGCCCATCTCTGGGCCGGCACCGGTTACCGGCGAGCGCCCGCCGGCCCGGCCCGGGACGTCGTCACGGCACTGGCCTGCGCCCTCTGACCTCCGTGCCTCTCGACCGGGGGCAGAGGCGGCCCGCCGGGGCGCTCGTGGCCGGTCTCAGGCCGAGGCGGTCGAGGGAGTGGGTGCGGCCGATTCCGCCCCCGCCGGCAGGGTGCCGTAGAGCAACCGCAGGGTGGCGTCGGCGAGCGAGTCCAGCAGGGCGTCGTCGGTCTGTTCTTCGGGGTTGGTGAAGGCGTGCGCGAACATGACCAGCCGCAGCTTCACCACCATCAGGGAGAGCAGGGTGGGGTCGCCCACCACGGTGACACCGGCCCGGATGTCGCGCTCGATGCGGCGGTTGACCGCGGTGCAGCCATTGGCGGTGACCCGCTCCCGAACCTGGAGGATCTCCGGCCCGGGGAACGGGTTGACGAACGCCTCGCACAGCCACCGGCCGTCGACCCGCCAACGCGCGAGGGCGCGCGTCAATCCGCGGCGTAACGCGTCCCGGTCGATGTCGTCCGCCTCGACCCACTCGGCAAGCTCCTCCTCGCTCTTGCCGAGCGTGCTCTCGCAGAGCGCGGCGAGCAGGGCCTGCTTCGACTCGAAGTAGAAGTAGAAGCCGGAGCGGGCGATGCCGGCCGCGGCGGCGAGTTCGTCAATCGTCACCTGTGCGAGTGGCTTCTGCCGCAGCACGATCTGCGCCGCGTCGAGCAGGGCCCGTTCGCGTTGATCACCTTTGGTCGGCCCACGACGGCTCCCGGAAGCTGGCATGCCGCCACTATACCCACCGTCGGTGGTGATCGACGTCACGACGAGAAAAATCGACACCGTGTTGAAAACCGAGGATCGTCGGGTCTACGTTCGGTGCCTCCCGCAGCTGAAAGAGAGCTCGACATGATGACCGCCTCCGACGGCTCACGCTTTCCCCGTTTCGTACTACCCGTCGTCGCGTACGGCGTACTTCTGGTCGCCGCCCTGCAGTCCCTGGTCGTGCCGGTGCTCGCCAACATCACCGCGTCGCTGCACTCCACCGCCAACGCCACCAGTTGGGTGGTGACCGCCAACCTGCTGGCCGCCGCCGTGCTCACCCCGATCCTCGGCCGGCTCGGCGACCTGCGTGGCCGCCGGCCGGTGCTGCTCGCCGTACTCGCCGTGGTCCTGGCCGGCTCGGTGCTCGCCGCCACCACCGACAACCTGCCGCTGCTCCTGCTCGCCCGGGTCCTCCAGGGCTCGTCGTTCGCTCTCTTCCCGCTGGGCATCGGCGTGCTCCGCGACGAACTGCCACCGCGGCGCCTCACCGGCGCAATGGCGATCGTCAGCGGCACGCTCGCCATCGGGGCCGGATTCGGACTCGTCGCCACCGGACTGCTCACCCGTGACGGTGCCGACTACCACCGGGTCTTCTGGCTCGCCACCGTGCTCAGTGTGGTCGGGATCGTCGGTGTCCTGTTCGCCGTACCGCGCCGTCGGCCGGCCGCCGTCGGCAGCACCGACTGGGCCGGCGCGGGCATCCTCGGTCTTGCCCTGGTGCTCCTGCTCCTGCCCCTGGCGCAGGGCAACAACTGGGGTTGGGGCTCGGCCCGGGTGATCGGCTCGCTGGTCGGTGCCGTCCTGGCGTTCACGATCTTCGTGCTGTTCGAACGTCGGCTCACGTACCCGCTGGTGAGCATCCGAATGCTCACCCACCGGCCGTTGGTCGTCGCGAACCTCGCCGGCCTGTTCCTGGGCATCTCCCTCTTCGTCGTCTTCCTCACCGTCTCCAGCTTCGTCCAGGCACCGCCCGCGCTGGCCGGGTACGGCTTCGGATCCACCGTGCTCGCCGCGAGCGTGGTCTACCTGCTGCCGGGCGCCGCCGCCGGCATCGTCACCGCTCCGCTCGGTGGCCGACTCGTTGCCCGGTACGGCGCCCGAACCACGTTGGTCATCTCGCTGTTGCTGGCAGCGCTCGGGTTCCTCACCCTCGTCGTGCTGCACTCCGCGAGCTGGCAGGTGATCGTCGGCTCCTTCGCCGTCAACACCGCCGTCACCTTCGGCTACGCCGCCCTGCCGGCGCTCCTGGTCGAGCACGTGGGACTCGCCGAGACCGGCATCGCCAACAGCGTCAACTCGATCGCCCGCTCGATCGGTGGCTCGGTGGCCAGCGCCCTGGTGGTGACCCTGCTGACTCGAAACCTCATCGGCGGCACCCCGGTCCCGCTTCCGCACGAGTCGCAGTACGTGATCATCCTGACGATCGCCGCCGTCGGGGCCGCCCTCGGTGCCGCGCTCGTCGCCTTTGGGCTCCCCGGCGGCCGGCGCGGCACACTCACGGCGGCCGAGGTCGAAGTCGACGAGGTGCTCGGGGCGGCGGGACTGGACCTTCCCCGCTCGAATGGGCTGACTCGATCACGCTGAACCGCCCCGCACCACCCGTCAGGGGGCACATAATCCGTTGACGTACATCTATTCTCTCTTCGCCCGCCGGACACGTCCCGGGCGCCGTGGGCCAGAAGGATTCCCTGCGGTTCATCCAGACCGGATGGGGAGTAGAGATGTTCGACAGAAGCAGGTTCGCCGGGAGATCCCTCGTCGCGGCCACGCTGGCCGCGGCACTCGTGACGGTGGGACTCGCGGTGCCCACACCGGCGGTCGCCGCGGTCAGCCGGGCGGAGTTGGCGTTGCGCTGGGCGCCGATCCACTACCAGGACGTCGACGCCACCGGAAGTCACGCGCTCGGCGGCCGGTCCGACTACATCACCCGGGTCGACTTCGACGGCGATCTCAACGGCCGCAACAACTGGGACCGTACCGGAGCGGCTGGTGTCTCGCTCGCCGCGGCCGGCTACTACTCCGTCGTGGAGACCAGCACCCACTGGTACATCACGTACCTGTTCTTCCACCCCCGCGACTGGACCGATCACCCGTTCTTCGAGACCGAACACGAGAACGACGGCGAGGGTGTGCTGTTCGCGATCGAGCGGGACGGGTCCACGTACGGGGTGCTCCGCTCCGCCGTCACCGTGGCACACACCAGTTTCTACTCCTACACCCCGGCGGGCAGCACCTGGTCGGGTGGTCGGGAGAACGTCGACGGCACGTTGCAGTTCCAGTCGTCGCCGCACGACTCGTTCTCGCACCCGGTCACCGCCCAGGAGGCGCAGGGGCACGGACTGAAGGCGTACCCGCAGTACACCATCAACGGTGACGGCATCGTGTACTACCCGTCGACCGTGGCGGAGACGCCGAGCAACGGCGACGACCGGGACGTGCGCTACCAGTTGATCGACGTCTTCGCTTCGGGCGGCCTGTGGGCGCAGCGTGCCAACGCGAGCCTCTTCGCCAACCTCGGCACCTTCGCGGGCGACGACACCGACAACTGTGGTGCCGGCACCTGGGACTGCTCGACCAACTCGGCGAACGCGCCGTGGGGCTGGGACGACGGCGACGACGTACCCGGCCGGGGCGAGATCGCCACCGACCCGGCGAAGCTCTCCGTCGAGTACTTCACCGTGCCCGGCAGCCCGTCCCGCGCGTACACCTACAACCCGTACGCCAGCGAGGCGGCGGCACTGAAGGCGGCGGCCAGGACCGCACCACCGGTCGTCGACTGACAGGACGAACCGGACCGCGTTCGCGGCGGCCGGGCGCGTGCCGTCCCCGGATGGTGCGCGCCCGGCCGTGTCCGTGGGGCTGGGAGGCGTCCTGACTGGTCACAGTGGTGCCGGGTCGCCGGCGAGCGCCGCCGGATCCGTTTGCCGGGTACCTGCCGGCGGCCGGGTCACCGGCACCAGCGCCAGTGCCGGCACCAGCAGGATCGGCACGATCAGCAGGGACCGCAGGGTGCCCACATGGTCACCGAGGAAACCGACGGCCGGTGGCCCGGCGAGGAACGCGGTGTAGCCGATCGTCGCGACGACGCTCACCCGGGCCGGCGCGCGGTCCTCGTCGTCGGCGGCGGCACTCATTCCCACCGGGAAGCCCAGCGACGCGCCGAGTCCCCAGAGCGCCACCCCGGCCAGTGCCACCGGCTGGGAGGGTGCGAGTACGGCGATCGTCACGCCGACGATGGCCAGCCCGAGCGTGGCGAAGAGCACCGGTACCCGGCCCCACCGGTCCAGCGCGACAGTTCCGGTGGTCCGACCCACCGTCATGGCGGCGACGAAGATGCCGAAGACGGCGGCGCCGGCCGCCTCGCTGATGTCGTGTCCGTCGATGAACGCGACCGCGACCCAGTCGTTGGCGGTCCCCTCGGTGAACGCCACGACCAGCACCAGCAGACCGACGAGGAGCGTACGCGGTTCGCGCCACGCCCGGAGGACGCCGCTGCCCCGGGCCGGGCCGGCGGTGGCCGGGGTCTCCTCGGCCCGTCCGGGCTGGCCCACCGGCCCGGTCCTGGAGGTCAGGAAGGAGCGGACCGACAACAGCGTGCCGAGCAGCACGACGAGGGCGACGATCGTCAGGTGGGCCAGGACGGGCACGCCGATCTGGGCGCTGCCGGCGCCGAGGACGGCGCCAGAGACGGTGCCGAGACTCCAGGCGGCGTGGAAGCGCGGCATGATCGTCCGCCCGAGTCGTCGTTCCACCAGCGCCGCCTCCACGTTCATGGCGACGTCGGTGAGGCCGGAACCGTACCCGATCGCGGCGAGTCCGACCGCCACCAGCGGGACCGACGACCACACCCCGATGCCGACGCCGACCAGCAGCAGGCCGACGGTGATGAGTGCGGTCGACCCGGCGGCAGTGCGCGGTGAACCGGCGCGGTGCACCACCGCTCCGGCGGTCACCATGGCGAGGATGGCGCCGCACGACATCGCGAGCAGGAGCAGGCCCAGTTGTCCGGCGCTGAGTTCGAGTCCCTCGCGGGCGGCCGGTACCCGGGCGAACCAGGTCGCCACGGCCAGGCCGTTGAGTCCGAAGACGAAGGCGACGGCGGTACGCGCGGCGAGGATCTGCCGGGTCGGCGCCGCGACGCGCGCGGGCGGAGATGCCTTGATCGGGCTCACGGGTGGGCTCCTTCCGCATTGGCGGCGTGGGGTCGCCAACGTTCCGAAATCGCACCCCTGAGAGCGCTCTCAGCGCAAGCGTAACCTGGATGACGAAGAACGAACCGGGGCCGTCCGGCCCGCCCGGCACCAGCCGCCCCGGTGCGGCACGGTTCCGAGTGGAGGTACCCATGACGGCAGGGCCGGTACGGCAGATGAGGCTGGAGGACGTCGCCAAGGAGGCGGGAGTCTCGCGTACGACCGTCTCCAGGGTGATGGCCGGATCGGGTCCGGTCTCCGCCGCCACACGGGACCGGGTCCGCGAGGCGGCGAGGCGGCTCGACTACCGCCCCGACCCGGTGGCCCGTGCACTCGCCGGCGGGTCCGGCTTCCGGCTCGTCGTCGCGGTCGTCGGTACGACCGCCCAGGTGCTCGAGGACCCGTACGTCGACCGCGCCGTGGCCGCGGCGGCCCAGGCCGGTGCCCCGTACGGTGTGGGCGCCTCCCTGCAGTGGCTGCCCCGACAGGCGCCCCGGTTGGACCGGCTTGCCGAGGACCGCAGTGTGCGTGGCGTGGTGCTGCTCAACACGACCGAGGCCGCGCTCGCGGCGGTACCGATGTCACTGCGGGGACGGGTCGCCTCCATTGGGATCGGGTCCCGGTGGGTGCCGTCCTTCGACGTCGACAACGGCGGGGGAGCGGGTGCCGTCCTGCGACATCTCTACGCCACCGGTCGGCGCCGGATCGCCATGGTGACCGGGCCGCAGTGGATGCCGTGCGCGTGGCGTTCCGTCGAGTCCTACCAGGGGCTGATGCGCTCTGCCGGACTTCCGGCGCGCCTGGTCGCCGGAGACTTCTCCGCCGGTACCGGTCACCGTGCGATGCGCAGGGTGCTCCGCCGCTGGCCGGACACGGACGCCGTGTTCGCCATCAACGATGCCACGGCGCTCGGCGCGCTGGCCGCTCTGCGCGAGGAAGGTCGCAAGGTGCCCGACGACGTGGCGGTGGCGGGATTCGACGACATTCCGTTCGCCGCGCTGAGCGCCCCCGCGTTGACCACCGCGAGTCATCCGGTGAGCCGGATCGTCGGAGCGGCGGCCACCGCCGTGCTCAACCAGACGCCGGGTCCGCCGAACGTGGTCTTTCCCTCGACCCTGGTCCGCCGGCAGAGCGCCTGATCGCTGTGGTGACCGGTCGAGTGGATCGTCCTCAGAGGAACAACGGTCGTGGTTGTACCCTTCGGCCATGACGGTGGTAGGGACGATGCTCGCGCTCGGCGCGGCTGTGTTCGTGGTCCTGGTGGCCTATCTCGGCTGGCGCGGCCGCAGCCGGCAGTTCGCGGCGGAGGACGCCACCGCCAGCCGGGTCCCCACCTTCGAGGCTGAACGCCTCGCCGCCGAAGGAAACCTCAGGACCCCGGACAAGGCCGCGGCCTCCTTCTGAGTGGTCGCCGTTCCGGCTGCCCAGGCGGTCCGGTTCGGGTCTCGCGTGCCTCTCAGCCCGCCTTCTGGTAGGGGGTGACCAACTGCTTGGCCACGCTGGCACAGATCGCGGCACCTCGGTCGAGGTCCTGGTCGCCGGGGTAGCGCAACAACACGGCGAGCACCCAGTCGTCCGTGATGGCGAGGCAGTTGACGTGCCAGAGGCCGTCGTCCCGGCGCAGGGTCCACCCGTTCTTGATCCCGACGGGACTCTGGTCGAGGATGTCCTCGGGCAGCCCGTCGATGATTCCCCACCGGCCGCCGCCGCTGGTCGGCCGTTGGTCCCGGGCGGCGGTGGTGCCCCGGACCTCGGCCATCTGGCCCAGTACCCACTCGGTCCACCTCGGTCCGGCCGCGGTGCCGTTCTTGACGCACTCGCCCATCCGGACCGCGTCTTTGGCCGACATCTCGGTGTAGCTCCACCAGACCACGTCGGCGCCGGGCGGCACGACCGGTCTCGTCTGGCGCAGGCGGCACGTCCGGGCCAGTCGATTGATCACCGCCGCGCTCCCGCCGGCGATGAACAGTGACTGCGCCGCGGCGTCGTCGCTGTCCCGGATCGCACTGCTCGCCTGGGCCAGCCGGTCGGACGGGGCTTCCTCGGCGCCGAGCCGTCGCAGATAGTCGGAGACGATCCAGACTTTGATCATCGACTCGGTGGAGCTGGTCGCGCCCAGGTTCGCACCGGAGACCTTGCCGCTTCGGCGGTCGAGCAGCGCGTAGGAGAAGAAGCCTCTCTCGATCTTCACCGAGACCCGTCCGGCCGCCAGCGTCCGCCGCTGCGACTTCGGCGACGGCTTCGTCCGACCCGGTGTCGCCTTCGGCGGCGGCACCGAAGGCGACGCCTGGACGCTGAAACTGGGACGGGGACTGCCAGTGGCACCGGCAGTGGCAGTCGACGGAACTGCCGGGTTCAGCCGGGCATGGGCGCCCGGCACCAACAGAACCCCGCCGACGACGATCGACACGGCAGCGAGCACCATGCTCGTGCGTTGGTGCCGGGAACGAGAGAGGGGTCGGGGCGCGGACCGGGCGGTGCGGGGCGGTTGCGCGTGCCGGTGCCCGGCTGCCGACCCAGAATCATGAGCAACTTTCACGTGCCTAGAAACTCCGGGCCTCTCAGGGAGGGTTGCCAGTGGCGGCGGAGGTGAGGCAGATGACCTGGGTGGCCCGCGACGGCGGTCCCGGCCGGTCGACGGGCTAGAGGATCGGCTTGCCGCCGGTGACGGGGAGGATCGCCCCGGAGATGTAACCGGCCTCGTCGGAGGCGAGTAGCACGTAGGCGGGAGCGACCTCCTTCGGCTGGCCGGGTCGACCCAGCGGGGTGCTCTTGCCGAACTCTTCGACCTGCTCGGGCGGCATCGTGGAGGAAGTCAGCGGGGTCCAGATCGGGCCCGGTGCGACGCTGTTGACCCGGATGCCCCGCCCGCCGAGCATCTGGGCGAGCCCGGCGGTGAAGTTCGCGATCGCCCCTTTGGTGGTCGCGTAGGGCAGCAGGGTGGGACGGGGCATGTCGGAGTTGATCGAGCTGGTGTTGATGATCGACGCTCCCGTGCCGAGATGTGGTGACGCTGCCTGGACGAGCCGGAACATAGCGGTGATGTTGACATCGAAGGTGTGCTGCCACTCGTCGTCGGTGATCTCCTCGATGGTCTTGTGAGTCATCTGGTACGCGGCGTTGTTCACGAGCACGTCGATCCGTCCGAACTCCTCCACGGCCCGTTCGACCACCGTGCGACAGTGCGCGGCGTCGGCCAGATCGCCCGCGACCAGCACCGCCCGGCGCCCCGCCTGCTCGACCAGTTTCGCCGTGTCCTTGGCGTCGTCGTGCTCGCTGAGATAGGAGATCAGTACGTCGGCACCCTCACGGGCGAACGCGATCGCCACCGCCCGACCGATGCCGCTGTCGCCACCGGTGATGACCGCCTTCTTGCCCTCGAGACGACCAGATCCCCGGTAGGAACTCTCGCCGTGATCGGGCTTCTGACGCATCGTCTCCAGGACACCGGGGGGTTGCTGTTGCGGCTCGGACGCCTCGGACATCGAATCGCTCCCAGGTCTCTCGGCTGGCTCGACGGCAGGGCGACGCCAGGGCGATCGAGCGACGCCCAGGCGAAGTGCCCGAAGTGACCCGTTCTTAAACCCCAGTCGACCGAGAGACCCCGCTGAACGGGTACGTCCGAATGGATCGAGCCGGACCTGGGATCCTCCAGGGCGGCCTACGCCGCGTCTTGGACACCCGGAGCCGTCCCTGCTCGTGCTTCGGTGGCACGAAGGTGCCGTAGCGGAGGTGGTTGGGGGCTGGCCTTCCCGTCGGCCTGGACACGTCTAGCGGGTCTTCCCGGGTGCCGTCGGCGACGGAAGTGCGGTGCCGACGACCACGGTGGTGCCGGTCGCGCCGCTGACGATGGAGAGCAGGTCGGTCGTGTGCTGGACGATCCACAGTCCCATCCCGCCCTCCGCGCTGGGGCTGGGCCGCCGGTCACGATTGAGGTACCGCTCGGCGACGAACCCCGGGCCGTGGTCCCGAACCTCGCACTGGAGGTGGACGTCCCGCCACAGGCGCAACACACCCTGGCCGCCGCCGTGGCGTACAGCGTTGATCATGACTTCGTTGACGGCGGCGACAAAGTCGGCGGCCTTCTCCGGGGGTATCCGGCATTGCCGGGTGTGGGCGTCGACCTCGTGTCGTACCTCGGTGAAGTTCTCCGCGTCGAATTCGATTACCAAGAGTAAGCGGTCCACTTCGGCGGGTGGTGCCTGATTCGGGAGGTGCCCGGACACGTCAGCCGCCCTTTCTGCACGTCGTGGATCCCTGGAACCTACCCCGGGGGCGGATCGGAACCGTGTCACTGCCGAGTGTCCGCGGGCCGAGTCGGTCAGGGCGCGGACGATCGGCGGCTGGTGCGTTCGGGGAATCGCCTGCTCGCTACGCGTGAGTGGAATATATGTTATCGGCGCTGGTGAACGGGTTGCCGCCGGCCACGCCGGGCCAGGTGAGGGCTAGGCTGCTTCCGTGATCGAGGCAGAGGACACCGGTAGCGCCGAGCGCCTGCGCCGTATCGAGGCCGTGACCGACGCGGCGCTGTCCCGACTTGAGGCGGAGGACCTGCTCGACGAGTTGCTCGACCGTGTCCGCGACCTGATGCGGGTTCACACCGCGGCGATCCTCCTGCTCGACCCCCACTCCCAGCAGCTCGTGTCGACAGCCTCGAAAGGGCTGGAAGAAGAGGTACGGCGCAGCTTCCGCCTTCCGGTCGGTCAGGGCTTCGCCGGACGGGTCGCCGCGACCAGGCAGCCGGTCCTGATCGAGAACGTCGGCGCGAACGACGTGGCCAGCCCGGTACTGCGGGACGCCGGTGTCCGCTCCCTGCTCGGTGTGCCGATGCTGGCGGGCAAGGAACTCGTCGGGGTGCTGCATGTCGGTTCCCGTGACCCGCGGCAGTTCACCCAGGACGACATCCAACTGCTGCAACTCGTGGCGGACCGGGCCGCACTGGTGAGTCAGGCGCGTCTGGCCAGCATCGATCGGGTCGCGGCACTGGCCCTGCAGCGAAGCCTGCTACCCACCCGGCTGCCACAGGTGCCCGGCGTCGGGCTCGCCGCCAGGTACGTGCCCGGCCACCAGGCCGGCATCGGTGGTGACTGGTACGACGTCTTCGTCCTGCCCACCGGGTGGCTCGGCATAGTCGTGGGCGACGTCTCTGGACACGGTCTGGCGGCGGCGGTCGTCATGGGCCGCCTCCGTAGCGCGCTGCGTGCGTACACACTCGAGTGTGACGATCCTTCGGACGCGTTGACCCGTCTCGATCGGAAGGTCCACCACTTCGAGACCGGCAACCTCGCGACCGTGCTCTACGCCATGATCAGCCCTGACCGCAGACGTATCCACATCTCGCTCGCGGGTCACCTTCCGCCCGTGCTGGTCAGTCCCGGACGCCCGGCGGAGTTACTCACCTTGCCGGTGGATCCGCCGCTCGGCATCGGAGCCCCGCGGGTACGCCACACCACCGCCGTGGAGTTCCCTTCCGACGCCGTCCTCGTGTGTTACACCGACGGGCTCGTCGAGCGCCGTGGCGAACTCATCGACGTCGGACTCGACCGTCTTCGGGCCGCGACCCACCCCGGATCCGCGGAGGACGTCTGCGCGGTGATCATGTCGGAGCTCGGCGCGGAGCAGCCGGCCGATGACATCGCCCTGCTGGGCATCGAGCGCACGGCTCCGTAAGCGTCATGGGGCGGGGGCACGCTCCGTCGTCGATGTCGGCGGCGCTGCGGCCCGGCGAATCGGTACAGGTCAGGGTGAACGGCATTCATGATCGAAAAGCGCCCGGTCGGTTGACAGGGCATCGACCCTCAACGAAGATCTATTTCGTGCGGAGCGCCTTTCTGACTAAGCGGGGTCACATCGACCTCCTGCGTGTCGCCAGCGCTGCCTGTCGACGCTCCATCTGACGCCGGGCACCTCCCCTCTCTCGCACGCTGCCAACGCCCTTTCCTGCCCTAGGTCTCCGGCCCTGCGGTGGCGTTCGCCTGCGCGCACAGTCCGTTCTTGACAGGAGATCCGTTCTTCATGGTCAGAAGACTCTCTAGGTTCACGACTGCGGCCGTGGCCGTCTCGTTGATCGGCACGGTGGCGTGGACCGGTCCGGCGAACGCCTCGGCGCTGCCGGCGGTGCCCCCGTCCGGTGTCGACTTCTGGGGCATCACAGGGTTCCCGACCCGCAGCGTTCTGCCGGTGTGGCCCGACAACCCCAACGACGCGTCCATCCCGATCGGCGTCATCCCGTACGACGAGATCGCACCGAAGCTGAACGCCCTGCAGGCCGCGACGAACCGGGTCTCGGCCCGGGTGGCGGGCAAGTCCTCCGGCGGCTACGACCTGTACGCGGTGACGTGACCGCGCCGGAGACCCAGGACGAGGCACGGCGGCAGGAGAACTGGCGGCGTCGGATCGAGAACGAGCCGGCGGCGGCGCAGCAGGACCAGCGCCTGCTCGCCGGTTACAAGACCCCGCTGTTCGTCAACGCCAACATCCACGGCAACGAGTGGGAGGGCACCGACGCGGCACTGCGGGTGATCGAGCAGCTCGCGACGAGCACCGATCCCCAGGTCGAGCAGCTTCTCCAGCGCAACCGGCTGGTCTTCAACGTCACCTCCAATCCGGACGGCCGGGTCGCCGGTACCCGTCAGAACGCGGCGGGCTACGACCTCAACCGTGACCTGACCATCGTGTCGCAGCCCGAGACCAACCTGATCCGTGAGCTGATCGTCGACACCCGGCCGATCATCACGCTCGACCTGCACGGCTACGTCAACCCGACGCTGCTGCACCCGAGCACCCCGCCGCACAACGTCAACAACGAGTACGACCTCTACATCAAGCACGGCCTGCCGAACGCGTTGGCGATCGAGGAGGGCCTGCGTGCCCTGGGCTACCCCGAGACCCAGCGGGCACGCATCCCGTTCCGGGACGACGAGCCCGGCGTGTGGGACGACTTCCCGCCGATCTACGTGCCGTCCTTCGCGATGCTGCAGAGCAGCATCCCGTACACGATCGAGGCGCCGCTCAATCCGCGTGGCAACCTCACTCCGGAAGAGAAGGTACGTCGGTCCCGCATCAACACCGACGTGCACGAGGTGGCGATCAGGACCTCGTTGCAGTACATCCAGGACCACCGGGCCGAGGTGCTGTTCGACCAGGCCGAGGGCTACCGCCGTGGCGCGGCCGGTGAGCCGCTGCGGGACATCCCGGATGGCTACGTGCCGGGCTGGGGTCCCGAGGACAACTACCACACGGTCTTCCCCCGCTCGTACGTCATCCCGGCCGGCTCCGGCCAGCACTCGGCACCGGCCGCGGCCCGTCTCGTCGACCTGCTGATCGGCAGCGGCGGCCGGGTGTGGCGGGCGAAGCAGAACTTCACCGCCAACGGCAAGAGCTACCCCGCCGGCTCGTACGTGATCGACATGCACCAGCCCAAGCGTGGCCTGGTCAACTCCCTGCTCGAACCCGGTGTGGACATCACCGATCGGGTGGACGACCTCTACGCCGGCCCCGCTGCCTGGAGCCAGGGACTGACCTGGGGAGCGACCGTCGACACCCTGTGGGACCAGTTGCCGGGAGTGACCCTGGAGCGGGCCTACGACGGCAAGGCCGAGAGCGCCGTGCCGGGCGGCACCCCCGACCTGCGACTGAACCTCCAGGACGCCGCCGACCTGCTCGCGGTCAACGCGTTGCTGGACCAGGGGGTCAAGGTCTACCGGCTGGCCGACGGGTCGGTCGCCATTCCGCACACGACGACCAACCGCAGGCTTGCCGCAGCCGAGTCCCGTAAGCACGACGTTGCCTTCGAAGCCGCCCCGGCGGGCTGGCAGGGAACGCTGCTGAACAGGGTGGTCGTCGGTTACCTGGGTACGGTCGAGGAGCGCGACACGCTGCGGGACCTCGGTTTCGAGGCGCGTACGCTCACCGCGACGACCCTGGCCACCACACTGACCGCCGACGTCGACGTGATCCTGGTGGCCAGCAACCTCAACCTGGCGAACCTGACGGCGGAGAACCGTGCCGCACTGAACGCCTTCCTCGCCCGTGGCGGTGGTGTCGTGGGTCTGGACACCGCTGGCGCGAGCTTCAGCAACGGCGCCTCGCTGCTGAGCGTCACGGCCACCGCCGGTGCCTCGCTCGCCAGTGGTGTGGTCAACATCGTCAACAGCCAGGGCCCGGTCACCTCGGGTGCGATCCCGCACTCGTTCATCAACCAGCCCGTCTGGTTCACCAACCTCGGTGCCGGTGTCACGGTCGAGCAGTCGTACGGCGAAGACCCGCTGCTCTCCGGTTGGTGGGCGCCGAACGCGACGGGCGCCAACGGTCCGACGGCGGCGGCCAACCAGGCCAGTATCGTCCGTGGCGTGTCGGCCGGGGGCAACGGCGTGGTGCTCTTCGGTACGGACCCGACGTACCGGACCCACCCGAAGGGCCTGCAACCGCAGCTCGGCCGGGCCGTGCTCTGGGCGGCCCAGCGGTAGTCGCCTCATTGCGCGCAACGGAACGTGAAGGACCCGGGTGCCCGTGGGCGCCCGGGTCCTTAGTCTCGGGCGGGTCAGGTGTCGCTGCGGTCGGTCGCGAGCGCGACCTTCTCGTGGTTCCGGGTCGTGTCGTCGGCCCCGGTGTGCCCCTGCGGCTGGTCGGCGTCCGGAAGCACGTCGAGCGGGTGGGCCAGCTCGTCGCGGGGCATCCTGGCCAGGACGATCGCCGAAGCGGCGAGCACGGTCGGCACCAGACCGGCGAGGGCGAACGTCGTACCGAGTCCGATGCCGGTGCTGACCGGCCCGGCGATCGCCATCGACACGGGCACGAACAGCAACGAGACGAAGAAGTCGAGACTGGAGACCCGACCGAGCATGTGCGGCGGGACCCGCCGCTGCAACAGCGTTCCCCAGATGACCATCGGGGCGGAGAAGCAGATCCCGACCACGAAGAGCGCCACGGCGATCAGCCATGCCTGGTCCGCGAAGCCGACCAGCGCCAGGGGCAGGCACCCGAGCCCCCAGAAGAGGTTCATGACGGTCAGGTAGCGCCGGGGCAGGCGCAGCGCCGCCATCCCCAGGGCGCCGATCGCCCCGCCGACGCCGAAGGCCGCCATCACCAAGGCGTGGTCGCCCGGTCCACCATGGGCCTGGTCCTTGATCACGAACGGGACGAGCACCTCGATCGGGCCCATGATCAGCAGGGTCAGCAGGGACGCGTACAGCAGGGTGGCAAGCAGCCATGGCGTGCTTCCCATGTAGCGGAAGCCGTCGCGCAGGTCGATCAGCGTGGCCCGTACGGGATGGTCCGTGGTGGCGGTCCGGGCCCCGCGTAGCGGCACCGGTCGTACGGCCAGCAGGAAGGCCACACCGGCCGCCTCCAGCAGGGTGACCGCGAGCAGGGCGGCACCGGGAGACCAGGCGGCGATCAACGTGCTGGCCAGGGCCGGTCCGGCGGCCTGCATGATGGTCGGGCGGAGCATTCCCTCGACACCGTTTGCGGCGATCAGGTCACCGGCCGGCAGGATCGAGGGGAGCAGGGCGGAGTACGCCGGGTAGGTGAAGCCGTTCGCGGCCCCGGCGAGCAGCGCTACCACCGCCAGGTGCCAGAACGTCAACAGATTGGTGAGGGCCAGCACCGCCACGGATCCGGCGGCCAGGGTACGCAGCGCGGCTACCGCGGTCAGGATCCGCCGCTGCGGAATCCGGTCGGCCAGTACGCCACCGAGCAACGCGGTGGTGAGCATGCCGGCGGCCGACGCGGCGGAGACGAGCGACAACTCGGTCGGGCCCCCGCCCATCGCGATGACCTGCCAGACCAGGGCGATCATCCAGACCCCGCCGGCGAACAACGACATGGTCACCGCGGCGGCGAGCAACCGGTACTGCCCGCTGCGGAACGGGCGCAGCGGCCCCCGCAGCCAGCCCGGTCCGGTCACCTCGACGCTGGTACCCATCACCCTCCCTCGGACATGCGCGGCCCTTCGACATCGTGACGGTACGGTCTGACACCGTCGCGCGGCGCGGAAACGATCGGGCTCCGACCCGCCTCCGAGGATCATGCAACCTCAACGTTTGTTCAGGTCAACTCTCGACCGGCCCGGTCTCCGGCTCCGTCGGCGCCAGCACGTTACCGGTGAGGGCGGCGAGTTCGGCGTCCCGGTCGGCCCGCTCGCGCGGCCAGCCGGCCGCGTCCGGTCGCCGCTGCCACGGCAGCGGCCCGTCGGGCGGGCGGTAGGCGACACCGAGCGCGTCGAGGCGGGACAGGTGCGCGGTGAGACGGGCCTCGAAATCGTGCCAGGGGGCGGTGTCCGGGGCCGACCAGGCGACCTCGGCGAACGCGCAGAGCCGGGGAAAGGCCAGATAGTCGACCGTACGCGGCTGGTCGGCGTGCTCGGTCCAGATGTTGCACTGGGCGCCGAGCAGCCGGTGCCGTAGCTCGGCCGGGAGGGCGGGCGGTTCCGGTTCGAAGGCGCGTACGTCGGCGACCGTGAGCACGGTGCCGACCGGGATCGGCTCGTCCGGGTGATCGGACTGGCGGTAGTCCAGGTACGCGGCACTGTCCCAGCAGGCGACCACGTCGTGGCCGGCGCGTGCCGCCGCGACCGCCAGCGCCGGCCCACGCCACGCGGCCACCGTCGCCCCGGGCGGCAGGCTTCCCTCCAGGATCTCGTCCCACCCGAACAGGACCCGGCCGTGGGCTTCCAGGTGCCGCTGGAAGCGCTGGACGAACCAGCTCTGCAACTCGTCCTCGTCACCCAGACCGAGTTCCCGCAGCCGCCGCTGGGCGGCCGGACTCGCCCGCCACTCGTCCTTGCGGCACTCGTCGCCGCCGATGCCAATGTGCCGACTGGGAAAGAGCTCCATCACCTCGTCCAACACGTGTGAGAAGAAGGCGACGGTCTCGTCGGAGACGTTCAGTACGTGCCGCGACACGCCCCACCGGGTGGAGACCTCCACCGTTTCGTCAACCCCGTTGCCCAGGTGCGGGTACGCCGCGATGGCCGCCTGGGTGTGGCCGGGCAGGTCGATCTCCGGCACCACCGTGACGAACCGCTCGGACGCGTACGCGACGATCTCCCGGATGTCGTCCTGGGTGTAGTAGCCGCCGTGCGGCCGACCGTCGAACCGCCCGTGCTGGCGCGAGCCGACCATCGACTCGCGGCGCCACGCGCCCACCCCCGTCAGCCGTGGGTAGCGCCGGATCTGGAGCCGCCAGCCCTGGTCGTCGGTGAGGTGCAGGTGCAGCACGTTGAGCTTGTGCGCGGCGATCAGGTCGATCAGGCGCAGCACACCGGCGACCGGCATGAAGTGCCGGGCCACGTCGAGCATGGCGCCCCGCCAACCGAACCGGGGCTGGTCGACGATGTCCACGCCCGGCACCACCCACGGGCCGGATCGGACCGGTGCCCGGCGGTACACCTGCGGCGGCAGGAGTTGCCGCAGGGTCTGCGCGCCGTAGAAGACGCCGGCGGGGGAGCCACCGGTGATGGTGATCCGGTCCGGGCGTACCCGCAGTCGGTATCCCTCCGGGTGCGTGTCGGGATCGACGGTGAGGTCGATGTCACCGAGACCGGTGTGCGCGGCGCGAAACGGATACCCGGTGGGGCACGACAACGCCCCGGTGAGCCATCGTGCGACCCCGGCGCACCCAGGTTCCCAGCCGATCGTGGTCGCCTCGGTGAGGGTGAACGAACCGGTGAGTGGGCGGGTGTTGGTCGGCCTCGGCAGCATCAGTCCTTCACCGCCCCGCCGAGTCCGGCGACCAGCCGGTGCCGGACCAGGACGAAGAAGACCAGCACCGGGATCGTCATCAGGGTCGAGGCGGCCATGATGCCGCCCCAGTCGTTCTCGTCCGGTTTGAAGAAGACCAGCAGCGCGGCGGGGAGGGTCTGGTTCTCGGTGGCGCTGATGATGAACGTCTTGGCGAACAGGAAATCGTTCCACGCGGTGATGAAGGAGAACACCCCGGTTGCCGCCAGCCCGGGCGACACCAGGGGAAACAGGATCCGCCACAGAATGGTGAAACGGCTTGCGCCGTCGAGCGTCGCCGCCTCCTCGATCTCCTGCGGCACCGCGGCGACGAAACCCCGCAGCATCCAGATGGCGAACGGCAGACTGAACGCCAACTGCACCAGCACCAGCGAGCCGAGGGTGTTCAACCCGACCCCGGGTACGGTTCGGCCAAGGTCGCGGATCTGGAAGAAGAGCGGGATGCTCAGCGCCTCCACCGGCACCATCTGGGCGACCAGGAACAGCACCAGGAGGGTGGTCCGGGTGCGGAACCGGTAGCGGGTCAGCGCGACCGCGGCCAGGAACGAGATCAGCGCGCTGATCGCGACCACGGTCAGCGCGACGACCGCGCTGTTGAGGAAGTAGCGGCCGAATCCACTGACGCCGAGCGCCGAGCCGAAGTGCTCCAGGGTCGGGTGCAGCGTCCAGGGTCGGGGATCGGCGGACCGGATCTCGCCGGTCGGTTTGAGGGCCGACAGCACCATCCAGTAGATCGGGAAGACGGTGACGGCGGCGACCACGATGGCGGTGGCGTCGGCGACCCGGCGGCGGATCACAGCGCCTCCCCGGTGCGGCGCAGCACACGCAGGTAGAGGAGTGTGACCACGAGCAGGATCACCGTCATCACGATGCCGATCGCCGAGCCGAGGCCGTACTGGGACGAGGCGAAAGCCTTCTGGTACGCGTACACGTTGAGCACCAGGTTCTGTCCGGCGATGCCACCGCCACCGGTCATCACGTAGATCTGGGTGAACACCTTGAAGTCCCAGATGACCGACTGGATCACCACGATGATGATCAGCGGTCGCAGGATCGGGGCGATGATCCGGCGGAAGGTGGTCAGGGCGCCCGCGCCGTCCAGCGCGGCGGCCTCCCGTACCGAGGTCGGCACCGCCTGGATGCCCGCGTACAGGGTGATCATGACGAACGGGAACGAGTGCCAGACCACCACCGCGCCGACCAGCGTGAACGCCACGCTCCGGTCGTAGAACCAGTTGTAGCCGTCGAGCCCGAGCACTTCGTTGACCAGGCCGAGGTTGCTGTCGAACAGGAAGGCCCAGACCACCGAGCCGGTCATCGCCGGCGCGGCCCAGGCGGTCAGCGCGGCGAACGAGAGCACCGCCCGGGCCACCGGGCCGATCCGGGTCAGCAGAACGGCGAGCGCGGCACCGACCGCGAGCGTCACGACCACGCAGCCGGCGGCGAAGACCACCGTCTGGCCGAGCACCGTCCAGAAGGTCGGGTCGTCGAAGAGGGCACGGAAGTTGCCGAAGCCCACGAACCGGCCCGGTTCGCCACCACTGACCTGCGGTTGTCCGTACTCGAACAGGGAGAGCAGGCCAAGCTGGTAGAGCGGGTACGCGAACATCGGCACCAGCACGGCGAGCGCCGGCAGCAGCAGCCACAGCGGGGTCAGCCGCTGCCGGCGGAACGTCGCGGCGACCGTCATTACTTGCCGAACGCCGCGCTGATCCGGGTGTTCGCCTCGGCCGCCGCCGCGTCCACGGTGGCCTGCTTCGTGATCACCTTCTGGAGCAGGGTCGGCAGGATCTTCTCGGCGTCGATGGTGGTCCAGGCCCTGTCCACCGGCACGAACCGGGTGCCCGCCTCCATCGTGTCGATGAAGGGCTTGAGCTGCGGATCCTTGGCGATCACCTCGGCCCGGGCGGACTTCATCGCGGGGACGAAGCCCATCGCGTCGTACAGCTTCAGGGTGTACTTCCGCCCGGCGAGCAGTCGCATGAACTCGACCGCCAGGGCGCGGTGGCTGGTGGAGCGGAAGACACCGAGGCTGCTGCCGCCAGCGAAGGCGGGCGCGATCGAGCCCGGCTTCGCGCCGGGGAGCGGGACGACGGCGTACCTGCCCTTGACCACGCCGGCCTCCACCGCCGAGCGGTTGAAGTTGCCCAGGATGCCCATCCCCGCCCGGCCGGCGGCGAACGCCTCGACGGTGCCGCCGCCAGTCAGGTCGACGCACTGCTGAGCGGGGCAGATGTCGTCGCCGAACAGATCGGTGTACGCGGTGATGCCAGCCTTCGACGCGGCCGAGTCGATGCTGGCGGTGTAGCCGGCGCCGCTGCTGGTGGCGATGTCGCCACCGGCGTCCCAGACGAACGGCAGCGCGCCGAAGACGTACAGCCCGCCGACCGCGATGCCGAGCATCTCCTTGCGCTCGGCCCGGATCCGTTTCGCCGTGGCGACCAGTTCGGCGTAGGAGGTGGGGGGCCGCAGGCCGAGCTCGGTGAAGACGTCGGTGCGGTAGTAGAGGGCACGTACGCCGATCCACCACGGTACGCCGTACGCCTTGTCGCCCACCGTCACGGTGCTCACCAGGTCGGCGGGCAGGTCGCCGGCCTCCGACCAGCTCTTGAGGTCGTCGCTGACGTCCGCCATGCCGTTGGAGGCGACAAAACCCGCCAGGTCGGTGTTGCCGACCTCGGTCACGTCCGGCGCGCTGGCCGGGTCGTTGAGCGCGCCCTTGTACTTCTCGGCCCGGGTGTCGGTCGCCAGGTAGCTGACGTCGACGCTGACCCCGGGATGGGCCGCGGAGAACTCGGCGACGGCTTCGGAGACCACCGCCTGCTTGGCGGCGCGGTTCGCCTCGTCGAAGAGCCAGACCCGCAGCGTGCCGGTCTTCTCGTCGCCGCTCTCCGTGGGTGTGCCGGTCGACGGTGCGCAGGCGCCGGCGCTCAGGGCCAGCGCGAGCAGCACGGCGAGGGCCAGGGGTTTCCGCACAGCTTCTCTCCCCTCCAATAACGAGCCAGGTTCATAATTAGGTCGGTATCGATGCCCTCCAGGTTGGGCTGTGGAAGGTGTTCCGTCAAGCCACGTTTCCGCAGGTGAGAGCCGATTTCTGGGCACGCCGACGCCCACCGCCGGCGGTTCAGGTGGCGGCTGGCTTCGGCGGGGGAGTGGGCGTTACTCGCCCAGATACAGCACCGCGTCGATCTCGATGTCGAACCCCGGCAACGCCACCGGCAGGGTGGTGCGGGCCGGCAGGTTCTCGGTGCCGAAGAACTCCACGTAAATTTCGTTCATGGCCGGGAAGTCGGCGAAATCGCGCAGGTAGACGCCGACCCGTACGGCCTTGCCGAGGTCGCCGCCGGCGGCCTCGGCGACCCGGGCCAGGTTGGTGAACGCGGCGCGGGCCTGCGCGGCGAAGTCGCCGGTGACCCAGGTCCCGTCCGGCAGCACCGGGCACGCACCGGCCAGGTACGCGTGGTCACCGGCGACCACGGCGTGTGAATACGGGCCACCGGGCGGCGCCGCCTGATCCGCGACGATGATCTTCTTGGGCATCGGTCAACCTCCGTGTCGGGGAAACTGTTCGGCGAGCCCGTCCGGGCCCACCAGGGGTGAGGTCAGCAGGTCACGTACCGCCCGCTCACGTCGGAGCAGGGCCTCGCGCTGGGCGGCGGTGAGCGGAATCCACGGTGGTACGGGTGCCGCCAGACGCGCCGGCAACGCCCGACCGGCCCGGTACGTCCGCTCGTTGACCAGCCGCAGCGGCGACGTCCGGCGCTGCCCGTGCACGTCGACCACCTCGAACGGCTGACGGTCGACGGCGAACACCGCGATGTCCGCAGGTGCGCCCGGCGCGAGCGTGCCGATGCCACCGCCCAGCCCGAGCACCCGCGCCGGACCGACGGTCGCCGCCGCCACCACCTGGTGCAGGCCCATACCGACCGCCAGCATCTTCGCCATCGTGGTGGGCAGGTCGAACGCCGGACCGTGCAGCGACCGGCTGTGCAGGTCGGTCGAGACGGTGTGCGGTGGCATGCCGGCGGCCAACTGCGCTTCGAGGACGTCGAAGGCGAAGCCGCCGGACCCGTGCCCGATGTCGAACAGGATCCCGGCCTGGTATGCCTCCCGGGCGGCCGAGTCGAACCCGGTCGGGCCGGCGGCTATCCCGCTCGCGCAGTGCGTGATGACGTCTCCCGGTCGCAGCAGCGGCAGCAGTTGCGCGACCGAGGGCGGTGCCGCTCCGATGTGCACCATCACCGGCAGTCCACACGCCCGTGCCGCCTCGACCGCCCGGCGCAGTGGCTCGGTGCCGTGGTCGCCGACGTTGTGCCGGTCCATCCGCACCTTGAAGCCGACAATCGTCTCCGGGTACGCACGCGCCGTCGTCACGGCGAGATCCACGTCGCAGTGGGCCAACTCGCGTGACTCGCCCACCGGCGCGACCAGCCCCACCGCGGAGATGTTCAACAACGCCGGCACCCGGACCCGGTAACCGGCGGCGGCCGTCGCGAAGGCGGGAAACGAGTACGCGCCGGCTGAACCGGCATCCACCCAGGTGGTCACCCCGCTGCGCCAGGCGACCGGGTCCGGGTCGATGCCCCAGTACGTCGCGCCCCCGTACACGTGCGTGTGCAGGTCGACCAGGCCCGGCGTGACCAGCCGGCCGCGTACGTCGACGACCTCGGTGGCGTGCCCGGTCGGCAGCGACGCGTCGACCTCAGCGATCCGTCCGCCCCGTACGGCGACGTCGTACCGTCCGGCCCGTCCGGTGCCCGGGTCCAACACCTCGCCACCGGTGAGCAGCAGATCCCACGCTCCCGTCCGCTGGTCGCCCCCCGTGGCCCCCGGGTCTCCGGTCCCGGCCGGTGGATCGCCTGTCACCGCCTGCGGATAGCCGTTCATGACCGGCCGATCGCCGGGCCGATGCGCAGCCGGTACAACCGGGCCGGGCGACCCCGGCGATGCACCTGCGTGCTCCCCTCCACCTCGACCAGTCCGGAGTCGCCCAACTTGCGGATCAGCCGCCGCCCACTCGGGTCGGTGATGCCGAGCTGCCGGGCAAGGTCGCTGGGAGAGATTGCCCGACCCATCTGGGCCCGTTCGATCGCCGCCAGCCGGGACAGGGTCGCGGCGCTCAGCCCGACCTCCCCGGCCAGCCGCTCCAACTCGGCGCCGTGCTCCCGGTAGGTGAACGCCACCGAGGCGCCAGCGGCGCTCATCGGACCGATGATGACGCCACCGTCCTCGATCAGGTACGCACTCGGCGACTCCTCCTGCTCGGCCCGGGTGGCCGCCCGTTCGGCGAGATGGACACAGCTACGGGCGGAGGCGCCCACCCCGAAGCCGGCGGCCACCTTGATGCCGAGCGTCTCGTGCGCCTGGCGCAGCGCCGGCAGGCCGACCCAGCTACCGGTAGCCTGCTCGAAAAGCGCCTGGTGGGCGAGGACGACCACGCCACGTCGATCGCGGTTCTCGATCCACGCGTCGCCGAACTCCGGTGTGTTCAGCAGCAGGTTCAACAGCCCCACCCGGGCCCGGTCCAGATCGAGCCGGGGCCCCGACGGTCCGGCCGTCCGCCCGACCAGGAAAACCCCGGCGGCAAAGCGGAGCGCGCTGGCCCGCTTCGACTGCACCCGCAGCGCCAGCTCGTGCAACTGGGCCCGGAGCGTCGCCGGGCCGGGCAGGCCGCCGAGTACCCGGGTCTCGTCGCGCAGTTGAGCGGCGACCGCCGTACGCAGGCTGATCACGTACTCGCCGCCGGTGCGGGCCAGCGCCTCGCGGTGGAACGCGACGGTTTCCGCCACGCTCTGCTCCCGGTCGTACGGCAGGCAACTGACCTGGGACGGGTCGAGGTCCAGCGCCCGAACGACCTCGTCCACCGTCTGCGCGTCATAGGTGTCGATGCTGACCGGGATCGGCCGCCAGCCCTGTGCGGATGCCCGGAAGAGGGCCAACGCCAAGTCCAGACCGGCCGATCGCAGGACCGCCACCGGCAGGTCCGCCGGCAGCAGGTGGCGGCACTTCGCGTACGGCACCGGGCCGAGCAACAGACCGTCGACCCGTCGCCGGGCCAACAGGTCGTCGACCCGTACGTCCACCTCGTCCTCGTGCGCGTAGACCACCCACTCCAGGTTCACCCCGGCCAGCGTGCGTGCCGCGTCCTCGAACGCCGCACGATGACTGCCATGGATGACGAGACCGATCACCATCGGCACTCCAGGTTCGGAAGTGGTCCGTAGAACGGGGGTCCCGACAGCCTGATATCTTCGACTCGGTCCCGTCAAGACGTTGGCCCGGATGAGGGATCGACAAGGCTCTGCCTCCGACAGCGCGCCATATCCGAACCAACGTGGGAGGGCCGATGCTCCACGACCGGCTCGACGAGCATGTTCTCGACTGGCGGGCGAAGGGCTTCTGGCAGCCCGGCCCACCGGTGTCGGACACCGACTTCGCCGCCGCCGGTCACCACCTCTTCGGCGGTGCGGTCACCTGGCCGGTGCTGGTCGCCCGCGAATCCGCCCTCGCGCACAACATCGCGACCATGGCTGCCTTCTGCTCCCGGCACGGCTTCTCGTTCGCGCCCCACGGCAAGACCACCATGGTGCCGTCGCTCTTCGACGCGCAGCTGGCCGCCGGCGCCTGGGCCATTACGGTGGCCACCGCCAACCAGCTACTCGTCGCCCGCGCCTTCGGTGTGCCGCGTGTCCTCGTGGCCAACCAGATGCTGGACCCGGTGCCGCTGCGCTGGCTCGCCGGCGAACTTGACCAGGGCTTCGAGGCACTGATCTTTGTCGACTCGGTCGCCGGGGTCGAGGCGATCTCCGAAGCGCTCAAGGACCAGCCGGGCCACTCGTCCATCCCAGTCCTCGTCGAACTCGGCCACCCCGCAGGACGCACAGGCTGCCGCAGCGTCGAGCAGTTGGTCGAGGTCGCGGAGGCTGCGGCAGCCGCACCCCGGGTACGACTCGACGGCGTCACCGCGTACGAGGGTGGCCTCTCCACCGCCGACGCGGTCGCGACCTACCTGGACCGTGCTCGTACCGCCGTGCTGGAACTGGCCAGCCGGGGTCTGCTCGGGACGGAGGTGATCGTCAGTGCCGGCGGCAGCGCCTGGTTCGACGTGGTGGCCGACCGGCTCGGTGGCGACTGGCTCCCCGGCCGCCAACTCCGGGTGGTCCTGCGCAGCGGCGCCTACGTCACCCACGACCACGGCTTCTACGCCGACCGGACCCCGTTCGACCGGCTACCCGAAGGTGACTGCCTCGAAGGCGCACTCGAACTCTGGGCGCAGGTCACCTCCACCCCGGAACCCGGGCTGGCGATCGTCGGCATGGGCAAGCGCGACGCGCCGTACGACGAGGGCCTGCCGGTGCCGTTGCGGATCCGCCGAGCCTCCGGCGCGCTTGACCCCGCCGGTGGGATGAGGGTGACCCGGCTCAACGACCACCACACCTTCCTCGACGTGCCGTCCGATGTGGAGCTGGGACCGGGCGACCTGGTCTGCTTCGGCATTTCCCACCCGTGCACCGCTTTCGACAAGTGGCGGTCCATTCCGGTCGTCGGCGACAGCCAGACCATCGTGGACGTGCTGCACACGTACTTCTGAACTCTGTGCCACAGATGTGCGAATCCAGAGGCACACCTTGGTGGACCCCGAAGCAAAGTGGGTGACCAGCCGGACTGGCGTACACGGCGAACATCTCCTCGCCGTCGCGGTTGTCGGATGGCCTCATCGCGGCCTGAAGTTGACGTCCTCCGAGCCGGACGGCGAGCTGCCCCGCCGTTTCCAGGTCGTCCACATGCAGGTCGATGTGCACCTGTTGCTGCTGCGGACCGCTCGGCCAATCCGGTGTCACATGGTTCGGGGCAAGTTGCACGCCGATGACCCACTCGCCGTCGACGACGATGCTGTGCCAGTGCTCATCCCGGTGCACCGTGCCGCCCAGGAGGCCGGCCCAGAACCTGCTCTCGACTTCGATGTCGCTGGCGTCGAACACGATGACTCGCCTGATGATCTTCACGTCAGCTCCTGTGCCGCGTCCTCAACGAGAGCGATCCGAGAGTACGACCGATAGCTGACGTCTGGCTGTTGCCGTGGCCACCACCATCGGGATACCTCATCCCACACCGTTCTAGTTGACCAATCCGGCCGCGTCGGCGTGACTCGCCGAGCACCCTCTACAACAGAGGCGGGTCCGGTGGGTCGGCGTACGGCCGGGTGGCTGAAGGCGTGGAGCCGGCCAGGCCCGGTGCGGCACCTTCTCCGCCCCACGTCATCTTCGAGTGGCGAGGGGCGGAGAAGGTTCGCTACCAGTCCAGGGGGCGGTCGGCGAGGCGGGCGGCGTACCAGGAGCGGATCGCATCGTACGTCTGGGTGGGCAGTGGCACCTGTGCGGCGACGATGCTCGCCCGCAGTTGTGCCACGGACTTGCTACCCGGGATGACGGTGGAGACCGCCTCGTAGCCGAGTAGGAAGCGCAGTGCGCCCTCGAAGAGGCTCACCCCCTCGGGCAGTAGTGCGCGCAGTTCGTCGACGAGTGCCGCGCGCAGTGCCACGTCCTCGCGTGACCAGCGGTCCCGTACGTCGGTGAAGACGCTCTGCGCGTCGTACCGGCCGGAGAGCCAGCCGGACTCCAACGGCACCTTGATGATCGTCCCGACGCCGCGCTCGTGTGCCCGTCCCATCGCCGCCCACGGTTCCTGGTAGAGCGCGGAGAGGCGCACTTCGAGCGCGTTCGAGTCGCTCGTGGTCAGGACGGTGTCGATGTCGGCGCCCCAGTCCACCGAAGTCCCGTACGCGCGGATGGTGCCCTTGTCCTGGAGTCGCTGCAGGACCTGGTAGTGGTCGCTGCGGGTGCCGTCGAGGATCTCCGGTGGCGGGTTGTGCAGGACGACGATGTCGACGTGGTCGACGTTCATCCGGCGGGCGCTCTGTTCGATCGACTCCTCGATGGCGTCGGAGGCCCAGTTGGGGCTGCCGTCGGGGAGGTAGCCGACCTTGGTGCAGATGACGGTCTCGTCGCGGCGGCGTCCGGTCAGGGCCCGACCGATGTTGCGTTCGCTGGTCCCGTCCGCGTAACCCGGAGCCGTGTCGATCAGGTTGACGCCCGCGTCGAGTGCGGTGTGGACGATCTGGACCGCTTCGTCCGGGTCGGGTCCGTCGGGCCACTGCGCCGACCGGCCGAGCTGCCATGCGCCCAGCCCGATCGCGCTGACCCGTAGGCCGGTGTTGCCGAACATCCTGGTCTGCATCATCGAGATCCCCTCGGCCCGGCGATTGCGGGTGCCCGACGCACGCGGCCCCACCGACGTCACGACAGCGTATCGACAACCGTGGAGTCTCGTGGTCCGGCCGAACTCGCCTCGCGTCGAGGTACTTCGACCGTGGCCCGCGCCGTCGTAGCCCTTGACCACAGGTGAAACGTCCGCTTAACGTCTATCTCACAGACGTCGATGAAACGTTTCAGCGTGGGGGTGGTGCCGTGCCCGAACACGATCGCCCAGGTCGGCCGTTGCTGGCACTGACCGGAGCGAGCAAGTCTTTCGGCGCGGTCGACGCCCTGCGGGACGTCTCGCTGAACCTCTACCCGGGCGAGGTCCACGCACTGGTGGGGGAGAACGGCGCGGGAAAGTCCACCCTCGTGAGGATCCTCGCCGGGGTGCACCCGCCGGACGAGGGCGTACTCACCCTCGACGGTGAGCGGCTCTCGCTGAGCGGCCCGGCGGACGCGCGCACCGCCGGCATCGCGGTCATCTACCAGGAACCGACGCTCTTCCCCGACCTCTCCGTGGCCGAGAACATCTTCATGGGCCGCCAACCCCTGCGTTCGCTGGGCCGGATCGACGGCGGGTTGATGCGGCAACAGGCGGAGGAGGTCTTCGCCCGGCTCGGCGTACACCTCGACCCGGACCGCCCCGCGCGCGGACTATCCATCGCCGACCAGCAGCTCGTGGAGATCGCCAAGGCCCTCTCGTTCGATGCCCGGGTGCTGGTGATGGACGAGCCGACGGCGGCACTGTCCGGGGTGGAGGTCGAGCGCCTGTTCGGCGTGGTCCGATCGCTGCGCGACTCCGGCACCGCGATCCTGTTCATCTCCCACCGCTTCGACGAGGTGTTCGCGCTCTGCCAGCGGATTACGGTGATGCGGGACGGTCGTCGAGTCTCCACCGACCCGGTCGGAGAACTCGACGTCGCGGAACTGGTCCGGCGGATGGTCGGACGGGAGATCTCCCAACTCTTCCCGAAGATCGCATCGCCACCCGGCGAGGTTGTCCTCGACGTGCGCGGCCTCACCCGGCACGGCGTCTTCGACGAGGTCAGCTTCCAGGTCCGGGCCGGCGAGATCGTCGCCCTGGCCGGGCTGGTCGGCGCCGGGCGCAGCGAGGTGGTCCGGGCGGTGTTCGGCGTCGACCGGTACGACGCGGGTGGTGTGTCCGTCGGTGGCGTACGGGTGCCGGGAGGCCGCCCCTCGGCGGCCATCGCCGCAGGGATGGCACTGGTTCCCGAGGACCGACGCCAGCAGGGCCTGGTGATGGAGCTGTCGATCGAGCGGAACGCCACCCTGACCCGACGCTGGTCGCTGTCCCGCTACGGCCTGCTCGGCCCCGGCGTCGAGCGGCGGGCCGCCGCGCAGTGGCTGCGGCGGCTCCAGGTCAAGGCCGGCCGCTCCACCGACCCGGTCTCCACCCTCTCCGGCGGAAACCAGCAGAAGGTGGTCCTGGCCAAGTGGCTCTCCACCACACCGAAACTGCTGATCGTCGACGAGCCGACCCGGGGCATCGACGTCGGCACCAAGGCGGAGGTGCATCGGCTCATGTCGCAACTCGCCGCCGAGGGTGTGGCCGTGGTGATGGTCTCCAGCGAACTCCCGGAGGTGTTGGGCATGGCAGACCGGGTGCTGGTCATGCACGAGGGTCGGCTGGTACGGGAGATCTCCCGCGCGGACGCCGACGAGGAGTCCGTGATGCTCGCCGCCACCGGTCAGGCGCCTACCGGTCAGGCACCGGCCGGATCGGAGCCGGCCCGATGACGACGACCGTCAGCACCAGTCGGGCGACGGGCGGGGTCCCGCACGGCGGCGGGGACCCGGCACGCGGGGCCAACCGCCTGTTCGCCGTACGTGAACTGGGCATCGGGCTCGCGCTGGTGCTGTTGATCGCGATCACCACCGTGGTGAACCCGCGCTTCCTGTCCGGGCAGAGCCGCAAGGATCTGATGCTCGGCGCGACCATCCTGGTCGTCCTCGCCGTCGGGCAGACGATCGTCGTCATCACCCGCAACGTCGACCTCTCCGTCGGGTCGATCCTCGGCCTGGCCGCCTTCGCCACCGGCAAGCTGTTCCTGGCCGTACCAGCAGCGCCGATCGCGCTGGCGCTGCTCGCCGGGATCGCGCTGGGCGCGCTCTGCGGCATCGTCAACGGCGCGCTGATCGCGGTCGCCCGGGTTCCGGCGCTCGTTGTCACCCTCGGCACCCTCTACGTCTTCCGGGGGCTCGACTTCTCCTGGGCGGCAGGTCAGCAGATCAACGCCGCCGACCTGCCGGCCGGCTTCAAGGACATGGGTACGGCGACCGTGCTGACCGTACCGGTGCTCGCCCTGTTCGCCGTGGCGGTGCTGCTGCTGGCTGGCTTCTACCTGCGCTCGTACCGGAGCGGTCGGGAGCTTTATGCGATCGGGTCGGATCCCGGGGCGGCCCGGCTGCACGGCATCCCGGTCGGCCGCCGGGTCTTCGGCGCGCTGGTGGTCAGCGGTGCGCTGGCCGGGCTCGCCGGTGTGCTCTACGCGGCCCGGTTCGGCACCCTCGACGCCGCCGCCGGCACCGGCATCGAACTGCAGGTGGTCGCGGCGGTGGTGGTCGGCGGGGTGGCCATCTTCGGCGGCAGCGGATCGGTGTACGGCGCGGCACTGGGCGCACTGCTGCTCAGCACCATCGGCGGCGCGCTGCCGGTGCTGCGGGTGGCGCCGTTCTGGCAGCAGACGGTGGTCGGTGCGCTGATCCTCGCCGCGATCGGCCTGGACCGGGCACTCGCCGCGCGGGTGGCTCGGCGGCTACGAGGAAGGAAAGCCCGTGACGCCTGACCAGACGGACCGGCCCGTCGGCCGGCTCTCCGCCTTCGGTAGCTGGGACGTCCTGGTGATCGTCGTCCTGATCGCCGTGATCATCGGCTCGTCGGTGCTGGTCGAGGGATTCGCCAGCCCACGGTTCTGGGGATTCCTGCTGCTCGACGTCATTCCCATCGCGCTGATCGCGCTGCCGATGACCCTGGTGGTCGTCACCGGCGAGATCGACCTCTCGGTGGCGAGCATGCTCGGCCTCTCCAGCGCGGTCATGGGCCAACTGTGGTTCCTCGGCCTTCCGCTGCCGCTGATCCTCCCGCTGGTGGTGCTCCTCGGCGCGTTCCTCGGAGCGGTGAACGGCCTCTTTGTCGCCGGCTTCGGCCTGCCGTCGCTGGCCGTGACGATCGGCACGCTCGCGCTGTACCGGGGACTGGCCTACGTGGTGCTCGGGGACCGGGCGGTGGCTGACTTCCCGTACGGCTGGACCGGCAACGCCGTCGCGGCGCTGCCTGGCACGACCGTACCGTGGGTGTCCCTGGTCGTCGGCGGCCTGGCGCTCGTCTTCGGCCTGGTGCTGCACGCCACCCCCGTCGGCCGAAGCCTGTACGCCATGGGCAACAGCGAACAGGCGGCGATCTTCGCCGGCATCTCGGTCGCCCGGACCAAATTCTGGCTCTTCGTCCTCACCGGCGCGATCTCGGCGCTCGCCGGTCTCTTCTGGACCCTGCGGTACGCCAGCGCCCGCGCCGACAACGGCTCGGGCCTCGAACTCTCCGTCGTCGCCGCCGTGCTGCTCGGCGGGGTCTCCATCTTCGGTGGCCGGGGCACCCTGGTCGGCGTGCTCGCCGGAGTGCTGCTGCTGACGACCCTGCGCAACGCGCTCCAGTTGGCCGACGTCCCGGCCGACACGCTGACCGTGGTGACCGGCACCCTGCTGATCATCTCCGTGGTCGGACCGAACCTGGCCGCCATGCTCCGCGCCCGGTTGGGTCGCCGCCGACCCCGCGCGTCGCCGGTGACGGGCTGACGCATTCGACGACGCACCACCTTGGCCCGACCACCGATTCCGCCACCGACCAGCCTCATGCCCAGGAAGGAAAGAGCCATGAGAGGTACGCGGACCACACCCCTGCGTCTCGGCGCGTCGGTTCTCGCGCTGGCGGCACTGCTGCTGAGCGGCTCGGCGTGCGCCAGCGACGAGGGCGACACCCCGTCCGGCGGCTCGAACGCCGCAGCGGGCGGCACCATCAAGGCCGGACTGAAGGTCGCGTTCCTGCCGAAGCAGGTGAACAACCCGTACTTCACCGTCTCCGACAACGGCGGAAAGGCCGCGGTCGCCGAGTTCAAGGGCGAGTACAAGGAGGTTGGCCCCTCCGAGGCGAGCGCCTCCTCCCAGGTCAGCTACCTGAACACCCTCACCCAGCAGGGCAGCGATGTGATCGCCGTCTCGGCGAACGACCCGAACGCGATCTGCGGCGCCGTCAACCAGGCCCGACAGGGCGGCGCGAAGGTGGTGACCTTCGACTCGGACACCAACAAGGACTGCCGGGATCTCTTCGTCAACCAGGTCACCGGCCAGGGCATCGCCGAGAACCAGGTCAAGCTGATCTCGGACGCGATCGGCGGCGAAGGGAAGATCGCCGTCCTCTCGGCGACCGCGAACGCGACGAACCAGAACGCCTGGATCGAGCTGATGAAGACGGAGCTGAAGAAACCCGAGTACGCCAAGATCGAACTGGTGACCGTGGTCTACGGCAACGACGACGACCAGAAGTCGTTCCAGGAGACCCAGGGCCTGCTGGCGTCGTACCCGGACCTGAAGGGGATCGTCTCGCCCACCACGGTCGGCGTCGCCGCGGCTGCCCGCTACCTGTCGACCTCGCAGTACAAGGGCAAGGTGGCGCTGACCGGGCTGGGCACACCGAACCAGATGCGGGAGTTCGTCACCGACGGAACGGTGCGCAGCTTCGCACTCTGGAACCCCGCCGACCTGGGCTACCTCGCCGCGTACGCCGGGGCCGCCCTCGCCTCCGGGGTGATCAGCGGCAAGGAGGGGGAGACGTTCACGGCCGGCAAACTCGGCGACTACACCATCCAGGCCGACGGGGTGGTCGTCCTCGGCCCGCCGACCGTATTCGACGCTGCGAACATCGGACAGTTCGACTTCTGAGCGGTCCAGTTCGACGTCTGAGCGGTCCAGCTCGACGACCCTGGTCCCGGTGCCGTCACCGTCGGCGGCACCGGGACCATCCGTGTCGTTACACGGCTTCCATCGTCGCCGCTCCGAGTTCCTGGAACACACCCTGGTTGAGGTAGAAGGCGATCACCGCCTCCTCCGCGGCCCGGTCGAACTCGGTGTCGTCCAACGGCAGCGCATCCAGGCGGGCCCGGTACTCCCGCTTGAACCGGCCCCGGCTGGCGATGTCGAACTGGTAGAAGCGGGTGCCCTCGTCACCACTGAACTCGTACGTCCGACGTACGGCGGCGGCCACGAACGCGCCTCCGGAAAGGTCACCGAGGTAACGGGTGTAGTGGTGTGCGATGAACCCGGCCGGCCAGGTGAAGCAGACCTCACGCAGCCGCTGCCGGTACGCCTCCGTCGCCGCGTTCGGCGCGATCTCCTCCCGCCAACCGGGCCCGAGCAGGAAGGCGAGATCCTCGGCCAGTCGGGGCAACCGGGTCAGTTCGTCGACCACGAACGGGCCGGCCACCGGGTCGTCACGCATCGCCTCGGCGGCCTGCTCCAGCGTCTCGTAGATGAAGTAGTGCTGGGCCACCAGGGCGGCGTAACCGGCCCGGTTGACCTGACCGTCGATCAGCGCCGTCACGTACGGGGTGGATTCGGCGGCGCGGTGGGCCGCGTCGGTTGCCGCGCGCAGCCGGGCGGCGAGCCCGTTGTCGGTCGGAGTGGGTTCGTCGCTCATGTGTTGTCCTCGGTTGTTCGGATAGGCAGCACCAGCGGTGTGCCGGTACGGGGGTGGGAAATGATTTCGATGTCGTGCTGGTACGCCGCGCTGAGCCGGTCGGCCGTCAGCACCCGCTCAGGCGGCCCGTCCGCGACCAGCCGGCCGTCGGACAGCAGGGCGACCCGGTCGGCGTACGCGGCGGCCAGGCCGAGGTCGTGCAGCACCGCCACGACCGCCGCGCCGCCCCGTGCCCGCTCCCGGGCCACCCGAAGCACCAGTTCCTGGTGGTGCAGGTCGAGCGCTGCGGTGGGCTCGTCCAGCAGCAGGATCGGCGTACGTTGGGCCAGCACCCGGGCCAGCGCCACCCGGCCCTGCTCGCCGCCGGAGAGCGCGGGGAACGGCCGGTCGGCGAGCGCGGTCGTCTCGGTGAGCCGCATCGCCTCGGCGATCGCCTCGTCGTCCTGCTCCTGCTCCGGTCGACCGCGCCACGGTGCCCGGCCCATCGCCACCACCTCCGTGGCGGTGAACGGGAAGGCCAGGCTCGTACGTTGGGGCAGCATCGCGCGTCGGCGGGCCAGCCGTGCCGGGGTCCACCGCCCCAGCGCCTCTCCCTCGACCCGGACCTCACCGGCCGATGCCGGTACGTCACCGCAGACGACCGCGAGCAGGGTCGACTTGCCGGCACCGTTCGGACCGACCAGGGCGAGGAGTTCACCGGCGCGGACGTCCAGGTGGACGTCCCGCAGGACGGGGCGGGTACCGAGCCGTACCCGCAGGTCACGTACCTCGATCGCGACGCCGTCGGTGACCGGTCCCACCTCGGGCGGCCGGCGCGGCACGATCCGTGGCCGGTTCATGCCCAACCCCCGGCGCGGGACCGGGCCCGGCGCAGCAGCCAGAAGAAGCACGGGCCGCCGACGACCGCGGTGAGCACGCCGAGCGGCAGCTCCTGGTAGTCGATCAGCGTCCGCGCGGCCAGATCCGCCGCGACCACGATGATCGCGCCACCGAGCGCACTGGCGGGGATCAGTGTCCGGTGTCCCGGACCGGCGACCAGTCGGATCAGGTGCGGCACCACCAGCCCGACGAAGCTGATCACCCCGGTGAAGGCGACCGCCGACGCGGCCAGCAGCGCGGTCGTGCCGATCATCAGCAGCCGTAGCCGCTCGACGGGTACGCCGAGGTGGTGCGCCGGGCGTTCACCGAGCGCGAGAAGGTCCAGCCGCCCGGCGGCGGTCAGCGCCGCACCGATCCCGAGCACGGCACAGGGGAGGGTGACCAGCACACTGCCCCAGGTCGCCTGGGCCAG
The DNA here is from genome assembly GCF_044458865.1 of Micromonospora sp. NPDC050417. Classification (NCBI taxonomy): domain Bacteria; kingdom Bacillati; phylum Actinomycetota; class Actinomycetes; order Micromonosporales; family Micromonosporaceae; genus Micromonospora; species Micromonospora sp. NPDC050417. Next base: position 61,129 of record NZ_JBITIH010000012.1, read on the forward strand.
GCTACCGAGTTGCCAGAACGCGATCGCGCGTACCGCGTCGGCGTCGCCGAAGAACATCACCAGGCCGAGTACCGCGCCGGCGATCGCGTTGACCGCGACACCGGTCAGCACCAGGGTCACCACCTCGGTGCGACCGTCCGACCGGGACATCGCGTAGACCGCGAACGTGGTCAGCAGGCCGGTGAGGAAGGCCGCCGTGGCGATGGTCCAGCCGCCGAGCGCGGAGACACCGGTGACGATGGTCACGGCGGCGCCGACCGCGGCACCCGACGAGACACCGATCACCCCTGGCTCGGCCAGGGGGTTACCGAAGGTGCCCTGCATGAGCGCACCGGCGCAGCCCAGTGAGGCGCCGACGATCACGGCGAGGGTGACCCGGGGGAACCGCACCACCCAGAGGGCGTTCTCGCCCTGCGCCGCCTCGGGCAGGGGGCCGACGGGCAGCCCGAGCCGGTGCAGCACCGAGCCGAGAACCTCAGCGGGGGAGATCTGCACCTGCCCGGTGCCGGCCGCGGCGAGGCAGACGAGCAGGAGCACGCCGGCGAGTCCGATCAGGAGCGCCGCGTGGCGTCCGCGTCGGGTACGAGCCGGGGGTGCCGTACCGGTGGCGGAGGTGCCCCCGGGCCGGGACACGGTGGTGTCGGAGGCGGTCACGGGCGGGCCTCCCCGCACTCGTACACGGCTGCGGCCAGGGCGGCGATCGCGGTGCCGGTACGGGCACCGAAGTTGAGCAGGATGCCGTCGTCCATGTCGACGATCCGCCGGTGGCGACCGGCCGGCGTCTGCGCCACGCCGGGCATCGCCAGCAGCCCGTCGACGCCCTTGACCGAGTGGAGTCCCTCGGTCATCACCAGGATGACGTCGGGTGCCGCGTTGATCAGGCCCTCGCTGGTCAACGGGCGGAACTTGGCCAGCCCGATCTCGGTGCCGGCGTCGACGGCACCGATCGCCCGGATCATCTCGTCCGAACCGGCGCCACGGCCGCCCATCAGGTACACCCCGGCGGTGCCGCGCAGGTAGAGGAAGGCGATTCGCGGTGCTGGTCCGGCCGGGGCCGTGCGCCGGGCCGCCGCGATCTCGCCGTCGACCCGGGCGACCAGTTTCGTGCCGGCCTCGTCCACTCCGAGCGCCGCCGCGATCGCCCGAATGTGCCGGGGGACCGCCGCGAGTGTCTGCTCGTCGTCGACGAGCAGCACCGGAATGCCGGAGCGGCGTAGCTGTTCCAGCGCCTCGGGTGGCCCGATGCTCTCGTCGGCGATGACGACGGTGGGGTTGAGCCGCAGGATCGCCTCACCGGAGAGGTCGTGGCCGCCCGGTGTGACCAGGGGGAGGTGGGTGGCGGCGGAGAAGGTCGTGGCGGTGTCCCGGCCGACCACCCGGCCGCCGAGACCGAGGCTGAACACGATCTCCGCGATCGAACCGTACAGGTTGACCGGCAGGATCCGGCTGGTGTCGGTGACGGTGACCGTCCGGCCGTCCACGCCGGTCACCGTCACCGGCAACACGCTGGGTGGATCGGTCGTGACCGGCACGACGGCGTCGGACTCGACCCGTGCGGTCGACGGGCCACACTCGGCCGTCGGGTTGGCCTCGGTGCCATCGGTCCCGGCGCAGCCGACGAGTCCGAGCGCGGCCACCGCGCTCACCACGGCGGTGGCGACGCCGAAGCGCCGGATCACGCGGCACCGCGCCGGCGGCGCGCCCGGAGCAGGAGTACGCCGACCAGCGCGCTGGCGAGCAGTGCCAGCGCACCCGTCCACCATCGACCGGTCGAACCGCTCTCGCTGACCCGGGTCATCTCGATCGGGCCGGCCGCCGCCGAACCGGCAACGGGAGCGGCACCGGGACCTGTCGCGGCAGTGCCGGTGGCACCGACGGCCGCACCGGGGAGGGTGGGGGTGGCGGCGTTCGTCGAGCCGGGGGTGGTGCTGCGGGTGCTGGGTCCGGTGCGTGCCGGGGTGGTCGAGTGGGTCGTCGGTGCGGCTGGCGCGGCCGGTGCGGCCGGTGCGGCTGGTGCGGCGAACGTCACAGGGACCAGGACGTCCTGCGTACGGTCGCTGCTCCGGGTGTGGTCGCTACGGGTCGTCACCGCGCATTTGCGTACGGTGCAGTCGACGTCGCCGATCGCCGTGCTGACCTTGATCTGGACCCGGAACGAACCGTCCGGTCCGTACGGGATCGCGAGCCCCTCCCCGTACGACGGCGGGTTCGACGAGATCCACTGGGACGCGCCGGAGTCCCCGCTGGTGTCCGCCCCGCCACCGCAGGGCGAGGGGAGGACGCCCTTGCCGTTGTCGACGCAGAAGGCCACGTAGATGCCTTTGGAGGTGTCGTAGCCGGTACCGGAGACGGTGAGGGTCGCGCCGGCGCGGTTGATGCCCGTGGTGTCGCTGACGGTGAGCCGTTGCCCGTTCGGGCCGTGGCCGACGGTGTCGGCGTACGCCGGTGTTCCGGATAGGACGCCGGCGGTGACCGCGCTGAGCGGGAGGACCGCGCTGATGAGGCGGCGGCCGACCCCAGGACGAGTGGACATCGGGAGTGCTCCGGAGGGTGGGAGATATGTATAAGGGTTGCCTAAGCTAAGTTCTTGGTGCATCCGATGGCAAGTAGCCGACCGGTTCGTGCTTCTAGATCAACAGCGCCGACCCTGCCCGCCGAACGTGGGATTGACTCGGAGTTAGCCTAGGCTAACCTAAGTCGTCCTCGGGGACGAAATCCCCGGACTACTCGGAAAGGAAGCAGGATGGGCAGACTGAACGCCGGCAACGCCCGGCGTGCGTCGCTGCGATGGGCGGCGGTGGCCGTCCTCGGTGCCACCGCCTCGATCGTGTCGGTGACACCCGCGGCGGCGGCCCCGGCCAATGTCGTCACCGGCACCCTCGACTGGGGTTTCAAAGCCTCGTTCCGTAACTACGTCTCCACCGGCAACGGCAACCCGCCGATCGCGGTGGCCGACGGTGCCACCCGCAACACCAACGGCACCTTCGGATTCACCGCCCGGGACGGCTCGTACGACCCGGCGACCGGGGCGGCCACCGTCCACTACGGCGGCCGCGTCGTCTTCTCGCACCCGGAGCACTTCTTCACCATCACCATGGCCAACCCGACCGTGGTGGTGGCCGGCACGACGGGGTCACTCCTCGCCGATGTCGACCTCGTGGCGAGCGGTGGCGGACTGGAGTCGGTCTCGGTCGACCAGGCCGAGATCGCCACCCTGGACGCGTCGGCTGGCTCCCAGCCCGTCGGCCCGACGGTGACCTGGACGAACCTGACCACGACCATCACCGAGACCGGGGCGTCGGCATTCGGCGACTTCTACGGTGCCGGCACGGTCCTGGACCCGGTCTCGTTCAGCCTCACCCCGGCCGGAGCGCCGGTGACACCGGCGGTGACGGTGACGCCGTCGACCGGAGTAGATCCCGAACAGGCCACGCTGAACGTGACCGGTTCCGGGTTCAACCCCGACGCCGCCGGCGGCAACGGCATCTATGTTGCCTTCGGCCCGAAGAACGACACCGACTACTGGGTCAACTCCCGCCGCTACAAGTCGGTGAAGTGGGTCAACAAGAACGTCACGACCCCCAGTGGGAGCCAGGACAAGCTGAACGGCGACGGTACGTTCGGCACCGCACTGTCGGTCGCCGCGCGCTACACCGACGGCAACGGCAACGCGGTCGACTGCACCACGGTGCAGTGCTACATCCTGACCTTCGCCGCCCACGCCTCGGCCGACCGTAGCCAGGACACCTTCACCCCGGTGACCTTCGCCACGCCCCCGGCCGGCAGCACCGACCAGGAGATCACCGCATCGGTCCGCCAGACCGGCGCGCTGATCCTGACCCCGTCCGGGTCGACGGTCGCCCTCGGCGCGGTCGACCCGGGCGCCACGGCGACCGGTGCCCTCAACAAGGTCACCGTCACCGACCAGCGCGGCACCAATGCGGGCTGGAGCCTGGTGGGCCAGGTGGAGAACTTCGCCAGCCCGACCGGTGGCGTCATCGCGGCGGACAACCTCGGCTGGGCACCGACCGCGTCCGTGGTGGACGACGGGCTGGTCGGCGCGCCGGGCGTGGTGACGCCCGGCGCCGTGGCGAGCCCCGGCGAGGGAACCGGCCTGGCGACGGCCAGGAGCCTCTGCACCTCGGCGGCCGGCGCGAGCGCCGGGAAGTTCGAGTGCGGGGCACAGCTCAACCTCGGTGTACCGGCGTCGACGACGCCGGGTGACTACACCGCGACGCTGACCGTAACCCTGTCCTGACCGGAAGGCGGGGGCGTCCGGTCAACCAACCGGACGTCCCCGCCGTCCGTCCGCTCCCGAGGAGCCGAAGATGATCCCCCGATCGCCGCTGGTGCTGGTCGCCGCCCTGATCGCCATAACCTTCGCGTCACCCGGCCAGGCCGCGCCAGCGGCGCCGACCGACGACATCAGTTGGGCCGTGCAGCCCTCCGGTGAGACCGGCCCGACCGGGCGCGCCTACTTCGCGTACGACGCCCGACCCGGGCAGCGCATCGACGACCGGGTCGCCGTCAGCAACCTCGGCCGTACGCCGCTCACCCTCACCGTGTACGGCACCGACGCGTTCAACACCGCCGACGGCGGCTTCGGCCTGCTCTCCGCCACCCAGCGCCCGACCGACGTCGGTGCCTGGACCAGCGTCACCGGAAGGGAATACGCGCTCCCCGCCGGCGAACGGGTGATCATCCCGTTCCACCTCGACGTGCCGGCCAACGCCACCCCGGGCGACCACACCGGCGGCCTGATCGCCTCGGTCGCCGAGGTACGCACCGACACCAGCGGCGAACGGGTCAATCTCGACCGTCGGGCCGCAGCCCGCATCTACCTCCGGGTGGCCGGCCCGCTGCACCCGTCACTGCAGGTGGAGACGCTGCGGGTGACGCACCACAATCCGTTGAACCCGTTCGGCGGCGGCACCACGACCATCCGCTACCAGTTGCGCAACACCGGCAACGTACGCGTCGGCGGCACCGGGAGCGTCAGCGTCACCGGTCCGTTCGGCTGGTCCCTGGCCGGCACGGACCCGCTCGTCCTGCCCGAACTGCTGCCCGGCTCGATGATCGAGGTCCGCGAGCGGGTCACCGGACTGCCGGCGGCCGGCCGGCTGGAGATGGCGGTACACATCGCCCCATCCACGATGGACGTACCGTTGCCGCAGGTCACCCGTACCACCGGGGTCTGGGCCCCGCCGTGGCTGCTGCTCGCGGTGCTCGCCCTGGGTTGCGCGGTCGCGCTGCTGCGCCGGCTCGGGCGGGGACGGCACCGACGTACGGCCGCCGCATCCGCTTCCGCCGCCACTCCGATCGGAGCAGGAACTGCCGGCGGGCAACAGTGAGAGCCGCCGCCGTCCCTGCGGGAACCCTGGCAGCGGTGCTCTCCGCCGCCGTGGTCGCCGCCCCGACACCCGGCCCATCGCCCACCCCGGGTCCGCCGCGGATCGTGGTCGACCAGGCCCGCCCGGCCGCTGGCGACCGGATCACCGTCCGGCTCACCGGTTGGCCGGTCGGCCCCGTATCGATCGAGCTCTGCGGCAACGCCGGCCGTCGCGGCTCGGTCGACTGCGCGGTGCACGCGTCGGTCCAGACCAGTGTCGCGGCTGCCGGCGCCGCAGCCGCGACACTGACCGTGACCGTGCCCCCGGTCGGTTGCCCCTGCGTCGTCCGCGTCACCACGATCGGCGGTGGGACGAGCGGCGTGGTGCCGTTGACCATCGAGGGGGTGCCGGTGACCGAACTGCCGGATCAGGGCGGGGAGGAACCGGATGACAGGGCCATCCTCCGGGTCACCCGGGTCGAGGTCTCCGCCGACCGGTCGTGGCCGGCGCTGTTCGGTGGACCGGCCGCGCGCACCCTGCTCGTCGGCGTACGCAACGACGGCACCGCGCCGGTGGTCGACCCCTCGGTCACGGTCAGCTTCGGCCGGGATGCCGAGCCGACCGGCTTCGTGCCCCCGCCCCTGCTCGGCACCCTCCGCCCGGGTGAGGAGCGGGTGATCCGCCTACCGCTCACCATTCCCGCCCCCGCCGTCGGCCACTACACCGTCCGAGGCGAGATCGACGGGATCGGCCGCCCGGCGGGCTTCAGCGCCACCGTGGCTACCTACCCGTGGGGCCTGGTCGGTGTCGCGGCCGGGCTGATCGGCCTCCTGGCCTTGGTCGAACTACGTCGCCCACGGCGGGTACGGGACCGCCCGAACGACCGGGTTGGGTGATCCGGTGACCGGACGCTCCACCCGGGACGCTCGGCCCTGTCCTCCTGGGCTCGCCCGCAGGTAGAAGCAGGGGACCGGCCGAGGCGCGACACGAGTTGAAGGCCCCTGGCATCAGGTTCGCCGCCCGGGTCACGACACCGTTCGCTCCACTGTCGCCTGGGCGGTCAGCCGGGGCGTGTGCGGCGGGCCCGTACGGTCCGGGTCGGCGATGCCGAGCCGCAGCACCAGGAACGGGTGGCCAAGGCCGGCGAGCAGCCCACGCAGGCTCTGCCGGGTGCCGGCGACCTCGACCGCGACGCTCAGCGGCAGCACCGACAGGCCCAGCTCGACCGCGGTCAACCAGGCCGCGGAGAGCGCCTCGCCGGCCCGCAGCCAACTCATCGGTTCGTCGTCGTCGCCGTACAGCAGCAGGTAGCTCGCCGCCCGGTCGTGCCCCTGGCCGACCGCGAGGGTTCCGGTGCGCCCGAAGTCGCGGTCCGGCACGGTCGTCTGCGGCGGTTGGCCCGGCAGCACGTCGACGGTCAGGCCGGTGCCGTCCGGTGCGGCCCGGCCGGTCCAGTACGCCAACTCGACACGGATGCGCGGGTCGTCCGACTCCACCGCCGCCGCCCGGCTCGCCACGGCGGCGAGGTCGAGCACCTGGTCGTGGCTGAGCAGGCGGAGCCGGACCGGGCCGGTGGCGGCGGCCTCGATCGCGGCCAGCGCCGGTGCCGGCACGGGCTGGTCGCCGACCGGTCGCCGGTCGGTGTGCCGAAGCCGTACGGCCTCGAAGTGCCGCCTCGCCTCCGGGGTGACCGCTGTCCGACCCGCCGGCACCAGGGCGGCGAGCAGGTCCGGACGCGTCGGGTCCGGCATCCGGTGGACCTCGGCGGTCCAGCCCTGGGCCAGCAGCGCCACCAACGCGTGGTGCAGCGCGGTACCGCAGCTGAGCATGAGCAGCCGCCCGTCCGGGTCGGCGGCGACAAGTTGGCGGTCGCGTACCGCGAAGAGTTCAAGCCGGTCCCGTTGGGCCGACCAGCGCCAGGGTTGGGTGTTGTGTACCGAGGGCGCGTATCCGGCCGCAACCGCCGCTCGGGCGAGTACGGCAGCGGTCGCGGTGCGATCGGGTACGGGAACGGTGTTGATCATTGCTGGTGCTCCTCCTGTCGGCGTCCCAGATCAGCGTTCCGGTAGCGGTCCGGTCGGGGCAGGGGCGAACGACCGTCCGGTTCGGGACCTTCGGCCCCCGCCCCGGTTCCCCCACCCGCCGCCTCCGCCCTGGTGCCCGACCCGCCCTGCCGACGGGGGAAGGGCAGGGCGGGCCGGGAGTTACCGGAGCCAGGGCAGGCGCCGCACCAGGGGCAGCCGGGCCCAGGGACGGCCGAGTCCGAGGGTGTCACCGGCGGCGGTCAGGGCGAGGGTGGCCAGGACGGCCGCGTTGATCAGGTGGTCGTCCATGAAGGGGTTGTTCTCCGGGGGCAGGACGACGGTCCACATCATCACGAAGAGCAGGCCGCCGGCGACGGCCGCGATCCGCAGACCGATGCCGAGCATCAGGGCGACCCCGATGCCGGCCAGGCCGATCATGAACAGCCAGTCCGCCCACGCGCTGCCGGCGATGCCGTGGTAGAGGCTCTCGAAGGGACCGGCGGCGCCGAACTGGAGGAAGCCCCGGGTCGGGCTGCCACCGTTGACCCAGGCCGCCTTAGCCTCGGTCTCGTGACCGAGTCCGAACGTCTTGTCGAGGAAGGCCCACAGGAACGTCCAGCCCAGGGCGATCCGGAGTCCGGCCCAGAGGTAACGCAGGGCCCTGTCCCGTAGGGTCCCGGCGGGTGCGGTTCGCGGCTCTCCCCGGGAAGCGCTGCCCGGTCCGGTGTGCCGCTCGGCCATAGCGGTCATGGTGCCCACGTCCTCTCGGGAGTGTCCGGCCAGGCGCTCTGGCTACCTCCATTCGACGCCCCCACGACGGTGGAGGTCAGAGGCTCTGGTCCCGTTCCGGGACGGGACCTTCGGCCTGTTCCGGCGGGACCCCCGGTCGCCGCTCGACGGGCCTTCTCCGCCTCCTGATTCGACCCGCCCACCGCACTCAGGTTGGTGTGATCGCTGTCGGGTCCGCTCCGGCATCGGTCGGATAGACCCCGGCCCGGGAGGCCGTACGGGCACGGTTGAGCCAGCTCTGCAACACCGGCTCCGAGGTGAGTTGGTCGAAGCGGAGCATGCCGCCGGAACTCTCCTCGATCAGCCCGATCGCCCCGCCGGTCGTCGGGTCGTCGCGGAGTCGACGGGCTTCGTGGGCCAGGTGGTCGAGGGTTGCCTCGTCGGGTGTGCGGGGTGGGGCGCCGTACACGGTGATGCCGGCGGTGGGGGAGAGGCCGCGCCGGAGGGCGGTCACCTGCGCTTCGCTGGTGATCAGGTGCCAGCGGCGGGCACGGGGTGGTGCCGCCCATGCCTCCAGCACCGGCAGGGGGTCGGATGCGCGTGCCGCCGCCGAGGCGACGGTGTGCCAGAAGGCGTCGTCGCCGGCCCGGTGTTCCACCGGGTCGGGCGGAGCCACCAGCGTGCTCGGCGCGGTGGCCCGGGGAGTGTGGCGGGCGGGTCGAGGTGGGCGGGTGGCGGCGATCCGGCGTACCCGGCCGGCGACCAGGTAGAGGCCGGCGGCGAGGAGCACGACGGCGGGGATCCGCAGTGCGGTGACGACCAGGGCGACGAGGTCGGCGTTGGCGGCGGAGTCGAGCACGCTCGCCATGTCGGTGGCGTCGGTCGCCGTCACGGCGCGGCCGACCAGGCTGAACAGGAACATGCCCGCGACGGCGATCTGCCATGTGGTGACCGTCCAGTGGGCGAGCGTCGCCCTGCGGTCCGCACCGTAGCGTTCGACCGTCCTGCGGGTGACGATGTGCCACGCCACGTACGTCGCCAGGTAGGCGACGATGAGCAACTGGATCAGGGCGGCGGCGGTGCGCTGACGGTCGACCAGGTCGGCGATCCCGTCCAGGGTGACGCTCCCCGGATTCGTCCGCAGCAGGTTGACGAACCGGTAGTCCTCGACGATGAGCGTGAGTTGGAAGACGGTGGCGACGAGGTGCACGGCCGCCCCGGCGAAGGCCGCCAGGGTCAGGACACGCCAGCCCAGCGGTGGCTGGCTCGCCGGGACGGTCGGTGCGGGTCGGGCCGGCGTGGTGCAGGCATGCCCGTCGGCGTCGGTTCGCTCCACGCCACACGTCGCGCAGGTCATGGTCTGGTCCTCCCCGTCCACTGCGGTCCCCTGACCGAGCCCGCAAGATCATGCACTATCGGGTTGGCGAGTGGAAGCGCACAGCGGTGATCAGGGAGGGCGACGACGGGCGGTCAGCGTACGGACCGGGCGCGCAGGTGGGCGCGTTCACCCTGTCGACCGAAGAGGCTGAGCACCTCGACCGGTTCGGCGTCGCCGCTGCCGAACCAGTGCGGGACCCGGGTGTCGAACTCGGCGGCCTCACCGGGACCGAGCAGGAGATCCTGGTCGCCGAGGAGCAACCGGAGCTGTCCGCTGAGGACGTAGATCCACTCGTAGCCCTCGTGGGTTTTCTGCTCGGGCGTGTGCCGGCTGGCCGAAATGATCAACTTGTACGCCTGCACACCCCCGGCCCGGCGGGTCAGCGGCATCATGGTCATCCCGTCGCGGACCACCGGGCGCAGGTGCACCCGGGGGTCACCGGTCGGCGGCGCGTCGACCAGTTCGTCGATCTGCACCCCGTACGCCCTCGCCAGCGGCAACAGCAGCTCCAGGGTCGGTCGGCGCTGACCGGCTTCCAGCCGGGACAGGGTCGAGATCGAGATACCGGTGGTCGCGGAGAGTTCGGTCAGCGTGATGTCGCGTTGGCGGCGCAGCGCCCGCAGTCGGGGTCCGACCGCGTCGAGCACGCTCTCCAGGTTGTCATCCACCGCGCCAGTTTGCCATAACGGCAACAATGTTTGCGGGTCTTGGGTGGTGGACGCATCGTTGCCGTGGAGGTGGTCGCGATGGCCCAGGAACAGAATCAGAACCAGGAACAGAATCAGGACCAGGAACAGGCTCACGTGCCGGCCGAGGGGTTGACGCGGAGGTTCGACGTGGCGGTGATCGGCGGAGGTGCCGCCGGTCTGAGCGGGGCGGTGACCCTGGGACGGGCGCGTCGCTCGGTGATCGTGATTGATGCGGGTGCGCCCCGTAACGCCCCGGCAGAGGGCGTGCACGGCTTCCTGAGTCGGGACGGGATCAGCCCGGCCGAGTTGGTCGACACCGCTCGGAAGGAGGTCGACCAGTACGGCGGCGTCCTGCACCACGGCGAGGCGCGCAGCGCACGCCGTACGCCGGACGGGTTCGAGGTGGTCCTCGCCGACGGCAGCGTCGTCGCCGCCCGTCGGCTGCTGGTCACCACCGGGCTGGTCGACGAACTCCCCGACATCCCCGGTCTCCCGCAACGCTGGGGGCGGGACGTGATCCACTGCCCGTACTGCCACGGGTGGGAGGTCCGGGACCAGCCCATCGGTATCCTCGGCACCGGACCGTGGGCCGTCCACCAGGCGCTGCTGTTCCGGCAGTGGACCTCCGACCTCGTCCTGTTCACGCACACCGCGCCGCCGCTCACCGACGAGCAGGCCGAACAGTTGGCTGCCCGGGACATCCGGGTCGTCGCCGGGGCGGTCGACTCGCTCGACATCGTCGACGACCAACTGACCGGGGTACGCCTCGCCGACGGCACGGTGGTGGCCCGCCGGGCGCTGGTGGTGCTGTCGCGGCTGGTGGCCTCGTCCGGGGTGCTGGCCACGCTCGGGCTCCAGACCACCGCCGACCCGCGTGGCGTCGGCGAGTTCGTGGCCGCCGACGCGACCGGGCTGACCGAGGTACCGGGGGTGTGGGTCGCCGGCAACGTCACCGACCTGCTCGCGCAGGTCGTCACCGCTGCCTCGGGCGGCGTCCTCGCGGGCGCCGCGATCAACGCCGACCTGATCGCCGAGGAGACCGCGCGGGCGGTGGACGCCCACCGGAGCAGGAACACGGCCGAACCGAAGGCGACGCCGGCAGACGCCGGTCCGCCGCGCCACCGCCACCACCACGCCCACAAACAGGCTGACGAGGTGGTCCTGTTCACCCAGGAGTTCTGGGACGAGCGCTACCGTTCCGCCGACCGGATCTGGAGTGGCAACGCCAATCCGCACCTGGTCGATGTCGCCGCCGAACTCGTCCCGGCGACGGCGCTGGACGTCGGGTGCGGCGAGGGGGCGGATGTGGTCTGGCTCGCCTCCCGGGGATGGCAGGTCACCGGGGTCGACATCTCCCAGGTGGCGTTGGACCGGGCCGCCGCGCAGGTTGCCGCTGTCGGTGCCGAGATCGCGGACCGGATCACCCTGGAGCAGGCCGACCTGCTCTCCTGGAAACCCGACCCGCTCCGGTACGACCTGGTGTCGGCCCAGTTCATCCACCTGCCCCGGCCGGAACTGGAGGCGCTGCACCGCTGCCTGGCGGCGTCCGTACGCCCCGGCGGGACGCTGCTCGTCGTCGGCCACCATCCGTCCGACCTGGAGACCACGATCGGGCGACCGAACCTTCCCGAACTCATGTTCACGGCCGAACAGGTGGCGGCTGTCCTGGATCCGCGGGACTGGGAGATCGAAGCTACGGCGCCGCCACGACAGGTGGTCGATCCCGAGGGACGGTTGATCACCATCCGGGACGCGGTCCTGCGCGCGGTTCGTCGCCGCTGACCGGTCACCGGCGCAGCGGCGTTCAGCGTACGGCGGTGGGGGTGCGGTCCGGGGTCGCCCGCGCCCCCACCGCTCCTCGCCACCGCGACCGGGAGCCCGGCCCACCCCTGACGGTCGAGGGTTGCGCGGCCCGCGCCTTGATCGACTTCGGGGTGGCCGACCGATGACAGGTGGACGACCAGCACTTGAAGCCCTGACCTGGTTATTGCCAGCCTTTTGCAACTGTGCCAGCATGATCAAGGTCGTGGTTACTGCCCGACGTCCACCAGCACGCCCTGAGACTGCGGAGACCCCTGTGATCCGGACCCGTCCGACGCTCCGACAGCACGCGGCGGTGGCCTCCACCGTCGCGTTGCTCGCCCTCGCCGGCTGTACGTCCACGCCCTCCACCAACTCCCCGGCGGTCGCCGACACCTTCGTGGTGGCGACGGCGGACGAGCCCGAGGCGCTGAACCCGGTGCTCAACTATGGTGTCGACGGCGCCTCCTTGATCTTCGACGGGCTTGTCGCCCGGGACGAGGACAACACGCTCGTCCCCGCCCTCGCGCGGGAACTCCCCACCGTGTCCCCGGACGGGAAGACGGTCACGGCGACGCTGCGCGACGGGGTGCTCTTCCACGACGGCAGCACGCTGACCGCGCAGGACGTGGTCTTCACGTACCAGGCTGTGCTCGACCCCAAGGTCGACTCCACCCTCCGCTCCGACCTCGACATGCTGGAGTCGGTCCAGGCTCCGGACGCCACCACGGTCGTGTTCCACCTCAAGTACGCGTACGCCCCGTTCCTACAGCGCCTCGCGCTCGGCGTGGTGCCGGCCAAGGCGCTCGCCGGTCAGGACATCAACAAGGCCGAGTTCAACCGCAAACCGGTCGGCACCGGCCCGTACCAGGTCGAGTCCTGGACCCCGGGGGACCGGCTCGTGCTCACCGCGAACGACCGCTACTTCGACGGTGCGCCCACCAACCGCACATTGGTGGTGGCGTTCGTGGCCGACGACAACGTCCGCGCCCAGCGGATGCGGGCCGGCGAGTTCGACGCGGCCGAACTCGCGCCGAAGCTCGCCGCCGGCTTCGACAGTGCCGGCTACCAGGTCGAACGGGTACCGACCGCCGACTACCGGGGCGTGATGTTGCCGATGGGCAACCCGGTCACCGCCGACCCCGCCATCCGTCGGGCGCTCACCGCCGCCGTCGACCGCACGGCGATGGTGACCGGCATCCTCAGCGGCGCCGGCGAGCCGGCGTACGGACCGATCCCACCGAACTCGGAGTTCTTCGAACCCTCCAGTGCGGGCAAGCCCACCGCCGACGCCGCCACGGCGACCTCGTTGCTCGACGCCGCCGGCTGGAAGCCCGGCCCAGACGGGGTACGGGTCAAGGACGGCCGCCCGGCCCGCTTCACCCTGATGTACCCGGCCAGCGACAGCCTCCGCAAGGAACTGGCCCTGGCGGTCACCGCCGACGCGAAGAAGGTCGGCATCGAGGTCTCCCCGGAAGGGCTGACCTGGGACGCGATCGATCCCCGGCTGAACCGCGACGCCCTGCTGATGGGATACGGCACCCCCTACGACCCGGACTTCGTCTCGTACAAGCTCTTCGGCTCCCAGTTCGCCGGACAGGGCTACTTCAACCCCGGGCACTACCGCTCCCCAGTGGTCGACCAGGCCCTCCAGACCGGCCGGGACCAGGCCGACCCCGCCCAGCGCCGGACCGCGTACGCGCAGTTCCAGAAGCAGTTGGCTGACGACGTACCGTGGCTGTTCCTGACCTATCTCAAGCACACCTACGTGCTCAAGTCGTCGGTGCAGGGCGTGCGGCCCCGGGTCGAGCCACACGAGCACGGCGTGGCCAACAGCCTCTGGTGGAACATCAACACCTGGACCCGGAAGTGACGAGGTCTCCGGCAGCCACCCGTCGGTCCCGCCATCTGGGCGGGGCCGGCGCGGTGGTCCGGCGCCGGCTGCTGGTCGCGGGACCGGTGCTGGTCGCCACCAGCATGGGCATGTTCGCCCTCGGCGCGGCCTCACCGATCGACCCGGCCCAGCAGTACGCCGGCGCCGCCGCCTTCACCGCCGACCCCGAGAACCTGGCGCAGATCCGGGCGAACTGGGGCGTGGACGACCCGCTGCCCGTGCAGTACGCCCGCTGGGTCACCAACCTGCTCCGGGGCGACCTGGGCTGGTCCACGAGTCGGCATGAGCCGGTCACCTCGGTCATCGCCGCCCGGGCCGGCTGGACCCTGCTGCTCGTCGGGACCGCCCTCGCCCTTGTCCTGGTCGCGAGCCTGCTGCTCGGTTCCCTCGCCGCGTACCGGCGCGGCGGCCTCTTCGACCGTGGGCTGCGGGCGGTGGCGTACGCGATCGCGTCCATGCCGGTGTTCTGGCTCGGCCTGGCCGCGATTGCCCTCTTCGCGCTGGCCCTCGGCTGGCTGCCGGCGGGCGGGCTGACCGACATCACCGCCACCCGCACCTCCTGGGGCGACGTCGCCCACCATCTCGTGCTCCCGGTCGTCGTGCTGGCGGTGTCGCAGGTGCCCTGGTTCGTGCTCTTCGTCCGCGACACGGTCGCCGAGAGTCTGCGCGACGACCATGTCCTCGCCGCCCGCGCCCGTGGCCTTCCCGGCCGCACGGTGCTCTTCGGGCACGCGTTACGCACCGGCCTGCTACCGTTCCTCACCCTGATCGGCACCCACCTGCCGGAACTGGTCGGCGGGGCGATCCTGGTGGAGACGGTCTTCTCCCTGCCCGGACTCGGTGCGGTGACCGTCCAGGCCGCGCTCGGCAGCGACTTCCCACTGTTGGCGGCGATCACCGTCATCACCACCACCGTGGTGCTCGCCGCGAACCTCGTCACCGACCTCGCGTACGCCGCCGCCGACCCGAGAGTGCGTCTCGATGGCTGATTTCGTCCCCACCACCCGACCGGTCCCCAGTCGACCGGCCGCCCGTCCGGTGCGGGCACGGCTCCGACTCCGGCCCGGCCGGTTCGGTGTCGCCCTCGCCGTCACCGTACTCGCCGTCGCACTCGTGGCCTGCCTGCTCGCCCCGCTGCTCTGGCCGCTGGACCAGAGCGCCATCAGCCTCGACCAGAACCGGCAACCCCCGTCGTGGGGACACCTTGCCGGCACCGACGACCTCGGCCGGGACGTGGCGTTGCGGGCCCTCTACGGCCTGCGCGTCTCGTTGCTCGTCGGCCTGGTCGCCGCGCTGGTCGCCACGGTCATCGGCGGCGCGGTCGGCGGGATCGCCGGTACGTTCGGCGGCCGTGTCGACCGGATCCTCATGCGAGTCGTCGACACCATCGCCGCCCTGCCACATCTGCTGCTCGGCATCTTCATCGTCGCGATGCTGCGGCCCAGCCTCGGTGCGGTGATCGCGTCGGTCGGGCTCACCCACTGGCTCTCCACCGCCCGGATCGTCCGAGCCGAGCTGTTGAGTCTGCGTACCCGGGCGTTCGTCGACGCGGCCATCTCCGGCGGTGCCGGCCGGGGCCGGGTGTTGACCCGGCACCTGCTGCCGCACGTGCTGCCCCGGCTCGCGCTGGCCACCACGTTGATGGTTCCCCACGCGGTCTGGCACGAGACCGCGCTCTCCTTCCTCGGCCTCGGTCTGCCACCGCATCTCGCCTCGCTGGGCAACATGATCAACGATGGGCAGGGTTCCCTGCTCACCGGCGCGTGGTGGTCCAGCCTGGCGCCGGGTGCGGTGATCGTGATCGTCACCCTCGCCATCGCCGCCCTCGCCGCGCACTGGCGGGACCGGCTCGATCCCCGCGTCCGAGCGGAGCTGCACCTGTGACCACCATCGCACCCGCCGTGGCCTCCCGCTCCGGCGTCACCTCGACACCCCTGCTCGCCGTCGACGGTCTCACCGTCCGTTTCGGACTGCGGGACGCCACCGTGCACGCCGTCACCGACCTCGACCTGACCGTACGGGCCGGCGAACTGCTCGCCATCGTGGGGGAGTCGGGGTGCGGAAAGTCGGTCCTCGCCCACGCCCTGCTCGGCCTGCTGCCCGGGAACGCCACCGTCACCGGCCGCGCCCTCCTGCACCAGCCCGCCGGTCCACCGCTCGACCTGCTCGACTGCGGCGAACGGCGGCTCGCCCGGAAGGTACGTGGGAGCCAGGTGGGGCTGATCCCGCAGAGCCCCGCCACCGCACTCAACCCGGTACGGACCGGCCGTCGGCTGATCGAGGAAACCCTGCGGGCACACGGACACACCCGGACCGACGTCGGTGTCGCCGCCGAACGGGTCGCCGCCGATGTCGGGCTCGACCCCGCCGACCTCGACCGCTATCCCTTCGAACTCTCCGGCGGCATGGCCCAGCGCCTGGTCACGGCCCTGGCCCTCGCCCCGGATCCGCCGCTGCTGCTGGCCGACGAACCCACCACCGGACTCGACCGCCCCCTGGTCGACCACACCCTGGACCTGCTGCGTCAACGCTGCGACGCCGGGGGCGCCGTCGTCCTGATCACCCACGACCTCGCCGCGGCACGGCGCGTCGCCGACACCGTCGCGGTGATGTACGCCAGCCGCGTCGTCGAACACGGCGACGCCGAACGGTTCTTCGCCGCCCCGGTCCACCCGTACGGCGCGGCCCTGCTCGACGCACTGCCCGATCGGGCCTTCCGGGCGGTGCCCGGGTACCCGCCGATGCTCACCGCGCTTCCCAGCGGCTGCGCGTTCGCCCCCCGCTGCACCCGCGCCACCGATGCCTGCTCCGCGTCGCCGGGACCGACGGCGTACGAGACCGGCACGGTCCGGTGCCACCACCCGCTGCTTCCGGAAGGTGCCCGATGACCAGTCCACGACGACTCGACGCGCAGGAGGTGAGCGTCACCTTCGGTGATCAGCTCGTCCTGGATCGGGTCAGCCTGTACGTCGAACGGGGCGAGACGGTCGGCCTGCGTGGACCGTCCGGCGGCGGGAAGTCGACCCTGGCCCGGGTGCTCGCCCTGCTGCACCGGCCGGACCACGGTCAGGTCAGCGTCGACGGCACCCCGGTCCGTGGCGTCCGGCATGCCCTGCCGGTCGCCGTGCGTACCCGGATCGCCGTGCTGTTCCAGAGCCCCCGCGCCGCCGCCGATCCGCGACTGAGCCTCGCCGATCTCATCGCCGAACCGCTGCGGGCCGTCGGCCGTCCCGATTCCGAGGTCGGGCCCCGGGTCGCCGAACTCGCCGAGCGGGCCGGGCTCACCCCGGACCTGCTCGGCCGTCGCCCCCACGCGGTCAGCGACGGCCAGCTCCAGCGGGCCTGTCTGGCCCGCTCCCTCGTCCACCGTCCGGACTATCTGATCTGCGACGAGGCCACCGCCATGCTCGACGCCTCCACCCAGGCCCACGTGGCCGCCGTCATCAGCGACTACCAGCGGACCCGCGAGGCGGGCGTACTGGTGATCACCCACGATCCGGCCCTGATGGGCCGCTGGACCGACCGGGTGGTGGATCTCCCCGGGCGGGTGCCGGCGTCCGCCTAGCCGAGCAACTGCTCGCCGATCCACCCGTCGGGGGCGCAACCCGGCGGGATGGCGAAGACGGCGGAACCGATCGGCGTTATCCACTCGTTGAACAGGTCCCGTTCCGCGAGCCGGCGTTGGATCGGCAGGAACTGCCGTTCGACGTCCGCCTGGTACGAGGCGAAGATCAGTCCACTGTCGGCACGCCCCATGGCGTCCGGCACCCCGTCGTAGTTGTACGGCCGACGGAGGATCTTCGACCGGTCGTCGGGAACCTGTGCCAGGCTGATGTGGGCGAAGTCGGGAATGACGGTGAAGCCGAGTTCGTCGGTGGCGGCGAAGTCGGGTAGGTCCTCCTCCCGCTCGCCGGTGAGCGGGGCACCGGTCTCCAGGCGCCGGCCGACCGCGAACTCCTTGTCGGCGCGGCCGAGCTGGTCCCAGGTCTCCAACTCGGCCCGGATCCGGCGTACGACCAGCGTGCTGCTGTCGCGTAGCCAGGGCGGGCCGTCCGGCACCCAGACGGACTGCTCGAAGGCGGTGGTGCCCGGTTTCGGATTGGCGGTGCCGTCGAGCTGGCCGAGGATGTTGCGTTGGGTCTGTGGCCGGTCCTGGATCCCGTGACCACGCCGGAACCCCTGCTGCACCCAGCGGACCGTGCCGAACGGGCGAGTGTCCTTGACGATCATCCGCTGGGCGTGCGCCACGGTGAGCGGGTCGTCGGCACAGATCTGGACCAGGAGGTCGCCGCCGGACCAGCCCGGTTCCAGCCGGTCGATGGTGAACGGCGGCAGCTCCGCGACGGACGCCGGCCGGCGGTCGTCCAGACCGGCGGCCCGGTACAGTCCGGGCCCGAAACCGAAGGTGACGGTGAGGCGGGAGGGCAGGAGGGCGAGTTCCCGCTCGGTGTCGGCCAGCGCCGGCCGGCCCTGGGTGAGCCGCGCGGCGTCGTCGGTGAGCAGCCGCATCAACCGGACCAGTGCCGCCCGGTCCGTCTCCCGACGCAGGGTGAACGCGACAAACGAGGCGTGTGCCTGCGGGTGGGTGGCGATCCCCGACTGTCGGGGACCGTGGAACGGCTCGGTGACCGAGCCGGCTGCCGGACCAGTGCGGACACCGACGGCCGGAGCGGGTCGCTCGTCACGGACGCCGGGCCGCTCGTCACGGACGCTGGCGGCGACGGCACCAGCGCCGGCGAGCGCGCCACCGACGGCGACGGCCCCGCCGGTCAGCAACCGGCGTCGACTCACCGGCGCCGGGTCGGAATCCCCGGTCACGTCGCGGGGCCCGCGCTCGGCGCCGTGCCAGATTGCGGGTCGTAGCTCTCGCCGGCACCGGCGAACGGTTTGGCGATCGCGGTGAATTCGGCGGTCCGACCGTCGGCGAAGGTCAGGGTGAAGGTGACCTCGTCGCCGGGCTGCACCGGCTTGGCCAACTCCATCAGCATGAGATGGTCGCCGCTCGGTTCGAGGGTGTGGGTGCTTCTCGCCTTGACCGTGATGCCGTCGGCCTTGGGTCGCATGACCATCTTGCCGTCCTTCATGGTCATCTCGTGCAGCTCCATCGGCGACACCGACGAGGTGGCGCTCACGATGGTGGCATCGCTGCCGCTGTCGTTGACCAGGACACCGAACGCGGCGGTCATCCCGCTCTGCGCGGCCTTGACCCAGGGATCGCGTACGTGGAAGACGCTGGTCACGGCGGTGCTGGGATGGGCTTCGGGACTGGACCGCGAGGGTGACGGGTCGGACGCGCCGCAACCAGCCGCCGTGCCGAGCGCCAGAGCGCCTACCACCAGGGCGCCGATCATCGGCAGAAGGACCGTCCGGCTGGGGCGGAGCCGGGTACGTCGCGGCACGGTTGTTCTCACTCTGGCCTCCCAGTGGCTGGTTTCGCTCGTTAGTCGTCACCACCCCGCGCCCAGTTCCCGGGAAGCCTGAGTCCCTGTGTCGGCCTCACCGCTGTTGCGACCAGGCCCGCCAGAGTGTGGCGTACGCGCCGTCGCCACGTCCGATCAGCTCCTCGTGGGTTCCGGCGTCGACCACCCGACCGCCCTCCAGCACGACGATCCGGTCGGCGCCGACGGCCTGGGTGAGGCGGTGGGCGACCATGAGGGCGGTACGCCCGCGCAGTGCGCGTTCGGCTGCGCGTTCCAGCACCCGCGCCCCGGCACTGCCGGCGTCGGCGGTCGCCTCGTCGAGGATCACCACCCGGGGGTCGGCCAGCACCACCCGGGCCAACGCCAACTGCTGCGCCTGGGTCACGCTGAGCTGGTGACCGCCGTCGCCTACCACGGTCGCCAGCCCTTCCGGCAGCCCGAGCGCCCAGTCCAGCGCCTCCACCTCGGAGAGGGCGGCGTGCAGTTCGTCCTCGGTGGCGTCCGGCCGGGCCAGCCGCAGGTCGTCGGCGAGCGGGCCGGCGAAGACGTGCACCTCCTGGGTGACCACCGCGACCGTACGGCGGCGCTGTTCGGGGGGCAGTTCGGCGAGGTCCACGCCGCCGAGCAGGATGCTGCCCGAGGTGGGGCGGTGGACGCCGGCGACGAGCTGGGCGAGGGTGGTCTTGCCGGCTCCGCTCGCGCCGACCAACGCCACCCGCTGCCCGGCCTCGATGGCGAGCGTCACCCCGGACAGCACCCGCGTGCCGGGCAGGTAGGCGTACTCGACGTCGACCGCCTTCACCGAGCCGTCCACCGCCGCCGGGTGGTCCGGGGTGTCGACCGGGGCCGGCAGTTGGGTTACCCCGACCAGCCGGGCGAGGCTCGCCGTCGCCACCTGGGCGTCGTCGACCAGGCGCAGGGCGGAGTTGACCGGGCCGAAGAGGTTGTGGAAGTAGAGGGTGGCGGCGGCGGTCGTACCAATCGTGACCGCGCCCGCGTCGGTGAGCAGGAAGCCGGTCACCAGCACCGCCGACAGCCCCACGAACTCCGCCAGGTTGAGCCGGGCGTAGAACCGGGTGATCAGGCGTACCGCACGCAGCGCGAGGTCGACCGCGCCCTGGGAGCGGGTGGTCACCTGGTCCAGATGCCGCTGCTCCAGACGGAGGGCACGGACGGTGGCGGCGCCGCCGATGCTCTCCAGCAGTTGCTGCTGCTGGGCGCCGACCGCCAGCCGCTGCGCCGGGTAGAGCGGCCGGCTGCGGCGCAGGTACCAACGTACGGTGTGCCACTGGATCGGAGCGGCCAGCAGAGCCGCGAGCAGGAAACGAGGGTCGAGTACGGCGAGGCCGGCCAGGGTCAACCCGATCACGAGTACCGAACGGACCAGTTCCGGTAGCGCCCCGCGAACCGCCTCGGCGATCGCGGTGACGTCGTTGGTGACCCGGGAGGTGAGGTCGCCCGCCCCGGCCTGCTCCAGTTGCCCCAGTGGCAGGTTCAGCGCCCGGTCGACGAACCGTTCACGCAGGTCCGCCAGCATGCCCTCGCCCAGCCGCGCGATCATGCCGACCCCGATCGCGGTGCTGACCGCGTGGGCGAGCGCGATGGCGACCAGCGCGATCGCCGGTACGGTGAGCGCGCCGACGGTGCCGCCCCGGGTGACCAGGTCGACGATGTGGCCGAGCAGTGGCGGGGTGAGCAGCCCGACCGCGGTCGCGCCGGCCAGTACGCCGAGTGAGCCGACCGCCAGGGCACGGCGTCCGCGCAGCAGTTGCCGCACCGCGGCGGTGGTCTGCGCCGGGCTGGCGATCGGTAGCACCTGCGGAGTCACTGGTCTCCCTTGTCGACGGCGCTCGACGCCGGGTCGTCGCGAGCGGGTGGGCGGATGGGCGGCGCCGCTGCGGGTGGGCCGAGTTCGGCGGGGCGGCGGGCGGGGTCAGGCCAGCACGGTCGCGCGGTAGCGCTCGTGGCCGCGTACCAGGTCGGCGTGACTGCCGGTGACCGGATCCCGGTCGCCGTCGAGCAGCACCACCCGGTCGGTGACCGCGAGCAGCGCCGGGCTGCTGGTCACCAGGATGGTGGTACGGCCCTCGCGTAGGTGCCGCAGACTGGTGGCGATCCGGGCCTCGGTGGCGGTGTCGACGGCGGTGGTGGGCTCGTGGACCACCAGCACCGGCGGCTCGGCGTGCAGCGCGCGGGCCAGCGCGATCCGTTGCCGCTGACCGCCGGAGAGCGAGTGACCGCGCTCGCTGACCGGGGTCTGTAGCCCGTCGGGGAGCACCAGGGCGACCTGGTCGACGGTGGTGGCGGTGAGTACCGCGTGCAGTGGGCTTCCGCCGTTGCCGGCGGCGGTGACGTTCTCGCGTACGGTCCCGGCGAAGAGCACCGCGTCGTGGCTGGCGGTGAGCATCGCGGTGCGGACCCGCGCCGGGTCCAGGTCGGTCAGCGCCACACCGTCCAACGTGATGGTGCCGGTCTCCGGGTCGGCCTCGCGGGCCAGGCAACGTACCAGCGCCGAGGCCGCGGCCGGGTCCGGGGCGACCACGCCGAGCAGTTCGCCGGGGGAGACCTGGAGTTGACTGATCCGCAGCGGACCGTCGGTGACGTTGTCGAAGCGCAGCTCGCCCCGGACCGGGTGGGGCAGGTTGACCTGACCGGGGTGGACGGCCGGCGCGGCGGCGTGCACTGCCGCGACCCGGGCGGCGGAGGCCCTGGCCTGGGCTAGTTCCGCGTTCACCCAGCTCAGCGTCGACAGTGGGTTGAGCAGGAAGAGCGCGAGGCCGACCGCGGCGATCAGTTCGCCGATGGTGATGTCGCCCTGGATGGCGAGGCGGGCACCGAGCAGCGCGACCGCGGTGATGAAGGCACCGGTGACCGCGATCAGCGCCCCGTCGTGCCAGGCCTGTGCCCTCGCCGCGCGTAACGTCGCGGCGAGCGAGCGGCGGTTGATCAGCCGGTAGCGGGCCGAGGCTGCCTGCTCTGCGCCGATTCCCTTGAGGATCCGTAATCCGGTGACCAGGTCGGCGGCGACCCCGGAGGCGTGTGCGGCGTTCTCCTGTTCGGCTTCGCTGCGCCGTTGCAGCGGACCGCCGAGCAGGTGCGCGATCCAGAGCACCGGTGGCGCGCCGAGCAGGATGAGCAGACCCAGCGGTACGGAGGTGTGCAGCAGTACGACGGCGGTGGTGACCAGTGCGGCCAGCGCCGCCGCGCCCGCGGTGAGCGCCATGTTGACCGCTCCGACCCGGCCGGCGTCACTGGTGGCGGTGTTCACCAGGGCGCCGGGCAGGTGGCCGCGTTCGACCCCGCCGTACGGGGCGAGGACCCGTGCGGTCAGTTCCTGGCGGATCCGGTGGGCCGCCTGCTCGGCCGCGCGTTCGCCGGCCCGCGCGGCGAACCGGAAGCTGGTGGAGAGGCCGGCGAAGACCAGACCGAGCACGACCAGCCAGCGCACCAGGGCGGTGGTCGAACCGGTCGCCACGGCCCGGTCCACCACCAGGCCGATGATCACCGGGACCAGTGCCTCACCCGCCTGGTGTCCAACGGCGAGCAGGCTACCGAGGGCGACGTACCGGCCCTGGCCGGTGACCGCCCGTCGCAGCACCTGCCGTGCGGTCGGTGGGGCGGTTGCCGGTGCTGGTGTGGCCGGACGACCGGGCACGGTCGGCACCCGCGTGGTCTGGGTGGTCACCTGATGCCTACCGGTGCGGGGCTGGCCTGATGGTGCCGGCCCATTGGAATGATCATGGGAGTGCCGGTGACCGGGTCGACGTCGACCTGACAGTCCAGGTCGAAGACCTGCTCGACCAGGTCCGTCGTGATCACCTCGGCTGGGCTGCCCTGGCGGACGATCTGTCCCGCCTTCATGGCGATCAGGTGGTCGGCGTACCGGCTTGCCTGGTTGAGGTCGTGCAGCACCATCACCACGGTGCGGTTCTCCTGCCGGTTCAGGTCGACGATCAGGTCGAGGACGTCGATCTGGTGCGCCAGGTCGAGGAAGGTCGTCGGTTCGTCGAGCAGCAGCACCGGGGTCTCCTGGGCGATGGCCATGGCGATCCAGGCCCGCTGCCGTTGGCCCCCGGAGAGTTCGTCGACCGGTCGGTGTGCGTGCGGCAACATGTTGGTCGAGGCCAGCGCGTCCGTAACAGCTTGTTCGTCCTGTGTGGACCACTGTCGCCACCAGGTCTGGTGCGGGGCGCGACCCCGGGTCACCAGGTCGATCACGGTGAGTCCTGGCGGCGCCACCGGCGACTGCGGCAAGATGCCGATCTTGCGGGCGACCTGTCGGGTGGGCATGGACTGGATCGACGCGCCGTCCAGCCGTACCGAGCCGGCACGCGGGGCGAGCAGTCGGGCCAGGGCCTGCAACAGGGTCGACTTGCCGCACGCGTTGGCGCCGACGATCACCGTGATCCGTCCGGCCGGGATCGCCACCTCAAGGCCGTCGACGACGACCACCCCGTCGTAGCCGAGGGTGAGGTCGCTCGCCCGCAGGTCGGGCAGACCGGGGGTGAACTCGCGGGTGCGCGGCTCGGGCGGCGTCGTGGGCAGGCTGGTCGGATACGGCCGTGGCAGGCCGGGTGGGAGGTCGGTCACGGTTCGGCTGATCGGTTCAGCGGTCACGGGTCATCCTCCGGAGCCGGTTCGGTTGGCGCGGGCGAGAAGCCAGAGCAGGACCGGTGCGCCGAGCACCCCGGTCACCACTCCGACGGGCAGGTGGTCGTCGGGCAGCACGTGCCGTGCGATCAGGTCGCCGGCCATCACGACCAGGGCTCCGGTCAGGGCGGAGACCAGTGGCGGCGGGGTCGCCGAGGCGGTCAGGCGCAGGGCGATCTGTGGGGCGATCAACGCGACGAACAGGATCGGTCCGGCCGCCGAGGTGCCGAACGCGGCCAGGCCGACGGCGGTCACCAGCAGCGCCAGTTGGGTACGGGCGACCGGCGTACCGAGGCCGGTGGCGACCGCGTCGCCGAGTTGCAGCGTACGGAGCCAACGGCCGAGCAGCAGGGTGGCGGGGAGCAGCACCGCCATCGCGAGCGCGAGCGGTCGTACGTGCTGCCAGCCGCGTTCGTTGAGGCTGCCGACCAGCCAGCCGGCCGCCTTCTGGGCCTCGAACGGCATCGCCTTGGCCAGCAGGTAGTCGGTGGCGCTGGTGCACATCCAGGCGACGCCGATGCCGATCAGGACGATCCGGTATCCGGTCGCCCCGCGCCCCCGGGACAGGACGTACACCAGGAGTGAGACGGTCAGCGCCCCGAGCAGGCCGAGCGCCTGGGTGCCGAGCCCGGCGCCGAAGCCGAGCACGATGCCGGCGACCACCGCGGTCTGCGCGCCGGCGATCACCCCGATCATGTCCGGGCTGGCCAGCGGGTTGCGGGTCATGGTCTGGAAGACGGCGCCGGAGACGCCGAAGGCGGCGCCGACGAGGAGGCCGACGAGAGCCCTGGGCAGACGGAGTTCCTGCACCACCAGCAGCGTTCCGGGGTCACCGACGCCGAACAGGGCCGGCACCACCTCGGCCAGGGTCAGTGGATAGTCGCCGGTGGTGATGCCGAGGCAGAACACCCCGAAGGTGGCGAGCGCCAGGGCGGTGCCGACGGCCAGGGAGCGCAGCGACACGACGCCGGAGATCCGGGATCCGGCGAGCCGGAAGGTGGCCCGCCCACGGGCGGTGGAGAGTTCGACGAGGGCCATCAGAGTTCCGCCAGCCGGCGTCGCCGGACCAGGGCGATGAAGAACGGTGCCCCGAGGAAGGCCACGATCACGCCGACCTGGATTTCGCCGGGGCGGGCGACCACCCGTCCGGCGATGTCCGCGCCGAGCAGCAGGATAGGGGCCAGGACCAGGGTGTACGGCAGCAGCCAGCGGTAGTCCGGCCCGGTGATCATCCGAACCAGGTGCGGTACGACGAGTCCGACGAAGACGATCGGCCCGGTCACCGCGACCGTGGCGGCGGCGAGCACGGTGATCGCCGCCGCTCCACCGAGGCGGATCACGCCGACCCGGCGCCCGAGCGCGGTGGCCACCTGGTCGCCGAGGGCGAGGCTGTTCAGGGCGGGCGCGAGGGCGAGCGCGGCGATGATGCCAAGGACGAGGAAGGGCAGCACTCGCAGCAGGGTGCCCCGATCCTGACCGGCGAGGGAGCCGGCGGTCCAGAACCGGTAGCGGTCCAGCGCGAGCGGGCTGGCCAGCACCATCGCGCTGGTCAACGAGCCGAGCAGCAGGGTCACCCCGACCCCGGCCAGGGCGAGCTTCACCGGCGTCGCGCCACCTCGGCCGACCCCGCCGAGCAGGTAGACGATGGCGCTGGCCAGCAGTGCGCCGAGGATGGCGAACCAGATGTAGCCGTACAGGCCGGTGAGGTGCAGCACGGCGCTGGCGGTGACGATGCCGAAGGCGGCGCCGGCGCTGACGCCGAGCAGTCCCGGGTCGGCCAGCGGGTTGCGGGTGAGTCCCTGCATGACGGCGCCGGCCAGGCCGATGGCGGCACCGGCGAGCAGACCGAGGGCGGTGCGGGGCAGCCGCACCTCGCGCACGATCGCGAACACGTCCTCGGGGGTGCCACTCGGGTCCACAAACGACCTCGCGACGTCGGACAGGGGGATCTGGCGGGCGCCGATCGCGATGGAGAGCAGGCAGACCAGGCCGAGTACCAGCAGGCCGGCGGTGAGTGCGACCAGATGGACGCGGGCGCGCCGACGCGTGGTGGGGGGCCGGATCGGTGCGCTCACATGGTCTCCTCGTGCGATCCTGCCGTTGTCGCGATCGACTTCGACATAGGTGAGAGCATCTTACGGCTTGAGGTTAGGTTAGCCGACCCTTACTATATGGCAACCTTTCCTCGGCCGCCGCCGAGGTCCAGCTGACGTCGATTCCCGAAGGGGACCCATGCGTAGCCCGTCGAAGATTGTCAATGGCCGTCGGACCGGCAGATGGTCGCGGGTGCTCGTCGCCGCGGCTCTGACCGCCACGGTGGCCGCCTGCGGTGGTGGGTCCGAGGAACCCAACGGCACCGCGTCGTCGTCGGCGGCGCCGGGAGCCTTCCCGGTCACCATCGAGCACAAGTACGGCTCGACCACCGTGACCAAGGCGTCCAGCAGGGTCGTCACCCTCGGCCTCAGCGACCAGGACACGGTGCTCGCGCTCGGGATCAAGCCGGTCGGCGCGGTCGACTGGTTCGGCGAGCGTCCGTTCGGCAACTGGGCCTGGACGAAGGACCTCTGGGGCAGCACCCCGCCGGAGATCGTCGGTGAGCGGGACGAGTACAACGTCGAGAAGATCGTCGCGCTGAAGCCCGACCTGATCATCGCCCAGTACTCGGGCATGACCCAGGAGCAGTACACCACCCTGTCGAAGATCGCCCCGGTGGTCGCCCAGGCCAAGCAGTACGACGACTACGCCACGCCGTGGGACGAGATGGCGAAGGTGATCGGCAAGGCCCTCGGGGCCGAGCCGAAGGTGGACCAGTTGCTCGCCGCCATCGACAAGCGGCTCGCCGACATCCGGCAGCAGCACCCGGAGTTCGCCACCCAGACCGCGGTGGTCGCGGACCCGAGCGAGCCGGGCACGTACGCGGCCTTCGCCAAGGGCGACCCGAAGGCGCAACTGCTCGGCGAGATGGGCTACAAGCTCTCCGACCAGGTGGAACAGTTGGCCGGTAAGGAGATCGCGGCGGTGGTCAGCTCGGAGCGGCTCGACCTGCTCGACGTGGACCGGCTGGTGCTGCTGACCGCCGACCCGTCGGTGGAGCCCCGGGTGAAGGCCGACCCGGTCTACGCCGCACTGAAGGTGGCCAAGGAGGGCCGGGCGGTGTTCGTGCCGTACATGGAACCGCCGGTCGGCGCGGCGCTCTCCTTCGTCACCGTGCTCAGCGTGCCGTACGCGATCGACCAGTTGCTGCCGATGCTCGTGGCGCCCGGCCGCTGACGTGCCGGCCTACCTGCCGTTCGCCGTACGGGTCGTCCGGGTCCAGCGGTTGAGCCCGACCTTCGTACGCGTCACCGTGGCCGGCGACTCCCTCGCGGGGTTCGCCGGCCACGGCTTCGACCAGCGGATCAACCTGCTGTTCCCGGCACCGGGCGAGGGTCCGGAGGTGCTCCCCACCGGTCCGGACTGGGTCGAGCGGTGGCAGTCGGTGCCGGCCGACCGGCGCCCACCACTGCGGACGTACACCGTTCGGGCGTTCCGGCCCGAGCGGCGTGAACTCGATCTGGACTTCGTGTTGCACGGTGACGTCGGCCCCGCCTCGCGCTGGGCCGCCCGGGCCCGATCCGGCGATCCGCTCACCGTCATCGGGCCGGTCGCCGGTGAACCGGGACCCGTCACGGACGTGGCCTGGGCGCCGCCCGCGTACGCCGGACGCCTGCTGCTCGCCGCCGACGAGGCCGCCGTGCCCGCCGCCTCGTCCATCGTCGAACTGCTCGGCCCGGACGTGCGGGCGACCGTGGTGCTGGAGGTGCCGGAGCCGGCGGACGTGCTCGCGTTCGACGCCCCCGCTGGGGTCACCGTGATCTGGCTTGCCCGCAGCCGTGGCGAGGCACTCTTGCCGGTGGTTCGGGAACTGGTCGCGGAGTTGGCGCCGGCGGTCGTGGGCGCGGGCCTGAACGGTTCTGGCCGGCTACCGCTGCTGCCCGTCGACGGCTCGCCGGCCGACGGGTCGGACCAGGACGACGATCTCTGGGAGGTGCCCACGTCGGACGACCCGGATCGGCCGGATGGCTTCTACGCCTGGTTGGCCGGCGAGGCCGGGGCGGTGGTGGCGATGCGCCGGCACCTGGTGGGGGAGCGGGGCGTGGACCGGCGGGCGGTGGCGTTCATGGGCTACTGGCGGCGGGGCCGGGAACAACCGAACTGAACATGACGTGCCCGCCGTCGGAGACCCGGCGGCGGGCACGCCCGTGGGCGCGTCGGTCAGGGCTGGCCGGTGAGGTAGCCGCCCATGGTGTGGAAGAACTCGGTGGCCGGGTGTTCGGTGCCGTCGTCGGTGCGGACCCGCTTGACCAGTAGACCGTGGCTGCGTCCGTGGCGCGCCTCGGCGCCGGCGACGATGACGATGCCGTCGTCCTCCCGGATGAAGATCCGACCGGGGGTGCCGCCGTAGTAGCCGCGCGACACGGCTGCCTCGGTGATCCGGACCCGCTCGCCCCGGTGGTAGGTGAACGCGTTCGGGTAGGGGTCGGCGAGTGCCCGGACCAGACGCTCCAACTCCTCCGCCGGCCAGGTCCAGTCGATCAGGCTGTCCTGGACGGAGCGCTTGTGGAAGAAGCTGCCCTTGCTCGCGTCCTGCTTCGTCCACTCGGTCTGACCGGATTCGATCAGCGCGAGGCCGTCCAGTGTGATCGGTCCGAACAGTTCGAGGGTGCGGTGGAACAGGTCTGCCGTGGTGTCGGTCGGTCCGACCGGGACGGCCCGCTGTAGCACGATGTCGCCGCCGTCGAGCTTGTCGTCCATCAGGTGGGCGGTCACCCCCACCTCCGGCTCGCCGTTGATCAGCGCCCAGATCAGGGGAGAGAAGCCGGCGTACTTGGGCAACAGTGAGTCGTGCACGTTCAAGGTGCCGTGACGAGGGAGATTGAAGATCGACGGGGGCAGCCAGGTGCGCCAGTTGGTGGCGACCATGATGTCCGCGTCGACCTGCTTGACCTGGTCGGCGAGCTCGTCGTCGGGTCGCTGGCGCAGGAGCACCGGTACGTCGTGCGCGCGGGCCAGGTCGGCTACCGAGTCGTCCCACATCTGCTCGTACGCGTGGTCGCTCTTGGGGTGGGTGACCACCATCGCGACCTCATGTTCCGAGTCCAGTAGGGCCTGTAGGGTCCGGTGACCCCAGGTCTGGTAACCGAACATGACTACTCGCATGTGGACGCCTCCTGGCATTCCCGGCGGATACTAGTCAGGCAAGCCTTACCTAGCTAGCGTGTGTGGTGTTGCGGTCCTCGCATTGACCGAGGTTTGAAGCAAGGGTAGCCTACCCTAAATCGACGATCTAGGGGTGTGGTCCATGGCGCACGTACCGCCGCACGACGAGGTGCCCGTCTACGACATCGTCGGAGTGGGGTTCGGCCCGTCCAATCTGGCGTTGGCCATCGCCCTGACCGAACAGCACGTACCCGCCGGACCGGCCGGGATGACGCAACCCGTCTCCGCGGTCTTCCTCGAACGTCAGCAGAGCTTCGGCTGGCATCGCGGCATGCTCCTCGACGACGCGACCATGCAGGTCTCGTTCCTCAAGGACCTGGTGACCCTGCGCAACCCGACGAGCCGGTTCAGCTTCCTGGCCTACCTGCACGCCAAGGACCGCCTGGTCGACTTCATCAACCACAAGACGCTCTACCCGCTGCGGATCGAGTACCACGACTACCTGGAGTGGGCCGCGGCCCAGGTCGACCACCTGGTGCGCTACGGCCACGAGGTGATCGGCGTACGGCCGGTGATCGGCGAGGACGGGATCGAACTGGTCGACGTGTTGGTCGACACCGGGCAGGGCACCACCGTCCACCGGGCCCGCAACCTGGTGCTCGCCACCGGCCTCCAGCCCCGGATGCCGGCCGGCGTGATCGCCGACGAACGCATCTGGCACAGCCGTGACCTGCTGTTCAACCTGGACCGGCCGGCCGTCACCACCCCCTCCCGGTTCGTCGTCGTCGGCGCCGGACAGAGCGCCGCCGAGGTCACCGCGCACCTGCACGAGCGGTTCCCCACCGCCGAGGTCTGCGCCGTCTTCTCCCGGTACGGCTACAGCCCGGCCGACGACAGCTCGTTCGCCAACCGGATCTTCGATCCCGGTGCGGTCGACGACTACTTCGACGCCCCGGCCGAGGTCAAGGCGCAACTCATGGCGTACCACGGCAACACCAACTACTCGGTGGTGGACGGCGACCTGATCGCCGAGTTGTACCGGCGCAGCTACCGAGAACAGGTGCTCGGCCAGTCCCGCCTCCGCCTGCTCAACACCTCCCGGCTGCGTGGCGCCCTCTCACACCCCGACGGCGTGCAGGTCACCATCGAGACCCTGATCACCGGGCAGCCGGCCGTCCTGGACGCCGACGTACTCGTCTGTGCCACCGGCTACGACCCGGTCGACCCGGCCTCCATGCTCGGCGAGCTGAGCGGCCACTGTCACCGCGACGAACTGGGCCGGCTCCGGCTGGGCCGGGACTACCGGGTCGCCACCGGCGACGCGCTGCGCTGCGGCATCTACCTCCAGGGCGGCACCGAGCACAGCCACGGGATCAGCTCCTCGCTGCTCTCCAACGGCTCTGTACGGGCAGCCGAGATCCTGGACTCGATCGTGTCCCGCCGGGACCTGCCCGCCCCGATGCCGGCGTCGGCCGGCGCCGGCCGCGCCTGACCGTCGCTCGTCGTACCGCCACCGGACGGCCGCCCACGGCCGCCCGGTCCACCGGTGCCGGAGCCGTGCGACCGCACGCCCGGCCCGCCGCGGGACAGGTTCCCTCCTGCCGTCCCGCGTACGTCCCTGCGCCAACCCGTCGAAGAGGTGTGATTCTTCTTGTCCGCCAGCGAACTGACCACAGTGGATGACGCCCTTCGGTACTGGCGGGACCGGCTGACCCCGGTCGCCCAGGAGATCGCGCTGCCCTCGGACGTACCGGCCGGTGACGCCGCGACCCCGACGGCCGCCGAGGCGGGCGACCCGTCCGGGCAGCGGACCCGGGAACTGCCGGCCGCGCTCGGCACCCTGCTGGCCGAGCACGTCCGCCAGGAGCGGGTGAGCGCCGACGACGTGGTTCTCGCCGGGCTCGCCACGCTGCTGCTGCGCTACGGCGCCGGCACCGACCTTGTGCTCACCTCGGCGGAACTGCCGCTGCGGCTCGACCTGAGCGGAGCGCCCGGACTCGGCGACGTCGCCGACCGGGTCGCCGCCGCCCGACTCGACGCGTCGGCGTACCCGCTGCCGTTGTCGGCAATCGCCGCCCATTTGGGCGTACCGGCGCTGCGTCGGGGCGCACTGCTGACCAACATCGGCTACGGCGGCACCCCCGACCCCCGACTCGACCTCTGGCTGGGGCTCACCGAAACCCCCACCGGGTACGCGCTGCGGCTGCGCCACGCCGGGCAGGTGCTCGCCGGAACCGCCGCCGACCGGCTCCTCGACCACCTGCTGCGGCTGCTCGACGACGGCCTGCGCCGACCCGGTGAGCCGGTCGGAGAGCTCGAACTGCTCACCCCCGAGGAACGGCACCTGATCCTCGACGGCTGGAACGACACCGCCCTGTCGGTGCCACCGGCGACGCTGCCGCAACTGTTCGAGGCGTGGGTCCGGCGCACCCCGGACGCGGTCGCGCTGGTCCTGGACCGCGACGAGCTGACCTACCGCGAACTCGACGAGCGGGCCAACCGGCTCGCCCACCGGCTGATCGCACACGGGGTCGGCCCCGAACGGCTGGTCGCCCTGGCCCTGCCCCGCTCGGTCGACCTGATCGTCGCGGAACTCGCCGTGCTCAAGGCCGGGGGCGCGTACCTGCCGGTCGACGTCGAGTACCCGGCCGAGCGGATCGCGTACATGCTCGCCGACGCCGCGCCGGTCTGCCTGCTGACCACGGGGGAACTGGCGCCCGACGTACCCGAACACCCGGGCACCACCCGGCTGCTGCTCGACGACCCCGACCTGGTCCGCGCGGTCACCGACGGACCCGACACCGACCCGACCGACCAGGACCGGACCGCGCCGCTCGGCGTCCACAACGCCGCGTACGTGATCTACACCTCCGGCTCCACCGGCCGCCCCAAAGGCGTCGTGCTCTCCCACACCGGGGTGGCGAAGCTGCTCGCCACCCAGACCGAACGCTTCGGTGTCGGCCCGGACAGCCGGATCCTCCAGTTCGCCTCGCCCAGCTTCGACGTCGCCTTCTGGGACCTCTGCCTCGCGCTGCTCTCCGGTGGTCGACTGGTGGTGGTTCCGACCGAGCGCCGGCTGCCCACCGCCGAACTCGCCGAGTACGCCCACACCCACGGCGCCACCTTCATGATCCTGCCGCCGGCCCTGCTCGCCGCGCTGCCGCCGGAGGTCACCCTCCCGGAAGGCGCCACCCTGCTCGCCGGCACCGAACGGGTCAGCCCCGAACTCGTCGCCCGGTACGCCACCCGACAGCGGATGTTCAACGCGTACGGGCCGACCGAGGCGACCGTCAACTCCACCCTCGGCCGGTGCGACCCGGCGTCCCGCTCCGGCTCCTCGGTGCCGATCGGCCGACCCGACCCGGGCACCCGCGCGTACGTGCTCGACGGCGCACTGCGGCCGGTGCCGGCCGGCGTACTCGGCGAGCTCTACCTCGGTGGGGCCGGGCTGGCCCGGGGTTACCTGGGGCGCCCGGCACTGACCGCGCAGCGGTTCGTCGCCGACCCGTACGGCGACCCCGGTGAGCGGCTGTACCGGACCGGGGACCTGGTCCGGTGGCGCTCCGACGGCCAACTCGACTTCGTCGGCCGCGCCGACGACCAGGTGAAGGTCCGGGGTTACCGGATCGAACTCGGCGAGGTCGAATCGGCGCTGGCCGGCGACCCCGATGTGGCCCAGGTGGTCGCGACCGTACGCGAGGACCAGCCCGGCGAGCGACGCCTGGTCGCGTACGTCGTGCCCACCACCGGCGGGATGAGCGGCGTCGAGCCCAGCGACATCGTCGGCGAACGTCAGGTCGCCCAGTGGAAGGACCTGCACGAACAGCTCTACTCGGCGGGCCGGGCCGAGCCGGCGGCGCAGAACTTCACCGGTTGGAACAGCAGCTACGACGGCCAGCCCATCCCGCTCCCGCAGATGCGGGCCTGGCGTGACGCCACCGTCACCCGGATCGCCGCCCTGCGTCCGCACCGGATCCTGGAGATCGGCGTCGGCAGCGGCCTGCTCCTCTCCGGACTCGCCCCGACCTGCGCCGAGTACTGGGGCACCGACCTCTCCGAGCAGGCGATCACGTCGCTGCGCCAGCAGGTCGACCGGAATCCCGAACTGGCCCACCGGGTCACCCTGCGGGCACAGCCGGCCCACCGCTTCGACGGACTGCCGGCGAACCACTTCGACACCATCGTGATCAACTCGGTGGCGCAGTACTTCCCGGACGCCGACTACCTCGCCGACGTACTCCGTCGTGCCGTGGACCTGCTGGTGCCCGGCGGCCGGGTCTTCGTCGGCGACGTCCGCAACCTGCGCCTGCTGCCCAGCCTGCGGGCCGCCATCCAGCTCGGTCGCCGCCCCGGCGCGGAGCCGGCCGACCTCGACGCCGCCCGCACCGGCCTCGCGCAGGACCTCGCCTGGGAGGGCGAACTCCTGCTCGACCCGGAGTTCTTCCCCGCCCTCGCCCGCGACCTGCCCGGGGTCGAAACCGTGGACCTCTGGGTCAAGCGGGGCGAGGACCACAACGAACTGACCCGCTACCGGTACGACGTCGTGCTGCGCCGCCGCCCGGATGGGGCACCCGTCGAGGCGGCGGCGGTGGTGGCCGACGTGCCGACGTACCGCTGGGGGGCCGACCTGGCCGACCTCGACGCGCTGGCCGGCGTGCTCGGCGGCGGCCAGGCGGCGCTGCGGCTGACCGATGTGCCGAACGCCCGCCTCACCGCCGACCTGGCCGCCGCGCACGCACTGGCGAGCGGGCCGGTCTCCCCGGACCCGACAACCCCGTCCGTCGTGGCCGTCGCGGCGGACCCCGAGGCGTTGCACCGCCTCGGCGAGGAACACGGGTACGCCGTCGTGGCAACCTGGACCGCCGCCGCCACCGACGGCCGCCTTGACGTGGTGTTCACCAGGGGCGACGCCGCACCGACCCCGGTCTACCAGCCGGCCTGGTCCGGCGCCCCCCGGCCCGAGCACGCCAACACCCCGGTCCGCTTCCGCGACATTCCCACCCTGCTGCGCCGGCTGCGCGAGCGGGCCCGGGCCTGGCTGCCGGAGTACATGGTCCCCGCCGCCATCGTCGCGCTGCACCGGCTGCCGGTCACCGGCAGCGGGAAACTCGACCGGGCCGCGCTGCCGCTGCCCGACCGAGGTGTGCTCAGCACCGGCGTACGGCCGCGCAGTGCTCGCGAGGAACTGCTCTGCACCCTCTACGCCGAGGTGCTCGACCTGCCCGAGGTCGGCATCGACGACGACTTCTTCGCCCTCGGTGGAGACAGCATCGTGGCGATCCAACTCGTCATCCGGGCCCGGCGGGCCGGACTGGCACTCACCCTGCGGCAGGTTTTCGTCCACCGTACGGTCGCCCAGCTCGCCCCGGTCGCGGTGCCCGCCAGCGCGCCGGTCGTCGACGAGCTGGCACCGGTGCTCAGCGGGGACGCCCTCACCCAACTGGCCGAGGAACTGCCGGGACTGGTCGAGGCGCTGCCGGTGACCCCGATGCAGGAGGGCTTCTACTTCCACGCCCTCGCCGACGGCACCGGCACGGACGCGTACGTGGTCCAGCTTGTTGTCGACCTCTCCGGTCCGCTCGACCACGTCGCACTGCGCCAGGCGGCACAGCGGCTGCTGGACCGGCACGCGCCGCTGCGGGCCGCGTTCCGCCTCGGCCCCGACGGTCGGCTGATCCAGGCGGTGGTCGCCGGGGTCGACCTGCCGTGGCGCCGGGTCGACGTCTCCGAACTGGACGAGGCGGGCCAACGCGCCCGGCTGCTCGCCGAGACCGACAACGAACGGGGGCGCCCGTTCGACCTGGGCCGTCCGCCGCTGCTGCGGGCGCTGCTGCTGCACCGCGACGACGTACGACACTGGCTGGTGCTCCAGTTCCCGCACATCGTGGCCGACGGATGGTCGGTACCGGTCCTGCTGCGGGACCTGCTCGCCCTGTACCAACCAGCGGCCGGTCCAATCACGGCGGCGGAACTGCCGTCCGTCACCCCGTACCGGCACCACCTCGCCTGGCTCGCCCGGCAGGACCGCGACGCCGCCCACGCCGCCTGGCGGCAGGTGCTGGCCGGGGTGGACGAGCCGACCCGGCTGGTCCCGGTGACCGGACCCGACCAGCCAGCCCGTCCGGCGGAACTGCGGGTGGCGCTGCCCGACGCGCTCGCCACCGGACTCACCACCCGGGCCCGGGAGTACGGGATCACCCTCGGTGCCGTACTCCAGGGCGCCTGGGGGCTGCTGCTGGGGCAGCTCACCGGAGGCCGGGACGTACTCTTCGGCACCACCGTGAGCGGTCGGGGCGCCGACCTCGACGGCATCGGTGACCTGGTCGGTCTCCTCATCAACACGCTGCCGGTACGGGTCCGCTGGCAACCGGAGCAGTCACTGGCGGACCTGCTCACCCAACTGCACGCCGAACAGTCCGACCTCCTCGACCACCAGCACATCGGCCTCGCCGACCTGCACCGGATCGCCGGTGTGGACGAACTGTTCGACACGCTCGTGGTGCTGGAGAACTACCCCGACCAGGCCGACCTGCGGGACCCGAGCGGCAGCGTCGCGGTCGCCGGCGTGGACTACCGGGACGCCGGGCACTACCCGCTCGCGCTGATCGTCGTCCCCGGCGACCGGTTGGAGCTGCGGTTCAAGCACGACGCCGCGCGGTTGGACGCCGACGCCGTGCACCGGATCGCCGATCGGCTCACCCGGCTCCTGGAACAGGTCGTCGACGACCCACGGCGGCCGGTCGGACGGGTCGAGCTGCTCGCCGCCGCCGAGCGGGAGGAGATCCTGGCCCGGTTGACCGGCCCGGCCGCCGCCCCCACCGCCACCACGCTGGTCGCGGCGGTACGGGCGCAGGTCGCCCGGACGCCGGACGCGCCGGCGCTGGTCTCCGACGACACCACCCTCAGCTATCTGGAACTGGAGACCCGCGCGGCGGCACTCGCCGCCCGGCTGCGCGCCGCGGGTGTCGGCGCTGAACGGGTCGTCGCCGTCGCGGTGCCCCGTTCAGCAGACCTCGTCGTGGCGCTGCTCGGTGTGCTCGAAGCGGGTGCCGCGTACCTGCCGCTCGACGTTGACCACCCGGCCGATCGGCTGGCGTACCTGCTCGCCGACTCCGGCGTCCGTACCGTCGTCACCACCGCGTCCGCCGCCGCCCTCCTGCCGCCACGCCCCGGCCTCGACATCGTCCTGCTCGACGGCGACAGCCCCACGACGTTGGGAAGGGCCCCCTATACAACGGAAAGCGATAACAAGGGGCCCTTCCTTACTCCGCAGGCGGGGGCTTATCTGCTGTACACGTCGGGGTCGACGGGGCAGCCGAAGGGCGTGCTCGTACCGCACGGGGCGATCGCGAGCCAGCTCGCCTGGGTGCAGGGACGGTTCGGCCTCGGCCCGGACGACCGGGTGCTGCACCACCTCTCGGCGAGCTTCGACCCCGCCGCGTTGGAGATCTTCTGGCCGTTGACCGTGGGTGCGGCGGTGGTGCTCACCCCGCCGGAGGCG
Organism: Micromonospora sp. NPDC050417; assembly: GCF_044458865.1. Taxonomy (NCBI): domain Bacteria; kingdom Bacillati; phylum Actinomycetota; class Actinomycetes; order Micromonosporales; family Micromonosporaceae; genus Micromonospora; species Micromonospora sp. NPDC050417. The sequence goes on from NZ_JBITIH010000012.1 coordinate 97,743, forward strand.
ACCGGCGACCCGGCCCGGCTGGCGGCGGCGGTCCGCCGGCACCGGGTGACCACGATGGTGATCGTCTCGTCCATGCTGGGTGCCTTCGCCGACGCGGTCGAGACCGGCGGCGCCGGGGTGGAGAGTCTGCGCCGGGTGCTGGCCGGTGGCGACGCGCTCAGCCGGTCGGTCGCGCGCCGCTGGCGGGCGGCGACCGGGGTGCCGGTGCACAACGTGTACGGGCCGACCGAGGCGACCATCCAGGTCACCTGCGCCGAGGCGACCGAGGGGCCGGGTGCCCCGGTCACCGGTGGCACGGTGCCGATCGGCAGCGCCGTGGCCGGCACCCGACTGCGCGTACTCGACCAGGAACTGCGTCAGGTGCCGCACGGCGTGCCCGGTGAGCTCTACGTCGCCGGGGTGCAGCTCGCGCGCGGCTACCACGGGCGGGCCGGACTGACCGCGGACCGGTTCGTCGCCGACCCGTACGGGCCGGCGGGGGAGCGCATGTACCGCACCGGTGACCTGGTCCGCTCGGCCGCCGACGGGACGGTGGAGTACCTCGGGCGGGCCGACCGGCAGGTGAAGATCCGGGGTCACCGGGTGGAGCTCGGCGAGATCGAGGCGCACCTGGCCGTACGGCCGGAGGTGGCCTCCGCCGCCGTCGTCGCCCGTACGGGTGCGACCGGTACGGCGCGGCTGCTCGCGTACGTGGTCGCCCGGTCCGGCGTCACCGTCGACCCGGGAACGCTGCTGGCCGCGCTCGCCACCGCCCTGCCCCCCGCACTGGTCCCGGCGGCGCTGCTGGTGCTGGACGAGTTGCCCCGTACGGCGAGCGGCAAGCTCGACGTCGCCGCGCTGCCGGAGCCCCAGCGGTCCCGGTCCACCGGCCGGGCTCCGCGTACCGCCACTGAGCGGTTGTTCTGCGAGGTCTTCGCGGCGGTGCTCGGGCTGCCCGAGGTCGGTCCCGACGACGACTTCTTCGTCCTCGGTGGCGACAGCATCCAGTCGATCGGTGTGGCCAACCGGGCCCACGCCCACGACATCCTGATCAGTCCCCGGGACGTCTTCACCCACCGGACCCCGGCCCACTTGGCCGAGCTGGCCGGTCCCGAGCCGGTGGAACCCACGCTGGCGGAGCATCCGGAACCGGCATCAGCAACCTCGGCCGGGCCAACGGAGCAGGGGACGGATCCGCAGCGGTACGGCGACCTGCCGCCCACCCCCGCGGTGCACCGGCTACGGGAGAGCGGTCTGCCGGTCGGACCGGCCGGTACGGCGGTGCTCACCCGTACCCCGGTCGGGTTGACCGAGGCCCGGGTGCACGCGGTCCTGGCCGCGCTCCGGGACCGACACGACGGCCTGCGTCAGCGGCTGACCCGGATCGGCGACCTGCTCTGGACACTGCGGGTCACCGCGCCCGGCGACGGGGGCGACGCGTCCCTGCCACGGGTGGCGACGTCGGGTGCCGCCACCGGAGCGGCTCGGGTTGACGATGAGCTGCGCGCCGCCCTCGGTCGGCTCGACCCCGAGAGCGGTGCGGTCTTCGACGCCGTCTGGTTCGACGGCGGGCCGGACGAGCCGGGTGAGCTGCTGCTTGTCGCGCACCGGCTGGCGGTCGACGAGGTGTCGTGGCCGATCCTCCTGGCCGACCTGGAGACACTGTGGAACGGCGGTGCTGCCGCGCCCGTCCCGGTGCCGTTGCGTGCCCACGTCCGCGCCCTGGGCGAGCAGGCCCAGCACCCGGAACGGCTCGCGGAGCTGACGCACTGGGTGGAGACGCTCGCGCCCGGCGCCGACACGCTGGCCCGGACGCTGCCGGCGGGCGCCGACCCGGCGGCCCGTTCCACGTTGGAGCTGGCCCTGCCGCCGGAACTGGTGGACGCGGATCCGGTCGACCTCCTGCTCGGGGCGTTGCGGGTGGCGGCGACCCGGTGGGGGCAGCGGCACGGGCAGGAGGAGACCGGTGACCTGCTGGTCGACCTGCTGACCACGGGGCGCGAGGCCGGACCCGACCTTTCCCGTACGGTCGGCCCGCTGCACCGGTGGAGTCCGGTACGCCTACCGGCCGTGACCGATCCCGCCGACGCGACCCGTGAGGTGGCCCGGCGCCGGAACACGGCACCGCACCACGGATCCGGGTACGACCTGCTGCGTTACCTCAACCCACAGGCGGGGCCGATTCTCGCCCCGACGGTACGCCCACCGGTGCTGGTCGAGTACGCGCCCGCGCTGCCCGGCGCCGAGTGGCTGGCCACGCCGACCGCCCAGCCGCACCCGTTGCAGTTGAGCGTCCGGGGCGGGACGAACCCGACCGCGACCTGGACCTGGTCCACGGCGGTCTGGGACAGCACCGAGGTACGCGAACTCGCCGAGAGCTGGCTCGCCACCCTGGCCGAACTGAACGACGGCACCGCGACGACCGGCACCGCGACCGTCTTTGATGCCAGCCCGACCGGGAACGGTGACGTCGTCGGCCAGGCGCTCGGCACCCTCGAACCGGGTGAGTGGGACCTGGTCCGGCAGCGGAGCCCGTGGCCGGTGGCCGAGGTGTGGCCACTGTCGCCGTTGCAGGAGGGCCTCTACTTCCACGCCAGCTACGACCAGGGTGAGCTGGACGTCTACACCGCACAGGTGGCGTTCGAGGCGGCGTACCCGATCGACGCGGACCGGCTCCGGGCCGCCTGCGCGGCCCTGCTCGCCCGCAACCCCGGCCTGCGAGCCGGTTTCACCGGTGACGGGCTCGCCGCCCCGGTCCAGTTCATCACCACCGACCCGCCGCCGCCGCTGACCGTGGTCGACCTGACCACGGTCGACGAGGCGGACCGGGCGGCGCGGATCGAGGCGCTGCTCGCCGACGACCGGACCCGTCGGTTCGACCTTGCCCGGCCACCGCTGTTCCGGCTGCTGCTGCTCCGACTCGGCGACGGTGACGACCGCCTGGTCATCACCCACCATGTGCTGCTCTGGGACGGATGGTCGGCGCGGATCGTGCTGGACCAACTCCTGGCCCTGTACGTCACCGGCGGCGACGACCACGACCTGCCCCCGGCCGGCTCCTACCGGGACTACCTCGTCTGGCTCGCCGGGCGGGACCGGGACGCCGCAATGGCCGCCTGGCGGGACGAACTCGCCGACCTGGCCGAACCCACCCTGGTCGCGCCGGTCGACCGGGCCCGCCAGCCGGTGCTGCCCCGACGTCGGCGTGCGGAACTGCCGGCAGCGGTCACCGAACGGCTCCGGGTGGCCGCCCGGGAGAGCGGAGTCACCCTCAACACGCTGCTCAACGCCGCCTGGGCGGTGGTGCTCTCGACCTCGGTCGGGCGTACCGACGTGGTGTTCGGCACCACCGTCGCCGGCCGTCCCGCCGAGATTCCGCACGTCGGGAACGCGGTCGGGCTCTTCCTCAACACCGTGCCGGTCCGGGTCACGTTCGACCCGAACGAGCCGGTCGGCGACCTGCTGCGGCGGGTGCAGGCGACCAGGACCGGGCTGATGGCCCACGAGTACCTCGGCCTCGGTGAGGTGCAGCGCGCCAGCGGGCAGAGCCAGCTCTTCGACACCCTCTTCGCCCTGCAACAGGTCGGTGGCGAGGACGAGACGGCCGAGCTGCGCGAGCGTCACGGGCTGACGGAGGTGGGCAGCTTCGACGCCACCCACTATCCGCTGACCCTGGTCGTCGCGCCGGGTACGACACTGCGCGCGACCCTGGCGTACCGGGCCGACGCGGTTGCCGCGACGACCGCGTCGAGCCTGCTGGGCCGGTTCGTCACGGTTCTCGAACGCCTCGCCGGGGATCCGACCCGGCCGGTCGGCCGGCTGGACGTACTGCCGGCGCCGGAGCGGGCGGCGCTGGACGCCCAGTCCCGCGCGACCACCCGCCCACTGCCCGGGGAGACGGTCGCGGACCTGCTCGGCGCGCAGGCGCGACGTACCCCGGACGAGACCGCCCTGGTCTTCGGCTCGGCCACCTGGACGTACGCGGAACTGGACGCTCGGGTGAACCGGCTGGCCCGGCTGCTGCTGTCCCGGGGCGCGGGTCCGGAACGGGTGGTGGCGCTGGCGTTGCCGCGCTCGGCGGAGATGGTCGCGGCGCTCTTCGCCGTGCTCCGCACCGGTGCGGCGTACCTGCCGCTGGAACTGGACCACCCGGCCGAGCGGTTGGCGCACATGGTCGACGACGCGGCACCGGTCTGCGTACTCACGACCACCGCCGTCGCCGCCCGGCTCGCGTTGCCCGGCACCGTCAGGGTCGACGACCCGCAGACCGCCGCGGAACTCGACGCGCTGCCCGCCACCGAGATCAGCGACACCGAACACCCGGAGTTCGCGCGGACCCGCACCGACCGGCTCGACCACCCCGCGTACGTGATCTACACGTCCGGCTCGACCGGGCGCCCCAAGGGCGTGGTCACCCCGTACCGGGGGCTGACCAACATGCAGCTCAACCACCAGGAGGCGATCTTCGGCCCGACGGTCGAGTCGGCCGGCGGACGTCGGCTGCGGATCGCGCACACCGTCTCGTTCGCCTTCGACATGTCCTGGGAGGAGCTGCTCTGGCTGGTCGAGGGGCACGAGGTGCACGTCTGCGACGAGGATCTGCGCCGCGACGCCGAGGCACTGGTGGCGTACTGCGACCGGCACCGGATCGACGTGGTGAACGTGACCCCCACCTACGCCGACCACCTGATCGCCGAGGGTCTGCTGCGGCACGACCCGGCGGCCGGGCAACACCGCCCGGTGCTGGTGCTGCTCGGCGGTGAGGCCGTCTCCGACCAGGTGTGGAGCCGGCTTCGGGAGACCGAGGGCACCCTCGGCTACAACCTGTACGGGCCGACCGAGTACACCATCAACACCCTCGGCGGCGGCACCGTGGACAGCGCCACCCCCACGGTCGGGCGGGAGATCTGGAACACCCGGGCGTACCTGCTCGACCCGTGGCTGAGGCCGGTGCCCGACGGCTGCCCCGGAGAGCTCTACATCGGTGGCGCCGGTCTGGCCCGGGGTTACCTGAACGCGCCGGGCCTGACCGCCGCCCGGTTTGTCGCCGATCCGTTCGGCGGCCCCGGTCGGCGGCTCTACCGCACCGGTGACCTGGTCCGGCGCCGTCCGGACGGGAACCTCGACTTCCTCGGTCGGACCGACGGCCAGGTCAAGATCCGGGGTTACCGGGTGGAACTCGGCGAGATCGAGTCGGTCCTGGTCGAACATCCGGACGTGGCCCGCGCCGCGGTGGTCGCCCGGGAGAGCGCGAACGGTGTCGGTCGGCGCCTGGTCGGGTACGTGGTGCCGGCGACCGGTGTCGACGCCGGCAACGAACGCGACCACCTGGCCGAGTGGCAGCAGATCTACCACGACGAGTACACGGCGATCGGCACCGCCGTGGCCGACGAGGACTTCGCCGGCTGGGACAGCAGTTACGACGGGCAGCCGATCCCGCTCGACGACATGCGGGAGTGGCGGGAGGCGACGGTCGCCCGGATCCGCGAACTGCGGCCCCGCCGGGTGCTGGAGATCGGCGTCGGCACCGGGCTGCTGCTCTCCCGGCTCGCACCCGACTGCGAGGCGTACTGGGGCACGGACTTCGCCGGCCCGGTGATCGAGAAGCTCAGCCGCGACATCGCGACGATGCCGGAGTTGGCTGGTCGGGTCGAGCTGCGGCACCAGCCGGCCGACGTCCTCGACGGGCTGCCCCGCGACTACTTCGACACCATCGTGATCAACTCGGTGGTGCAGTACTTCCCCAGCGTGGAGTACCTGGTGCAGGTGCTCGCCGGGGCGGTGGGGCTGCTGGTTCCCGGCGGCTCGCTCTTCGTCGGCGACATCCGCAACCTGCGCCTGGCCCGGACGTTCCACGCCGCTGTCCAGGCGAACCGCTCCGGCCCGGACGCCGACCCCGCACGGTTGCGCCGGGCGGTCGAGCGCTCGGTGCTGCTGGAGAAGGAACTGCTCGTCGACCCGGACCTCTTCGCCGCCGTGGCGGCCACCTGGGAGCAGGACAACCCGGTGGCGGTGACCGTGCGGACCAAGCGCGGCCACCGGCACAACGAACTGACCCGCCACCGGTACGACGCCGTACTGCGCCGACTCGCCGCCCCGCCGGCCGAGCAGACGCTCTCCCTGGCCGGGCTCCCCACCCTCCGCTGGGCGGCTGCACCCGGCGATGGCGAGGGCGTCGGTGACCTGGCCGGACTCGCCGGGTACCTGCGGCGGCACCGCCCGGAACGGTTGCGGGTGGAACGCGTCCCCAATGCCCGGCTCGCGGCGGAACTCGCCCTGCTCCGGCGCCTCGACGCCGACCAGGCCGATCCCGGCGCCGCCCGTGTGGAGACGGAACCGGCGGCGGTGGAGCCGGAAGCCCTGCACGAACTGGGCGAACAGCTGGGCTATCAGGTTTTCACCACCTGGTCGCCGGTCTCCGACGGCAGCCTCGACGTAATTTTCGTGGCTCCGGAACTGCTCGACGGGAAATTCCCGGTCGACCTGTGCCGACCACTGCGGGCAGCGGCGACACCGGACGAGTGTGCGAACCGACCGGCGGTGGCGCGCGGTGTCGCCGCGCTCACCACCCGCCTGCGTGAGCACCTCAAGCTCCGGCTACCGGACTACATGGTGCCGGCGGCCCTGGTCACCCTGGCCGCGTTGCCGCTCACCGTCAACGGCAAACTCAACGTACGGGCGTTGCCCGACGCCGAACCGACCGGCACCGTCACCGGCGACCAGGCCCCGGTCACCGAACGGGAGAAGGTCCTCTGCCAGCTCTTCGCCGACGTCCTGGGCCTGCCCGCCGTCGGTGTCCGGGACAGCTTCTTCGACCTCGGTGGACACTCGCTGCTCGCCACCCGGCTGATCGGTCGGGCGCGCAGCGTCATCGGCGCGGAACTCTCCATCCGGGACCTGTTCGAGGCGCCCACCGTCGCCGAGCTGACCGCCCGGATCGCACCCGAGGCCGGCGTACCCGACCGTCCGGCGCTGGTGCCGGCGACCAGGCCCGACCCACTGCCCGCCGCGTACGCCCAGCAGCGGCTCTGGGTCATCCAGCAGCTTGACCCGGACTCCCCGGCGTACAACTTCCCGCTGGTGGCACGGGTTCGTGGCGCACTGGACGAGTCGGCGCTCACCGAGGCCGTCCGGGACGTCATGATCCGCCACGAGGCGCTGCGTACGCTCATCGTGGAACACGACGGGCTGCCGACACAGCGGATCGTCGCCCCGGCGGACGCCCACCCGGTGCTGCGTACCGTCGCCGTCGACCGGGCCGACCTCGCCGAGGTGGTCTCCGACGCCGCGTCCCGCCCCTTCGACCTCGCCACCGAGTTGCCGCTGCGGGTCACCGTGGCCCGGCTCGGCCCGGACGAGCACGTGGTCGTCTTCCTGCTGCACCACGTCACCACCGACGAGTGGTCCGACGGGCCGTTCCTGCGTGACCTCGGCACCGCGTACGCGGCCCGCCGCGCCGGCACCGCACCGGACTGGGCCCCGCTGCCGGTGCAGTACGCCGACTACACGCTCTGGCAGCGGGAACTGCTCGGCGACCCGGCCGACCCGGGCAGCCGCGCCGCCCGCCAGCTCGACTTCTGGCGGGAGACCCTGCGCGACGCCCCGCAGCGGCTCGAACTGCCGACCGACCGGGCACCCCGGCCCGGGCAGGTCGTCCGGGCCGGCGGCGAGACCACGGTCGCCCTGGACCCGGCCGCCGTACGGGCGCTGCGTCAGCTCGCCCAGGCCAGTGGCGCCAGCATGTTCATGGTCGGGCAGGCCGCGGTCGCGGCGTTGCTGCACCGGCTCGGCGCCGGTACCGACATCCCCCTCGGCGCACCGATCGCTGGCCGCACCGACGAGGCGCTCGACGACCTGATCGGTTTCTTCGTCAACACACTGGTGCTTCGGACCGACGTCTCCGGCGACCCGAGCTTCACCGAACTGCTGACCCGGGTACGCGCCGCCGACCTGGCCGCGTTCTCGCACCAGGACGTTCCGTTCGAGGCCGTCGTCCGGGCACTCAACCCGGACCGGTCGGTGACGGACAACCCGCTGTTCCAGGTGATGGTGGTCTACCGCAACCGCAACACCGACCGGTTGGAGCTGGGGGGCCTGGAAGCCACCCCGGAGCCACACCACACCGGCACGGCCCGTTTCGACCTGGTGTTCAGCTTCGGTGAGCGGACCGACACCGACGCCATCGACGTGCTGTTGGAGTACCGGGCCGACCTCTTCGACGCCGACACGGTGGCCGCGATCGGGCGCCGGCTGGGCCGGCTGGTCGAGGCGGTCGCCGCCGATCCGGAGGCGCCGGTGAGCCGGGTCGACCTGCTCGACGACACCGAGCGGTGGCGGGTGCTGCACGACCTCAACGACACCGGCCGACCGGTCGACGAGGGGACCGTGCCGGAGTTGTTCGCCGCCCGGGTGGTGCGGCGCCCGGATGCGGTCGCCGTGGTCGACGCCGAGGGCGAGTCGACGTACGCCGAACTGGACGCCCGGTCGAACCGGATCGCCCGGCTGCTGTCGGGGCGGGGGGTACGGGCCGGGGACGTCGTCGGGCTCGCCGTGCCCCGGTCCCGGGAGATGGTCGCGGCGATCCTCGGTGTGCTCAAGCTTGGTGCCGCGTACCTGCCGCTGGAGTTGACCCTGCCGGCGGACCGGCTCGGCTACCTGCTCACCGACAGCGGTACGGGACTGGTGCTGGTCACCGCCCCCGCCGCCGACCGGCTGCCGGACCCGCCGGGTCTGCGTCGGCTCGAACTGGACGACCCGGCGACCGTGGCGGAACTGGCCGGGTTGCCCGACGGGCCGCTCGACCCGGCGCTGACCCGGATCCCGCCGGGCCTGGACCACGCCGCGTACGTCATCTACACCTCCGGTTCGACCGGCCGCCCGAAGGGTGTCGTGGTCAGCCACGAGGGGATCGGCAGTCTGATCGCCACCGCCGTGGACCGGATGGGGGTCAGCGCGGCGAGCCGGGTCTCGCAGTTCGCCTCGGTCGGGTTCGACGTGGCCGTGTTCGACCTGGTCATGTCGTTGTGCGTGGGTGGGCGGCTGGTGCTGATCCCGGACGAGGCCCGGGTCGCCGACCACCCGCTCACCGACTTCCTGCGCACGCAGGGCGTCACCCACATGATCCTGCCGCCGTCGCTGCTGTCGGCGTTGCCGGCCGACTGCGAACTTCCCGACGGCGGCACCGTCCTGGTCGGAACGGAGACCGTGCCGCCGGACCTGATCCGGCGGCTGGCCCGCCGCCAGCGGGTCTTCGGGGCGTACGGGCTGACCGAGGCGACGGTCAACTCCACGCTCTGGGCGGCCGAGCCGGACTGGGACGCCGCCGTACCGATCGGGCGACCCGACCCGAACACCCGGGTGTACGTGCTCGACGACGCCCTGCGGCCGGTCCCGCCCGGAGTGGTCGGCGAGCTGTACGTCGCCGGTCGCGGCCTGGCCCGGGGCTACCTGGGTCGGCCGGACCTGACCGCGCAACGGTTCGTCGCCGACCCGTTCGGCGTGGCCGGGGCGAGGATGTACCGCACCGGCGACCGGGCCCGCTGGCGGGCCGACGGCAACCTCGACTTCCTCGGCCGGGTCGACGACCAGGTCAAGATCCGGGGCTTCCGGATCGAGCTGGGCGAGATCGAGGCGGCACTGGCCGGGCATCCGGCGGTGGCGCAGGCCGCTGTTGTCGCCGACCGGGCCGGCAGTGTGGTCCGACTGGCCGCGTACGTGGTGCCGGACGGCAACACCGCAGCCGAGGGCGACCCGGATCCGAACGGGCTCCGGGAGTACGTCGCCGGGCTGCTGCCGGAGTACATGGTCCCGGCGGCAGTGGTGGTCCTCGACGGTCCGCTGCCGTTGACCGCGAACGGCAAACTCGACCGTCGGGCGTTGCCCGCGCCGGACTTCGGCGCCACCAGCTCCGGCCGTGCCCCGGCCGACGCCCGCGAGGAGGTCTTCTGCCGGCTCGTGGCGGAGCTGCTGCACCTGCCTCGGGTCGGTGCCGACGACGACTTCTTCGCCCTCGGCGGCGACAGCATCGTCGCGATCCAACTGGTCAGCCGGGCCCGCCGGGAAGGGCTGGGGTTGCGTCCGGCGGCGGTGTTCCAGGCCCGTACCCCGGCCGGGCTGGCCCGGGAGGCACACGAGCTGACCGAGACCGTGGCACCCCAGACCACCGCCCTGCTGGCGTTGGACCCGGCCGAACAAGCCGAGGTCGCCATCCTGGACCCGGCTCCGGTCGAGTTGCTGCCGCTCACCCCGCTCCAGGCCGGGCTGCTCTTCCACGCCTCGCTCGACGCCGACGGGCCGGACGTCTACACGGTGCAGACCTGGTTCGAGCTGACCGGCCCGGTCGACCCGGCCCGGTTGCGCCGGGCCGCGCAGGCGCTGCTGGACCGGCACCCGAACCTGCGCGCCGGATTCCGTTACCTCGGCTCCGGCCGACCGGTGGCGTTCATCCCGGCCCGGGCGCCACTGCCCTGGACCGAGCGGGACCTCACGGGTCTGGACCGGCAGGCCGCCGAGGAGGCGTGGTCGGTGCTCGTCGACGACCAGGCCGCCCGTTTCGACCCGGCTCACCCGCCGCTGCTGCGGTTGCTGCTGGCGGGCTTCGGCCCGGACCGGCACCGGCTCCTCCTCACCCACCAGCACCTGCTGCTCGACGGCTGGTCCGGGCCACCGCTGGTCGACGAACTCGCCACCCTGTACGCCGCCGACGCCAACCACGACGCGCTCGCGCCGCCGGTACCGTTCCGGGACTATCTCGGCTGGCTCGCCGCCCAGGATCGGGAGACGGCCCGTTCCGCCTGGGCGACGGAACTCGCCGGGCTGGCCGAGCCGACGCTGTTGGCGCCGGCGGAGCCGACCCGGCTGCCGATCGCGCCCCGGCGGCACGAGGTGGTGTTGCCGGAGCCGGTGACGGCGGCGTTGACCACGCTCGCCCGGTCCCGGGGGCTGACCCTCGGTGCCGTGGTGCACGCCGCCTGGGGTGTCGTCCTCGGCCGGCTCACCGGACGCGACGATGTCGTCTTCGGCGCCACCGTTTCCGGTCGTCCGGCCGACCTGCCCGGCATGGAGTCGATGCTCGGTCTGTTCATCACCACCGTCCCGGTGCGGGTCCACTGTGCCCCGGCCGACCGGCTCGGTTCGGTGCTGGACCGGGTCTGGGGCGCCCAGTCCCGACTCGTCGCACACGAGTACCTCGGGTTGGCGGAGATCCAACGGGCCGCCGGTCTCGGTGAACTCTTCGACAGCCTGCTGGTGTTCGAGAACTTCCCCGCCGTACGCGGTCTGTCCGACGACGCCGACCAGCCGAACGGCGGCGACCGGTTGTCGATCCGCCCGACCGGTGGCCGCGACGCCACCCACTACCCGCTGACCTGGGCCGTCTCGCCCGGGGACGCGCTGTCCCTGGTCGCCGAGTACCGTCCCGACCTGTTCGACGCCGAGACCGTACGCCGCTTCGGTGAGGCGTTCGCCCGGGTGCTCACCGCCCTCGCCGACGACCCCGACCGCCCGGTTGGCGCGGTCGACCTGCTCGCCCCGCACGTACGCGACCAGGTGCTGGCCGCCGGAACCGGTGGCATCCTCGACGAGCCGGAGACCACCATGCCGGCGCTCTTCGCCGCGCGGGTGGCGCAGTCGCCGGACGCGGTCGCGGTCGTCGGACCGGACACCGGGGCGGACGGCTGGTCGTACGCCGAACTCGACGACCGGGTGAACCGGCTGGCCCGCCTGCTCGTCGCCCGGGGAGCCGGCCCGGAGCGGGTGGTCGCGTTGGCGTTGCCGCGTGGCGCGGAGATGATCGCCGCGATCCTCGCCACCCAGCAGGCCGGGGCCGCCTACCTGCCGGTCGACCCGGACCTGCCCGGCGACCGGGTGGCGATGATGCTCGACGACGCCCGACCGGTGGCGCTGGTCAGCACGACCGCCCTGGCGGCGGAACTGCCGTCGACGGACCCGGCCACGGTGCTGCTCGACACGGCGGAGACCGCCGCGCTGCTCGCCGCACTTCCCGGCCACGGACTGGCCGACGCCGACCGGTTGGCGCCGCTGCGCCCCGACCATCCGGCGTACGTCATCTACACCTCCGGTTCCACCGGGCGGCCGAAGGGCGTGGTGGTCAGCCACCGGAGCCTGGTCAACCTCTTCCACAGCCACCGGGAGACGCTCTACCGCCCGGCGGCCGAGGCGACCGGCCGGCGACACCTGCGGGTCGGCCACGCCTGGTCGTTCTCGTTCGACGCCTCCTGGCAGCCGCAGCTCTGGCTCTTCGACGGGCACGCCCTGCACGTCGTCGACGACGTGACCCGGCGTGACCCGGGACGGCTCGCCGCCGAGGTGACCGCCGCCGCCCTCGACTTCATCGAGGTCACCCCGGGACACTTCGCCGCCATGGCCGAGGCCGGGCTGGTCCGGGACGGCCGGTGCGGGCTCGCGGTGGTCGGCGTCGGCGGTGAGGCGGTGCCGCCGGCAGTCTGGGCGACCCTGCGGGAGCTGACCGGCACCGAGAGCTACAACCTGTACGGACCAACCGAGTGCACCGTGGACGCGCTGGTCGGGCGGTTCCGGGACAGTGACATACCCGTGGTCGGCCGACCGGTGCACCACACCCGGGCGTACGTGCTCGACACCGCGCTGCGCCCGGTCGCGCCCGGGGTGACCGGGGAGTTGTACCTCTCCGGCGCCGGCCTGGCCCGCGGCTACCTGCGCCGTCCCGGCCTGACCGCCGAGCGGTTCGTGGCGGACCCGTTCGGGCGGCCCGGGTCGCGGATGTACCGGACCGGCGACCTGGCCAGGTGGACCCCGGACGGGCAACTCGACTACGTCGGCCGCGCCGACGACCAGGTGAAGATCCGGGGCTTCCGGATCGAACCGGGCGAGATCGAGGCGGCGCTCACCGGGCACCCCGGCGTCGGCTCGGCGACCGTGGTCGTACGCGAGGACCGGGCGCGCGGCCGGCACCTGGTCGCGTACCTGGTCGGCTCGGCGGGGCAGGCGGTCGAGGCGGCGTCACTGCGGACCCACCTGACCGGGTTGCTGCCGGAGTACATGACACCCGCCGCGTTCGTGTTCCTGCCCCGGCTGCCGGTGCTGTCGAACGGCAAGCTCGACCGGGCGGCCCTGCCGGTTCCGGAGTACCCGGTGGCGCAGTCGGGGCGCGCTCCGCGCACCCCGGTCGAGCGGACGTTGCTCGACGTGGCGGCACGGGCACTGGACCGGCCGGAGATCGGTGTCGAGGACGACTTCTTCGCCCTCGGCGGCGACAGCGCGGGCTCGATCCAGTTGGTGGTGGCGGCCCGGCTGGCCGGTCTGGAGATCCGCCCCCGGGACGTGTTCCGGCTCCGTACGGTCGCGGCGTTGGCCGAGGTCGCGGTCCCGGTGGAGACCGTGGTCCCGCTGACCCCGGTGATGCACTGGCTGCGGGAACTCGGCGGCCCGATCGACGGGTTCAACCAGTCGGTGGTGCTGCGGGTGCCGCCGCGACTCGGATCCGACCGGCTCACCGGGGCGCTCGGTGCCCTGCTGGACCGGCACGACCTGCTGCGGGCCCGACTCGACCGGGGTGCGTCCGGTGCCGAGTGGACCCTGCGGGTGCCGGCGCCGGGGACCGTCGACGTACGTCCACTGCTGCGACGGGTGGACGTGACGGCGCTGGACGACGCCGGTCTGCGGGCCGAGGTGGACGAGCAGGCGAGGGCGGCTCGGGAACGGCTCGACCCGGACGGTGGCATACTTCTCCAGGCGGTCTGGTTCGACGCGGGGGAGCGGCCCGGTCGGCTGCTGCTGATGGTGCACCACCTCGCCGTCGACGGTGTCTCCTGGCGGATCCTGGTGCCGGAACTCGCCGCGGCCTGCGGTGCCGGCGGGACCGACGAACCGGCGTCGTCGGGCACCACCTTCGGCCGTTGGGCGGAGTCGCTGGTCCGCCACGCGGTGCAAGCGGGGCGGGTGGCGGAGTTGCCATACTGGGCCGACGTGATGGCCGGCGCCACGCCGCTGTTGGATCCGGTGGACCCGCTCCGGGACACCGCCGCCACCGTCCGGGAGGTGCGTGTGACGCTCGGCCCGGCGGAGGTGTCCCCGCTGCTCACCCGGGTGCCGACCGCGTTCGACGTCACCGTCAACGAGGTGCTGATGACCGGGTTCGCGCTCGCCGTCGACGAGTTCCGCCGGGTACGGGGCCGCACCGGCGCCGACACCGGGGTCTGGTTCTCGGTCGAGGGGCACGGGCGGGAGGAGTCGGCTCTCGGACCGGTCCCGGGCGGGCTCGACCTCACCCGTACCGTCGGCTGGTTCACCAGCGTCTACCCGGTGCGGCTGGACCCCGGCCCGGTCCGGCTGAACCAGCCGGGCGACGGCGCGGGGCTGGCCTCGGCGGTGTCCCGGATCCGGGAGCAGTTGCGCGCCGTGCCGGACAACGGGCTCGGCTACGGTCTGCTCCGCTACCTCGACCCGACCACCGCCCCGCAGCTCGCCGCCCTCGGTCTGCCCGACATCCAGGTGAACTACCTGGGCCGGTTCGGCACGCCGGAGGCGACCGACTGGGCGTTCGCGCCGGAGATGGCCGTCGCGGCGGCACACGCCGCCGATCCGGGCATGCGCCAGGCGTACGGCCTGAGCGTCACCGCGCACGTCGAGGACCGCGCGGACGGCCCGTACCTCGTCGTCGGCTGGGCCTGGCCCGGCGCGCTCCTCGCGGAGGACGACGTACGGGAGCTGACCGATACCTTCACCCGGGCGCTGCGGGCACTCGTCGCGTCCGTCGAATCCAACCAGAGGAGAGACCGATGACCAATCCGTTCGAAGACCCGGACGGCACCTACCTGGTGCTGGTCAACGCCGAGAACCAGCACAGCCTCTGGCCGTCGTTCGTGGACGTGCCCGCCGGCTGGACCGTCACCCACGGCCCCGGGCCCCGGCAGGAGTGCCTGGACTACGTGGAGACGCACTGGACGGATCTGCGCCCGCAGAGTCTCATCGACGCCATGGACGCCGACCGGTAGCCTCCGTCGTCCGGGGTCTGTCCGACGGAGGTGTGTCGGGCCGACCCCGGACGATCCGACGAACCCGAGGAGTCGTCTTGCTGGATGCCTTCGCCGACCTCTCCACGCCACTGTTGGCCGATGCCTGCGTCCGGGGTGACGTGCCGCTGCGCGCCGCGCCACCGGGCATCGGGGCGGTCGTTCCCGGGCAGCGGATCGCCGGCCGGGCGCTGCCGGCGCGGCACTACGGCAGCGTCGACGTGTTCCTGGAGGCGTACGGCGCCGCCGCCCCCGGCGACGTGCTGGTGGTCGACAACGGCGGGCGTACGGACGAGGCATGTGTCGGTGACCTCGCCGTGCTGGAGGCGGAGGCGGCCGGGGTGACCGGGCTGGTGATCTGGGGACTGCACCGTGACACCCCGGAGTTGGTCGAGATCGGACTCCCGGTCTTCAGTTACGGCGCCTACCCGCCGGGCCCGGTACGGGTCGACGAGCGGGAACCCGAGGCGCTCTCCACCGCGCGGTTCGGACCCCATCTGGTCAGTGCGGGGGACGTCGTCTTCGGTGACGCCGACGGGGTGCTCTTCGTCGCCGCCGAGCATGTCGACCGGGTCCTGGCGACGGCGGCGCAGATCAGGCGGACCGAGCGCGAGCAGGCCCGGATGATTCGGGCGGGGCGGACGCTGCGCGAGCAAACCGGGTTCGACGACTACCTGTCTCACCGGGCCGCCGACCCGTCGTACACCTTCCGTCGGCACCTGCGGCGCGTCGGCGGCGCGATCGAGGAGTAGCTCCGCGCTCCACCATGTCCCAACAGCATTCACCCTATTGTCCTAGGACGGTTTACGGGGAGTTGCCCCGGTCACTTCAGTTGATCGCGGCGGCCGGCTGAACCTTTCGACGCTGATCTCCGTACCCTGGGCGGGAGGTCAGCCAGATGATGACCGTACGTCGCAGGATTGTCGTGTCCGCCGCCTTGACGGCCGCCGCGTTGCTGCTCACCGGCCTCGCCGCTGGTCCGGCCGTCGCCCACGGCGCTCCCGGGAGTCCGGTCAGCCGGGCTGCCGCCTGTGGCCCGGAGGGACACCAGACCAACCGGTCCGCAGCCTGTACGGCAGCCAAGGCCGCCGGCACCGCGACCGAGCATTGGGACAACGTCCGGCTGCCCGATGTGGCCGGACGGGACCGGGAGAAGGTTCCCGACGGGAAGCTTTGCAGCGGCGGCCTGGCCAAGTTTCGTGGCCTGGACCTGGCTCGCCCCGACTGGCCGGTGACCACGCTCAGGACCGGTGTCGAACTCACCTTCACCTACCGCACGACGATCCCGCACAAGGGCACGTTCCGCTGGTACGTCACCCGCCCGGGATACGACCCGAGCCAGCCCCTGGCCTGGTCAGATCTGTCGGAGCGGCCGTTTCTGACGGCCACCGACCCACCGGTGGTCGACGGCTCGTACCGGATGCGCGGCAAGCTTCCGACGGGCCTGTCGGGACGGCACCTCGTCTACGCGATCTGGCAGAACTCCAGTACGCCGGACACCTACTACTCCTGCTCCGACGTGATCCTCGAATCCGCCCCGGCGGCCGGGGCCCGGGCCGCCACCAGCCGACCAGCGACCACCACGGCCAGCAGTACGCGGCCCAGCGGCGGGACTGGCGAGCCCGTGACCGGAATCGGATCGTCGGACGGGGCACCGGACCTCGCTGACAGGTCCACTGTCGCCGTGACCGGCGGGAGCGGCAATGCCCTGCTGTCCCTGCTCCTCGCGGCACTGCTGGTGGTGGCGCTCGGACTACCCGTGGGGCTCTGGCTGCGCGCCAGGCGGGCCCGCGATCGGCGGCGGCCGGGGGCGGCGACGCACTAACGCCAGGCCTTCTACGCCGGGGGACGCTCGGGTGGCATCCAGCACATGATGCGGTCGAAGATGGCGCGTACGTCCGGTGGTGGTCCGAGGGCGGAGTCGTAGACGTGTAGGTCGGAGATGGCGTCGACGAATTGGGTGCCGAGGTAGAGCATCAGTGCGATGCGTTGGTGGCGGAAGCTGACGGTGAGGTCGAGTCGGGCGTCGGCGCAGGGCCAGGGTTGGGCGCAGACCCGGCAGCACCAGACTGGTCGTAGCGGCAGGTGGAGTTGCCGGCTCGCGACGGGTTTCGGGTCGATCACCAGGTTGGCCCTTTCGGTGCGGGGCGTTCGATGTCGAGGAGGACGCGGCGGCGGATGACGTATTCGGCTTCGGGGCGTTCGGGTTTGCCCATGGGTTTTTCGATGCCGCGTACGGGGATCCATTCCCGGTTGTCGTCGTGGGTGTGGGTCGGGACTTGGGTGACCCGTAGGTGGAGGTCTCCGACGCCGGGGCGGCGGTTGGCTCCGGTGCCTCGGTAGTAGTCCTCGCCTTCGGCGTTGACGATGTCACCGACCTTGACCAGGGGTTCATCGGACATGGTGGCGGCCCTTGTTCTGGGGCACGCGGTAGCCCATGGCCTGCCCGTGGGTGAGCAGCGGCAGCGGGCGCAGGTTCGCCGTACGCTCGTCGGCCCACTCGGGGCGGGCCGGTGGGTGCGACGGCTCGGGCAGGGTCGGGGGAGTGGGCCCGGGGACCCATGGCCACCCGGACCACCATCGCCGGAACGTGAACACCGCGCCACCTCCTTGGGGTTGGAGGGGCGCCCCGCGCCCGTTGCTTGGGGCGCCCCACAACGCGACCGCCGGGCTCGAACCTCCACCAGCCACGCCGCTTCATGTGCCACCTTGCCTCGGGTGGTCGGACACGCACACTCCGTTGATGTATGTTCGACCGATGTCACGGATGTCACGGACGTCCATAGAGGAGGCAGGCATGAACAAGGTGCTTCTGGCTGCTATGACCGAGGCAGGGGAAACCGCCGAATCTCTCGCAGCTCAAGTAGGCGTCGACCCGAAGACAGCGGGCCGATGGGTGACGCCAGGACGCATTCCGCAGCCCCGGCGACGAGCGAAGATTGCCGAGATCCTTAAGAAGGACGTTAGTGACCTATGGCCGGACGTCCTGAAGCGACGCGAGCCGACCTGGCTGCGCGAGTGGGTCGAGTGGGAGCGCGAGGCAACCGCGTTGCGGTGGTTCGAACTGGCCTGGGTGCCTGGGCTACTGCAGACGGAGGCATACGCACGGGCAACGCTCGCCGGTGAGCTGCTGACAAAGGAAGAGACAGACCGACTCGTCGCATCCCGTATCGGCAGGCAATCCATCGTGCGCCGTGACCGCCCGCCGATGCTGGTTGCGGTGATGGACGAGTCGGTACTTCGCAGGTCGGCGAATGGTGACCGCAAGCTGATGCGGGAGCAGGTTCAATACATCATCGCGTGCTCCGAGCTGCCGGGAGTCCAGGTCCACGTCGTTCCGGCCAGCGTCGGGATGTACCCGGGCCTTGGCGGGCCGTTCATCCTTGCGGACCTCCCCGAGGGTGCCCGTGCCGCACACGTCGACAGCCAGGTACAGGCGCAGATCGTTGGCGGAGCGGCGGAAATTGCTACGCTGGGACGACGCTGGGAACGCATCCGGGGGAAGGCCCTCCCGGAAGAGCAGACCCTGGATCTTCTTAGGGAAGTGGCAACATCATGGACATGACCGGAGCTCAGTGGCGTAAGAGCTCGCGCAGCGGCAACAACGGCGGTTCCTGCGTCGAGGTCGCGGACAACCTGCTAGGCGTCGTCCTGGTCCGTGACACCAAGGATCGCGACGGCGGCACGCTGACCGTCGCCCCCGACGCGTGGCGGGCGTTTGTAGGCTTCGTCAAGCAGTCATAACTGATCCGCGCAGGCCCCCGTGTCGGCCCAGCACGGGGGCGTTGCCATGTCCAGGTACGGCCCCCGCGTCGGGAACATTTCGAGGCGAGCAGGATCGAGGTCGTGGCCCCAACTGCTGCCTGGGTGTAGGCGCAGCACGGCGTACCCGCGCCAAGCAGGGTGTGGGGGCTTACCGACCGCTGACGGCGTTAGTGCTCATCCCGGTCGACGCTCGGACTGCTCCAACTCGGAGAGAAACGCTGCGGCTTGGTGAAGCTGCCCCTCGTGGAACACCGGAATGCCGTGGCGTAGCAGCTCTTCGGCGGCTACTCCCCGTCCGGGTACGGTGCGGCCGGTGAACGAACCGTCGTAGATCACGCTGCTGCCGCAGGTTGGACTGCCGTCGACGAGGACCGCGAGCGCGACGCCCGCCCCTGTAAGCATCCACTGACGAGCACCTTTCGCACGGGACCGGACAGTATCACCGGGCGGACAAGGTCTGGTGGTAAGACCGGCATAGCCGTACGTAGATCGCTGGAGACTTGACACGGGTCACCGGCACCAGGAGACGATGACGGGGTGAGATCAACGCTCTCGACGCCACCCGCCATTCCCGCCGGTACCCTCGCCGCTGGTACGCAGCCGATTGTTCCCGCCCCGGGAGGCTTGCTCCTGCGGCCCTGGGAACCTTCCGACGCGCCCGTGTTCTTCGCCGCCTACCGGGATCCCGAGATCCAGCACTGGCACACGCGCCAACCCGCATCCGAGGAGCAGGTCCATGAGTGGTTCGACCAATATCGGGAGGCATGGGCGCAGGAGAAGGGGGCATCGTGGGCGGTGACTCGCGGTGGCGGTGAGGTGCTGGGACGGATCGCCATGGGTCACATGGATCTCGATGACGGTGTCGCTGGATGCGCGTACTGGGTGTTACCGGCTGCACGGGGAGCGGGAGTGGCCTCCCGCGCGCTGACGGCCCTGAGCGTATGGGCACTCGGCGAGGCGGGTTTCCACCGTCTGTACCTGGACCACTCGACCCGCAACCATGCCTCCTGCCGGGTGGCGGTCAAGTCCGGCTTCCTGTTGGAGGGCACCAAACGCAGCGACGCCGTCCACTCGGACGGCCGACACGACATGCACCTGCACGCCCGCGTCCGAGGCGACGAGCAACCCGCCTGATGCGGGCTTGTTCCAACAATCGTGCGAGGGGGAGGCGCTGCCCGTCCGGCGGTGCGCGCACGGCTGCACGCATGTGAAGGGTGCCGGGGCGTTCGGGCGGTCAGCGACTACTCCGTGATAGGAGCCCCGCCCAGATAGCCCACCTCCGTCGATCCGGACACGACACGGATGCGATAACCCGAGTGTCCAAGGGCCTGCGCCATTCTTGCAGCACCGGCCGGGTTGGCTGAGTGCACGTAGATCACGCCGACATCGAACGGATGCCCTTCGAAGGCCGCCTGTTCCAACACCTCCACGACGGGCCAGATCGTGTCGTCCTCGCCGAGATCATGGTCAAGCCACAGCTCGTCCACCCGCTGTTGTCGGTGGCGCTCCAACAGGGCGACTCCGTCCGCGCTCGTGCGAGCTACCTCGGCATGGCGACCGTCGATGAACGAACGTAGATCGTCAATCAGAAGGATCCGTCGGGTTTCGCTGGCAGTCACGGTGTCGTCGTGCGCAATGCCATCGCCGGTCGAGGTTGCCCTCATGACCGGAGGAACGCCGTCAGGGTCGCCACGAAGAGGTCGGCGTCGTCGAGCCACGGGTAGTGGCCCGCCCCCGGCTGCACGACGAACGACGCATCGGGCCAGAGCCCGGCGAACTCGGCCACCGACGGGGGAGGGCTGTTCACGTCGAATTCCCCGGCGAGCAGCAGGAC
The DNA here is from genome assembly GCF_044458865.1 of Micromonospora sp. NPDC050417. Lineage (NCBI taxonomy): Bacteria > Bacillati > Actinomycetota > Actinomycetes > Micromonosporales > Micromonosporaceae > Micromonospora > Micromonospora sp. NPDC050417. The sequence continues at coordinate 118,332 of NZ_JBITIH010000012.1, forward strand.
CGGGGCCGGGAGGGTGGCCAGGGCGGTACGGGTCGCCTCGGGAGTGAAGGCACCCTCGGCGGCGAAGGTGCGTGCTGCCTCCGGGTTCGGCTGGGCGCTGAAGGTCGCCTGGTGCTCCCGTGCCGTCGTGTCCCACCGGCCGTGGAAGAACGGGTCGATCGCCGACCAGTCGTCGTCGCCGGCCCGGTTGCCGGTGACCGCTTCCAGGGCGGCGTACGCGGTCGGGAACCAGGGCTCGTCCTTGCGGAGCCGGGCGGTGTCGAGTCGGATCTCGCCGGTGACCGTGATGCCGACCGCGAAGGCGCTGGGGGTGACCAGGACGAGCTTGCGGACGTGTTCCGGGAACCGGGCCGCGTACAGGGTGGCGAGGTTCGTGCCGGCCGAGTGTCCGAGCAGGTCGATCCGATCGAGGTTGAGGTGTTCGCGCAGTGCCTCAACGTCGTCGACCAGTCGGTCGCAGCGGTACGAGGAGACGTCCTCCGGTGTCGCCGATTGCCCCGTACCGCGCAGGTCGAGCATGATCAGTTGGCGATGCCGAGAGAGGCCGCCGAGGTCGTCGAGGTAGCGGGAGTCTTTCATGGGGCCTCCCGCCAGACAGACGAGCGGGTCGCCGTCACCGGTGATCCGGTAGGAGAGCAGGGTGCCGTCAGGCGCGGAGAAGGTGGGCATCCGCGGATCCTGTCAGTGCGGACGCCGTCCGTACAACGGAATTCGGGGCACGGAGGCCCGCGGTCCGGTCGGGGCGACCCCGGGTCCGGCGCCCCTCGTCAGCGGGGTGCGTCGCCGGCGTCGGCCGGTTCCTGGATGGGCTGGATGCTGCCGTTCGGGCGCAGGCTCTCGGGAATCAGCTCCAGGAGTTGGTCGCGGCGCAACGGCAGGTCGAGCAGGCTGAGTTTGATCCGGCTGCGGTTCGAGTGGGTGCCGGCGGCCAGGCGTACGACCTGGGACGCGTCCTCGTCCAGTCGGATGCTCAGCACGTCGCCCGGTGCGAGTTCGGTGGAGGCGGTGCCGTCCACGTTGACCGCCACCGGCACGCTGTCCGGCGCGACGTGCAGCGACACCCGGTCACCGGCGCCGAGCACGACCGACCGGTTGATGCCGGCCATCGGCGCCACCGGGGTGATCACGATCGCGGACGCCGAGGGGGACACGATCGGTCCACCGGCGGCGTAGTTGTACGCGGTGGAGCCGTTGGGCGTGGAGACGACCACGGCGTCACCTCGGTAGTACCCGTACTGCTGGTCGTTGAGGGTGAGGTCGATCGAGACGGTGCCGGTACGGCCGTGCCGGGCCAGGATGAAGTCGTTGAAGCCGACATCGGTCCGGAGCGGTCGGGCGCCACTGGACTCGGCGACGAGGCAGCCGTGCGATTCGATGGTGTAGTCGCCGGAGACCAGGCGGGCGAGCGCGTCGACCAGTGTGTCGGGGGTTACCTCGACCAGGAAGCCCAGGTTGCCGTGGTTGACCCCGAGGACGGGCACCGGTCGGTCGACCACCAGTCGCATGGCCCCGAGCATGGTGCCGTCGCCGCCGAGGGAGACGAGTCCCTTGATCTGGGCCCGGAAATGGTCGTCGGGGACCGTGTCGACCTCCGGTGGCAGCCGTTCCACGTCCCGGTCGCGCCCAACCACCCGGACGGACTGGTTGGCCGCCCAGTCGATGATCGTGCGGACCGAGTCCCCGACGTCCGCGCTGGGGTGGACGACCAGCCCCAGGGCGGTCGGTTCGGCTCCGTCACCAGCTTTCTCGACGCTCACTCGGACCACCCTAACCAGGTAGTCCACCGGTGCGTCGTGCGATCCTCCGGGTCGGTCCGGGTGGTCTTCCCCGTCGCTGGCCGAACCCGACACAAGCTCCCATAACCGCTGTTCAGACCGAGTCGACCACCGCACTCCCGGACCGGTCTCGCGACCGTGCACGGAGCGACCAGTGCAGCGCCACCAGCGGCACGACGCCCACCGGGTACCACGCCAGGTCGGTCGGGTCGAACTGCACACCCAGTACCAGCCGCGCCAGCAGGCTCCGGCTCGACAGTTCGGCCGGCACCCCGGTCAACTGGGCGCACTCGACCAGCCAGCAGAATCCGACCGCGACCGCGCCGACGGCGACCGGGGTCAGTCGTGGCCAGAGGACCAGCACCCCGGCGTAGACCATCGACGCGTACAGGGCGGTGCCGGAGTGCTGTTCGAGGGCGCCGTCGTCGACGGCGCGGATTGCCAGCGCCACCGCCAGGAAGACGGCCGCCGAGGCGAGCGCCAGCAGCCGGGTCGACCGGTGTGTGAGAGACATTCGCGGATCGTAGTCAGAGGGATCGGGAACCGTGGCGGCGCAGGACCGACTCATCCCGGTTCACGGCGCATTCACCAGCCCGACGGTCCAGAGTCGATCTTTCGTGCGGCGTTCACCGTACGTTGCGATCGTCTCGTCGTACGTCCCGAAGGGTGACCTGTGTCCAAAGTTCGAATGTCCACCACCGCGAGTCTCGTGCTCGCCCTGGTCGTGGGAGTGGCCGGCTTCGCGCCGGCCAGCGCCGCCGCCGACGCGGCCCTCGTCACCGACCCGGCGAGCTACGTGGACCCGTTCATCGGCTCCGCCCGCGACGGCAACACCTGGCCGGGAGCGGTCCGTCCGTTCGGGATGATCTCGTGGAGCCCGACCAGCACCCGCGGTGACCAGACCAGCACCGGCGCCGCCAACGGGTACCAGTACGACACGACCCGGGTACGCGGGTTCAGCCTCACCCACGTCAACGGCGCCGGCTGCAACCCGGGTGCCGCCGGAGACGTGCCGATCATGCCGTACGTCGGTACGGTCGACTCCTCACCGAGCGCGGACACCACCGACAGCAAGTACGCCAGCAACTTCTCGCACACCCGCGAGTCCGCCGACCCGGGCCGGTACACCGTCACCCTCGACTCCGGGGTGAAGAGCGACCTGGCCGTCACCACCCGAGCCGGCGTCGGCGAGTTCACCTTCCCCGCCGATCAACCGGCCAACCTGCTCTTCCGCACCTCGAACTCGCTCAACGGCAGCGAGGACGCGCAGATCGACATCGACGCCGCCAACCGCCGGGTGACCGGTTCGGTGTTGACCGGTGCCTTCTGCGGCCGGCGTGCCAACGGCGGGGTCAACAACCGCAAGACGTACTACCGGCTGTACTTCAGCGCGACCTTCGACCGGCCGATCGTCGGCACCGGCACCTGGACCAATGGCACGCTCACCCCGGGCGGCGTCCACGCCACCGGCGGTGAGGGTTACGCCACCGGCGCGGACCGGGCCGGTCGTGGCTCCGGTGGTTACGTCACCTTCGCGCCCGGTGCCGACACACCGGTACGGATGCGCGTCGGCATCTCCTACGTCAGCCTCGCCGGGGCCGAACTCAACCGGGAGACCGAACTGCGCCGGGGTGCCACCGTGGCGACGGTCGCCGAGCAGGGCCACCGGGAGTGGAACGAACAACTCCGTACGGTCCGGATCGGTGGCGGCTCGCCCGAGCAGCGCACCACCTTCTACACCGCGCTGTACCACGCCATGCTCCAGCCCAACGTGTTCAACGACGTCGACGGCCGCTACCTCGGCACCGACCAGGTGATCCACTCGTTGGCCAAGGGGCAGCACGCGCAGTACGGCACCTTCTCCGGGTGGGACCAGTACCGGGCGCACATCCAGTTGCTCGCACTGCTCAAGCCGGAGATCGCGGGCGACTTCGCCCAGTCGCTCTACCAGTTCGCCCAGCAGAACAACGGCATCTGGGACCGGTGGCTGCACAACAACGGCGCCACCCACGTGATGACCGGTGACCCGGCCGCACCGACCCTCGCCACCTTCGCCGCGATGGGCGTGCGCAACTTCGACACGGTCGGCGCGTACGAGTCGCTGTTGCGGCAGGCGACGGTGCAGAACCCGGACGCCGAGAACGACGGCGGTTGCCCGGGCCAGTGCACCGGTCAGCGGCCCGCTCTCGATCGCTACCTCGACCTGCGTTACGCACCCCAGGACGCCTGCCACTGCTGGGGCGGGGCGGCCGAGACCCTGGAGAACTCGCTCGCGGACTTCTCCCTGGCCATGTGGGCGCAGCGGTTGGACCGCCCGGCCGAGCAGCAGGACCTGGCCGTGCGGGCCAACTGGTGGCGCAACACGTTCAACTCGGCGGCCACCCCGGCGGAGGGTTACCAGCAGGCACGCAACGCCGACGGTAGCTGGGCCGGCAGCTTCAGCCCGTCCACCGATTTTGGCTTCGCCCAGGGATCCAGCGCCACGTACACCTGGATGGTGCCGCAGAACGTTTCCGGTCTCGCCGACGCGATGGGCGGCCGGACCAACGCGCAGACCCGGCTCGACGCCTTCTTCCACGACGCCGCCGGTAACTGGGCGGTGAAGGGTGGAAGCGCCCTGCGCTACGACCCCACCAACGAGCCCGGTCTGCACGCCCCCTGGCTCTACAACGCTCTCGGTCAGCCCTGGAAGACCCAGGCGACGGTACGGGAGATCGTGGACACCGTGTACGGCACCGGTCCGTCCGGTCTGCCCGGCAACGACGACCTCGGCACCATGTCGGCCTGGTACGTCTTCGCCGCGATGGGTGTCTTCCCGCAGGTGACCGGACGGGCCGAACTGCTCCTGGCCAGCCCGCTCTTCCCGACCGTGCGGATCGAGCGGGACAACGGCGTGGAGCTGGTGATCAAGGCTCCGGACACCTCCGACGCGAACCAGTACGTCCAGTCCGTACGGCTCGACGGTGAGTCGTACGGCCGGTCCTGGCTGCCGGAGTCGTTCATCCGCAACGGCGGGACGGTCGCGGTGACCCTCGGCGCCGAGCCGAACCTGCGCTGGGCGACCGGCGCGAACCAGGCACCGCGTGACTTCGTGCCGGTGCCGGGCGCCTGCGACGGCGTCGCTCTTCCGCAGCCGTCGCCCGGCACGCCGGGGCCGGACGGTGTCGGCTACTGGCCGCTCGACGAGAACACCGGCACCGTCGCCGCCGACCAGGTCGCGCGCAACGACGGCACGCTGGTCAACGGCGCGACCTGGACCCCGGGCCGGACCGGCTCCGGAATCCAGCTCAGCGGTGGCGGCCAGTACGTCGACACCGGTCGGACCATCCTCGACACCACCGGCAGTTACTCGGTCGCGGCCTGGGCCCGGTTGGACAAGGTCGACGGCGCCTTCCAGACGGTGGTGAGTCAGGACGGCGCCCGTAACAGTGCCTTCTTCCTCCAGTACTCCGGCAGCGACCGGCGGTTCGCGATGAGTTTCGCCAACCTCCGGGCGGTCGCCCCGACCGCGCCGGTCGCCGGTCAGTGGTACCACCTGGTCGGTGTCCGGGACGCGGCGACCGGACGTCTCGCCCTCTACGTGGACGGGATGCTGGGCCGACAGGTCGACGCCTGCGCGGGTGAGGCGTCCACCGGTCCGCTGGTGATCGGTCGGGGCCGGTTCGGTGGCGGCCCGGTGGACTACCTGGGCGGCGCGGTCGACCAGGTGCACGTCTACGACCGGGCGCTGGACGCGACCGAGGTCCGGGCACTGTTCGCCTCGGGCCGCTAGCACCACGGCGTGACCGGCCGGGGAACCCATGTTCGCACGGGTTTCCCGGCCGGCACCGTCAGCGCCGTACGATCCCCCGGACGAAGGCGGCCTGCCCGACGTGTTGGAGGTCGTCACCGATCACGCTGACCAGCCGGACGGCGAGCGACACCGGGGGATCCCAGCTCGTGTCGACGATCCGGGTCAGATCCGACTCGGTGAGATCGCCGACGTACGCGACCGTCCGGCTGTGGACCGCGTCGTGGTACCCGGTCAGCAGGTCGCGGCTCACCCGTACCGCAGCCACCTCCTGCGCGGAGGCGCCGTAGCCGGTCGCTTCCGGGTCGAACGGTAGGCCGAACCGCTCCAGCCAGCCTTCGGCGGTCCACACCTGCTCGGTCCCGGCGGCGTCGGCGAGATGGTCGTCCTGGATCCGGGTCAGATGCCAGACCAGCCAGGCGATGGTGTTCGCGTCGGGGTCGACCCGGTACGTCAACTGCTGCTCGCTCAGGTCGCGGCTCACCTCGTGGACGAGGTCCCGGATCCGTTCGAACGCGTCGACCAGGATCTCGGCGCTGCTCATGGTGACTGCCTCCTGCCGGCTCTGCGGGGGCGGGTGGCCCAATGACCGGCCGATCCCGATCAACTCAACCATGCCGCCCCGGTGGTGTGGGCCGGAAACCCGCACCCGTGTCGCCGATCGGATCGATCCGCCGCCGTTGCCGTACGCACGTGTCGAGGAGCGCGTACAGGTCGCGTACGGCGGGGCTGGCGCCGGCGGTGGCGCTTTCCGCGGCGCCCGCGAGGTCGGCTTCGCCCAGTTCACCCAGGGGGCGCGTGATCAGGTCGGCGTAACCGGCGCGGAGCGAGTGGACCTCTACGGTGTCGTCACGGTCGAGTTCCGGCCGCAGGCGCCGGGTCGTCACCAGTTCCCGCTGGTCGGGTCCCTCGGTCAGCGCGGTCACCCGGTCGAGGGCAGCCAGGGAGTTCACCGGTGCGCCGGTGCGGCGAAGTGTGCCGCCGTCGCGGAACCGGAGTGTCCCGCCGTCGACCGGTCGCGGACCATGCTGGACCGTGGCGACTCGCTGCCGCGAGACGATGCCGGCCGGCCACATCGACCCCCAGGTCGCCTCGGGGGCGGCGCCCTCGTAGGTCAGGCTCTTCCCGCGCAGTCGCCAACTACCCAGACTGTCCCAGCAGATTGCGCCCCGGACGTCCCGCCACGGCCGGCCGAGTTGGGCCACCAACCGGTCCGGGCCGGCGAAGACGACCTGGCCGACGAGGGTACGCCGGCCGGGTGGAGTGGCCCGGGCGATGACCGTGCCCGCCCGCTCGTCGAGGACGACCAGCGTCCGTCCGCCGAGCGCGAGCCGGCCGCCACCGGGCTCGCTGGCGAGCGTCCAGGGGTTGATCTCGCGTTCGCTGAGACCGAGGTCAGGGCCGAGTCCGACCCGCCGCAGCGTGGCGCCGTGCGCGGAGCCGAACATCAGCGCGTGGTCGTGGGCGACGCCGACGAACCCCTCCCGGGCGTGCAGCAGCCGGCCCAGTTCGACACCCCGGCCGAACACTTCGGTGACGCCGTCGGCGCACCGTACGAGTCGGGTGCCGCCCATGAACTCCTCGATCCGTACGACGATCGCGTCGCCGAGGTGCAGCAGGTCGGTCACCCACGGGCCGTCGATCTCGTACGTGAGGCGGGGGTCGGGCGAGTCGGCCGGGGCTCCCACCGGGGTGGGCAGCACGTACTCGCGGACGATGTTCGGCGCCTCGACGTCGGCCATGGTGGCGACCGCGAGTCGCCGCTCACCGGGGGCGAGCGCGGCGGTGAGCACGATCTCGTCGAAGGCCAGCCGGACCGGCACGGTCGGGGCGAGCCGGTCCAGGGTGGTGCGGAGCACGTCGGGGTCGGCTCTCCTCAGTTGGTCGAAGAGTGCCTGGTCGGGGCCGTTCGGGCGCCAGCCTTCGAAGCGCCGTACGGCGGTGACCGCCTCGATCAGCGGAAGGTCGCGTACCAGCCGCCACAGTTCGGCCGGGTCGGACATCTCGGCCAGCCGTCCGAGTAGTTCGGCCCGCCCGGCGCTGGTCGCGGGTATCGGTGGCCGGTCACCCTCACGCAGCCGATCCCAGGCGTCGCGCAGCATCCGCACCTCACCGGCGAATGACCGTCCGCCCCGCCCGACGTTGCGGTTGTCGAGGTAGGGCAGGGCGGTGCGGCGGCCGTGCCGGTCGTAGACCACCGCCTGTTCGCTGGCCCCCATGCCGGAGTACTGCGCGCCGGGGATCTGCTCGGTTCTGATGTCCTGGATGTCGGACCAGAGGATCTGACGGCTGCGCCAGAGCATGGTGGTCCGAATCTGCTTCTCGTCGGCGCTGGTGCTGGAGCGCATCGCCCACAGGGCCAGGGTGACGAGCACGGCGCCCGCGATGCCGACGGTCACCCGGATCGCCGGATGGATGTCGTCGAGGGAGGCGAACGCGGCGATCAGCACACCGACCGAGGGCACGGTCGCGACCGCGACCAGCAGGAACATCCGATCCGAGATCCGGTACGGGCCAAAGCGTTCGTGGTAGGTCACCGCTACCCCCTACTGCTCGCGCCTGGACGGCTGCCACACGCCGATGCCGTCACGCGACCGTGAACATATCAACGAACACCAAATTGTTGGGGGGCGTCCGGTATCGGGGTGGTGCTGCCGCCCGGTCAGCCGTTCGGGGTGCCACTGTCGACCGGCTCGGTCGACCGGGTGTTCGCCCGGCGTGACCGCACCACCCGGAGGCCGGCCGGTACGAGTAGCGCCAGCACCCCGGCGGCGAGGAGGGTGCCCGAGATTGGGCGGGTGACGAAGCCGGTGGGGTCACCGTCGAAGATGCGCATCGACTGGCGGATCGCGGTCTCCAGCAGACTGCCGAGCACAAAGGCCAGCACCAGCGGGCCGGGTTCGAAACCGGTCTTCTTCATCAGGTAACCGACGACCCCGAAGAAGATCACCAGCAGCATGTCGAACACGCTGTTGTTGACCGTGTAGACGCCGAGCATCGTCACCATCACCACGATCGGCGCGAGGATGGTGTCGCGTACGGTGACCAGCCGGACGAAGACCCCCACCAGCGGAACGCTCAAAATCAGCAGGAAGATGTTGCCGACGTACATCGAGTCGACGACGCCCCAGAACACCTCGGGGTTCTCGTTGATCAGGCGCGGCCCGGGAGCGATGCCCTGCAACAGCAGCGCGCCGAAGATCAAGGCCATCACCGGGTTGGTCGGGATGCCGAGGGTGAGCAACGGAATGAACGACGAGGTCGCGGCGGCGTTGTTGGCGGTCTCCGGTGCGGCGACCCCCTCGATGGCCCCCCGCCCGAACCGCTCCGGCTGGCTGCTGCGTCGTTTCTCCAGCGTGTACGCCGCCATCGACGAGAGGACCCCGCCACCGCCAGGCAGCAGCCCGATGAAGAAGCCGACCACGGAGCCACGGCCGATCGCCCCGCGCGACTGCCGCCACTCGGCCCGCGACGGCCAGACGTTGCTGACCTTCGGCTTCGGCAGCCGGTTCCGAGCGCGGTGTTCGAGGTGGTAGAGGATCTCGCCGAGCCCGAACAGCCCCATCGCGAGGGCGACGAAGTCGACGCCGTCGGCGAGGTTGATGCTGCCGAACGTGAACCGGGGCGAGGCGTAGAGCGGGTCCGGCCCAACGGCGGCCAGCAGCAGTCCGAGCGCGGCGGCGGTCAGGCTCTTCGCGGTCGAGACCGTACCGAGGCTGGCGACGAGCAGGATGCCCATGGCGGCGAGCACGGCGTTCTCCGGTGGCCCGAAGCCGAGGGAGAGGCTGGCGAGCAGGGGGGCGACCAGGGTCAGCCCGACGATGCTGACCGTGCCGCCGATGAACGACCCGATCGCGGCGATGCCGAGCGCCGAGCCGGCCCGGCCCTGGCGGGCCATCTGGTACCCGTCGATGGTGGTGATCACGGTGGCCGCCTCGCCGGGCAACCGCAGCAGTACGGAGGTGATCGTCCCGCCGTACATGGCGCCGTAGTAGATCCCGGCGAGCAGGATGATCGCACCCTCGGCCGGGATCTCGTAGGTGATCGGGAGCAGGAGGGCGATCGTCGCCACCGGGCCGAGGCCGGGCAGGACGCCGATGACCATCCCGATCACGACACCCGCGAGGACGTAGAGCAGGTTCACCGGCGTGAACACCACCCCGAAGCCGGCGAGCGCGGGTTCGAGGAAGTCCACTCAGAAGGCCAATCTCGGTAGCGGGACGCCCAGCAGGGTGATGAAGAGCAGGTAGAGCGTGGCGGTGGTGGTGACACTGACCGCGATGGTGGTCAGCCAACCCTCCCGGCCGAGCACCTTCAGCCACAGCGCCATGATCAGCAGGGTCGGTATCTCGAACCCGATCCGGTTGATCGACAGGACGAAGACGACCAGGCTGGCGATCCCGACGCCGATCCCGATCGCTCCCCGGCTGAACTGTTCGGCCCCCTGCCGTCGGCGCTCGAAGACCAGCGACCATCCGCCGGCCGTGATCAGGAGCAGGCTCGCCAGCGCGGGCCAGAGCCCCGGTCCGGCCTCGGTCGGCGTGCCGAGGCCGAGCGAGACGGCGTACGCGAGAGCCGCCGCGCCGAGCGCGACCGGCACCGCGCTGGCGACGAGTTGCCCGAGCGGGCCGGCGGGCGGGATCTCCGTCTCGGCGAGATCGAGCGCGCCGGAGCTGTCGCCGGGAACGGTGGTGGCCGCCTCCTCGTGGTTGAGACGGCTCATTTCGGTTGCAGTCCGAATCGGTCGATCAGCACCTGGTACCGGTCGAAGTCGCCCTTGATCTTGCCGGCGACCTCGGTCCCCTCGACCTCGAACCGGTCGATGTAGTTCTTCTTCAGGAACTCGCCATATTCCGGGGCCTTGACCGCCTCCCGGAAAGCCTCCTGAAGGGTGGTCACCGCCCGGTCCGGGATCGACTTCGGTCCGGCGATGAAACGGGCCTGGTCGACCACGAGGTCGAAGCCCTTCTCCGTGGCCGTGGGAAGTTCCGGCAGGGACGGGCTGCGCCGCTGGCTGAACAGACCGAGCCACCGCAGCTCGCCGGACTGCACCAACCGCATCGACTCGGCCGGTTGCGAGGCGCCGATGTCGACCTGCTTGCCGAGGACGGCGGTGACGGCGGGACCGCCGCCGCCGAACGGTACGTCAGCGGCGTTGATCCCGGCGAGCTTGTAGAACGCGGTCTGGGCGAAGTACGCCCCGGTGCCGACCCCGGAGTGCCCGTACGTGATGCGTCGCCCGCTGTCCTTGAGTGCGATGACGTCGTCGAGTGTCTTGAACGGGGAGTCCCGGTGTGCAACGAGGACGATGTTCTCCACGGTCAGTCCGATCACCACCCGAAGGTCGTCGAGCGGCACGGTGTCGGCGTTCCTCACCAGTTGCGGGGTGAGGGTGAACAGAGAACTGGGCGGGAAACCGACCTTGTAACCGTCCGCCGGGGCGGCGGCGACCTCCTTGGTGCCGACCGCGGCGGCGGCGCCGTCCCGGTTCACGATCACCATGGAGTGGCCGAGTGGTTTCTCGATCGCCTTGCCGAGAGTGCGGGCGATCAGGTCGGTGCTGCCGCCCGGTGCGAAGGGGACGATCAGCTCCACCGCGCGTTGCGGGTAGTCCGCCCCGCCGTCGTCACCCCCGTTGCTGGTCCGTACGCCGCAGCCGGCGAGGAACGCCGCCAGGCCGAGGCCCGTACCGAGCCCCAGTGCGGCCCGCCTGTCGATGCCATCCGTCAGACCCGAGTTGGTCACTGATCCTCCCCGTTGATGCAGGCCAGCTCCTGCGCGCACGCATGGGAATCTTGATACCTGTCGATCTAAGGGCTGTCAACCAACTCGCCGACATGCAAATAATTTGGACAGATTGCCGGGGCCGACGACGGACGGCTCGGGGCCAGGGGCCAGGGCTGAGCGCTCAGGGTTCGGGGCGATGCCGACCGGCACGCTCAGCCGAGCGGGTGGACGATGTCCCGGGCGTGGTCGGCGACCGCCGCGCCGACCACGGTCGCCTCAAGCGGCAGCACCTCCAGGCAGCGTCGTACGGCCGCCGCCATCAACACGTTCGGCACCCGCATCGAGAGCGTGCAGTGCGGCACCCACCGTCCCGGCGCGTACTGCTCGGCCAGGGACACCCCGGCCCGGGTCAGCCGGGCGTGCACCTCGCCGTGGTGGCCGAGCAACTCGGCGGTCGGGGTCGGCCCGAGCCACAGCACCCGCCCGACGAACTGTCCGGCGTGCTGGAACGACATGCGCAGAGGTGCCGCCACCACCAAACCGGTCAGCGCCTCGGCCACCTGGACCGGGTCGAGGCGCGGGGCGACGACGAGCGAGACGTGCGGACGGTGGCGCTGTCCCAGGAGCGAACGCATGCTCTGCACGCCCTCGGACTCCAGGGCGTCCCACAGGGTACGGATCCGCCGGGTGGCGTCCGGGTCCAGATACAGTTCGAGCGCCGCGACCACCGGACCACGATAGTGGGCCGGGCCGGTGGGATCAGGGGCGGTGCGCGGTCGCCCACCCGCTGCCGGCGTGCTCCGCGGCCTCCTCGATCCGCCGCTGCTCGTCCAGTTCGGCCTCCAGCGCCTCCAACGCGTTGCGCAACTCTCGCAGCCGCTCGCCGATCATCCGTGAGCCCTCGCCCCGGGCCGGCGGCGCTGCCGTCGCGGCGGTGGTGTCGGCGGGGACGGGTAGGGGAGCCGCCGGCGCCGCCCTCCGGCCCGGATCCTCCGCCAGGTGTGCGTCCTCCAGCGCCTTCAGCACGATGCCGATCAGCAGGTTGGTCAGCAGGAACGACGCCACCACGATGTACGAGGTGAAGTAGAGCACGCTCCAGTCGGAGACCAGTCGGCCCGCGTCCAGAGCGTCGGTGATGCCGTCCAGCGACAGCAGCAGGAAGAGCGTCAACATCGCCTGCCCGACGGTGCCGTACTTCTCCGGATAGGCGTCGCCGAGGGTCATCCAGCCGACCATCGCGTAGAGGTAGATGGTCAAGGTGGCGATCAGCAGGAAACTGCCGAGTCCGGGGAGGCTGCGCAGCACGCCGCCGAGGATGATCCGGAGGCTGGGGAAGAGCCGGACCGCCCGTACCACCCGGGCCAGTCGCAGCAGCCGCAGCAGGGTGACCTTCTCCCGTACACCCGGTAGCAGGGGAGCGGTGATGATCACGAGGTCGAAGATGTTCCAGCCGTCGCGGAAGAAGCCCCGGGGTGCGGTGAGGTGGGAGCCGAACCGTAGCGCGAGTTCGATCGTGAAGCAGGCCAGGCACGCGTACTCGACGGCCAGCAGGGCCAGCCCGGCCCGCTCGACCGCCTGGTCGTACGTCTCCATTCCCAGGACGACCGCGTTCACGATGATCACACCGAACGAGACGGCGTTGAACCATTCGGCACTGATCACACGCCCACACCAGCTCGCCACCCGCATCCTGACGGTGGCCGATACCTCGTTCACCCCGAGCACTCTCCCCTATGGATCAACGTTTTCGCGGGGCAGCCTACGGGCGTACGTTCCGGCGCCGGCGGGGTGGTTGGCGGCTGGGCGGCGGCGTCAGCAGGCGGCTGCGAAGCCCGCCTTGCTGGAGCGCCGCAGCTCGAACCGGATCGGCGGGTCGATCGGTCGGGCGCCGTCGCTGGTCGAGCGGACGACACCGTCGGCACCGACCACGGTGACGGAGGTGCTGATGGCGAGCAGGTCGCCCGTCCACTCGCCGTCGAACCCGTCCAGGCGCGGACCGGTCACCTCCTCGACCGGGCGGAGGTGCAGTTCGAACCGGCTGCCGGTGTAGTTGCGCGGATCCCCCCACACCTCGTACGCCACGGTCCGCCCGTTCGCGCGGACCTCGGCGTCCCCGTCCAGGTCGGGACAGTTGCCGCAACTCGCCCGTCCGTCCGGCGGATCGTCGGTCAGGTGCAGCACGATCTCTCGGGTGTCGCCCGGCGCGAAGGTGACCTCACCCTGCCAGTAACCGGTGAGCGCGGGCCTTCCCGGCAGGGTCAGGGCCCAGGGGTTCGGCTCGTGGTCATCAGTCGCGCCGGAGGTGACCGGACCGTGGTGGACACCGACCGCGCCACCGGGTTCGATGGAGGGATGGTCGACGTGGTGGTGGTCGGCGCCGGGGTGATCGGGCTGACCTGTGCGACGCGGCTACAGCGGGCCGGCGCCCGGGTAACCGTGGTGACGGCGCAGGAGAGCGGTCGGACCGTCTCCCGGATCGCCGCCGCCGTCTGGTATCCGACCCGTACCGACGCCGACCCCCGGGTCCTCGAATGGTCGCGCCGCACCTTTGTGGAGTTCGCCGAGCAGGCCGGACGGGCGGTGCCGGGGGTGGTGATGCGACCGACCCGGATGCTGCTGCGGGGCGTGGCGCAACCGCGACCGTGGTGGGCGCCGGCCGTACCGGACTTCCGGGCGGTCGCACCGACCGACGTACCGCCCGGGGTGACCGGCGAGTGGCGGTTCACCGTACCGACGGTGGAGATGGGGCCGTACCTCGATTGGCTGGTCGAGCGGGTTGTCGCCGCCGGTGCGCGGGTGTTGCGGCGGCGGGTGACACGCCTCGCCGACGTCGTCGACCTGGCGCCCGTGGTCGTCAACGCCACCGGGTTGGCCGCAGGCGTGCTCGCCGCCGACCCGGCGGTGCACCCGGCGCGCGGTCAGGTCGTCCTGGTGGAGAACCCGGGACTGGTCACCTCGGTACGCGACGAGCAGAACCCGGCCGGAATCACCTACGTGCACCCCCGTGCCACCGACGTGGTACTCGGCGGCACCTTCGACCGCGACGTCTGGGACACCAGCGTGGACGATGCCACCGGTCGGGCGATCCGCGACCGGAGCGTCGCCCTGGTGCCAGAACTGGCCGGCGCCCGCGTGCTCGGGCAACGGGTCGGGCTGCGACCGGCGCGCAACGGTGGGGCGCGGGTGGAGGTCGACCCGGTCGGGCTGCCCGGCGGTCGGCGACTGGTGCACAGCTACGGCCACGGCGGTGCCGGCGTCACCCTTTCCTGGGGCTGCGCCGACGAGGTGGTCAGGCTGTGCGGGTGGCCGGTGGCGGGGTAGCGTCCTGCCCGTCCGAGGTCGACCAGCCCTCGTCCGGGTCGAGCGCACTGCCCGAGACCACGTGCTCCGGTTGCCTCAGACTTGCCCGCGCAGGGGCGCGGCGAGCGCGGCGAACCGTTCGGCCCGGTCCGCCTCGCCGGCCAAACCGAGGATCGGACCGAGTGCCGCCGCCCAGCCATGGCAGAAGAGCCGCCAGCCGTCGTACGTCGTCACCCCGGCGGCGGTTGCCTGCCGCAGCAGGGCCAGGTCGCCCCGGTAGTTCAAGTCCCAGAACACGGCGCCGGGCGGAAAGGACGGGGCCGGTGACAGTGGACTGCCCGGACGGTCCTTGCCGAGACCGGTGGCGTTGACGACGAGCGTGCCAGCCGGGGCCTCCCGTACCAGGTGGTCCCAGGTGCCGTCACCGTGGTGCGCCTCGACGCGTACCCGCCGGGCGGCGGCCGGTGGTCCGAGTACCGAGCGGAGGTGCCGGCCTGCCTCCGGGCGGGGGTCGGTGAAGACCAGCCGCTCCGGAGGCACCGTGCGAGTGAGTAGATGACTGCCGAGTGCAATGGCGGTTCCGCCCGCTCCCAGGCAGAGCACGTTCGTGCCGTCGGGCCAGATCTCGTCGACCACCCGACCAACCGAGATCGGGTCGCGGGCGAAGCCGGTCAGCCAGCCATGATCTCGCCGTACCGCGTTGATCTCGCCACATGCCGCCGCCATCGGATCGAGCCGGTGGACGAGGTCGCCGGCCGCGCGCAGCAACGCCACCTTGTGTGAGGTGACGACCGCGCCGACCACCTCGTCGTTGGCGACAAGTTCCGAGATCAGCGAGCGGTACGCCTCCACCGGGGCGGCCAACGGTAGGTCGCGACCGACCAGCCGCAGGTCAAGGCCGAGGTCGGCCATCCAGAGCGGAAATGCCTTGTGGATCAAGGACCGCGCGGTGGATACGCCGACGAACCACAGCGTGGGAGGCACCGCACAAGTATGCCGTCGATCCGGCGGATCGTGGACCCATCGCCCATGTTGGTGGGCGGGTTGGCCCCGTGTATCCGATTCGTGACAAGGGTGAGAAATTGAATGTTGCGAAACATGCTCGTCTCTAATACGTTGCATCCCGCAACAAACGCATGAGCTGTTGACAACTCCCCGCGGAGGCAACGATGACGTTGGTGACGTGGCGCGCCCCCCTCGTGGTGGCCGCGCGCGGACGCCTCCGGCGACCGGGACAAGGCCGCCTGGCGGCTCCGGCCACCGTGCGACCACACCGGTTCGAGACCGCGATCCTGGAGCGGCTGCGATGAGCGCCCCGGTCCTGCTGGAAATGCGTTCGATCACGAAGGAGTTCCCCGGCGTCAAGGCGCTCGAGGACGTGAACCTGGTCGTCCGCGCCGGCGAGATCCACGCGATCTGCGGTGAGAACGGCGCCGGCAAGTCCACCCTGATGAAGGTGCTCAGCGGGGTCTACCCGTACGGCACCTACACCGGCGACATCGTCTACCGGGACGCGGAGAGCCGATTCTCCGACATCCGGGCAAGCGAGCAGGCCGGCATCGTGATCATCCACCAGGAACTCGCGCTGATCCCCGGCATGTCGATCACCGAGAACCTCTTCCTCGGTAACGAACCCGGTCGGGGCGGCGTGATCGACTGGAAGGTCGCGAACCGCCAGGCGATCGAGCTGATGGCGCGGGTCGGCCTTCAGGAGGATCCGGACACCCTCGTCAAGGACATCGGTGTCGGCAAGCAGCAGCTCATCGAGATCGCGAAAGCCTTCGCGAAGGACGTGAAGCTGCTCATCCTCGACGAGCCCACCGCCGCCCTCAACGAGGACGACTCCCAGCACCTGCTGGACCTGCTGCGGGGGTTCCGGGAGCGCGGCATCACCTCGATCATCATCTCGCACAAGCTCAACGAGATCGCGCAGATCGCGGACTCCATCACCATCCTGCGCGACGGTCGGACCATCGAGACCCTCGACGTCAAGGCGGACGGGGTCAACGAGGACCGGATCGTACGGGGCATGGTCGGCCGGGAACTGCACAGCCGCTTCCCGGACCACACCCCCTCGATCGGTGAGGTCTTCTTCGAGGTCCGCGACTGGACCGTACGGCACCCGATCTCGGCGGAGCGCCTTGTCTGCAAGGGCTCCAACTTCAAGGTGCGGCGGGGCGAGATCGTGGGGTTCGCCGGCCTGATGGGCGCCGGGCGAACCGAGCTGGCGATGAGCGTCTTCGGCCGCTCGTACGGCACGTACCTCTCCGGCCAGATCTTCAAGGACGGTGAGGAGATCGTCCTGAAGTCGGTGTCGGACGCGATCGACCACGGGCTGGCGTACGTCAGCGAGGACCGCAAGTCGATCGGCCTGAACCTGCTCGACGACATCAAGACCTCCATGGTCTCCGCCAAGCTCTCCAAAATCGCCCGGCGCGGGGTGCTCGACCGCGTACGGGAGTACCGCGCGGCCGAGGGGTACCGCACCAGCCTGCGGGTCAAGACCCCGACCGTGGACGAGGGAGTCACCAAGCTCTCCGGTGGCAACCAGCAGAAGGTGGTCCTGGCGAAGTGGATGTTCACCGACCCTGACCTGCTCATCCTCGATGAACCGACCCGGGGCATCGACGTGGGCGCCAAGTACGAGATCTACGGAATCATCCAGCGGCTCGCGGATCAGGGGAAGGGCGTTGTCGTCATCTCCTCTGAGCTGCCCGAGCTGATCGGCCTGTGTGACCGCATCTACACGGTGTTCGAAGGAACCATCACCGGCAACATCGATAAGCGGGACGCAGACCCGGAGACCCTGTTGAAGCAGATGACCTCAGCGAAGAAGACGCAGACGCCATGAGTCGAATCAAAGACCTTCGGAAGTCCCTGTTCGGAGGGACGACCTCCAACGCCCGACAGTTCGGGATGATCTTCACGCTGGTGGCGATCGTCCTGCTGTTCCAAATCCTGACCAACGGCCTCACGCTGAACTCCGCCAACATGATCTCGCTGGTGAGTCAGTACTCCTACATCCTCATCCTGGCGATCGGGATGCTGATGGTGATTGTCGCCGGTCACATCGATCTCTCCGTGGGTTCGATCGCCGCGTTCGTCGGCATCGTGGTCGCGAAGGTGATGCAGGAATACTCCGTGCCGTGGTTCGTGGCGATCCTGATCGGCCTCGCGGTCGGCGCCCTGATCGGAGCCTGGCAGGGCTTCTGGGTCGCCTACATCGGAGTGCCGGCCTTCATCGTCACCCTGGCCGGCATGATGCTCTTCCGGGGCGGCAACCAGTACATCGGCAACGCCGACACCACCCCCGTACCGCAGGACTTCAAGTTCATCGGCGCCGGCTTCCTGCCCGAGGTGGGGCCCGACACCGGATACAACAACCTGACCCTGCTGCTCGGGCTGGCGGCGTGCGTCGCCGTGGTGATCCGGGAATGGCGGCTCCGCGCCACCAGGCGTGAGATGGCGGCCGACGTCGCGCCAATGTGGATCTCGGCGCTCCGGGTCGTCATCCTGCTCGCCGTGATCATCTTCGCCACGATGCGGTTCGCCGGTGGCCGGATCGGGACCAGCTTCCCGGTCTCCGGCATCATCCTCGCGGTGCTGGTGCTGATCTACTCCTTCATCACCCGCAACACCGCCGGCGGCCGGCACATCTACGCCGTCGGTGGCAACGCCCGTGCCGCCGAGTTGTCCGGCGTACGGCTTCGCCGGGTCAACTTCTTCGTGATGATGAACATGTCGATCCTGGCGGCCATCGCCGGCATGATCTTCGTTGCGCGTTCCGCCGCCTCCGGGCCGCAGGACGGACTCGGCTGGGAACTCGACGCGATCGCCGCGGTCTTCATCGGCGGCGCGGCCGTCTCCGGTGGCCTCGGCACCATCAGCGGCTCCATCGTCGGTGGCCTGGTGATGGCCGTGCTCAACAACGGCCTCCAGCTCGTCGGCGTCGGGTCCGACCGGGTCCAGATCATCAAGGGCCTGGTGCTGCTGCTCGCGGTCGCGCTCGACGTCTGGAACAAGAACCAGGGGCGGCCCTCGATCAGCGGGATCTTCATGCGGCAATTCCGCCGGGAAGCTTCCGTCGTACCCGTGGCCGCGACCGATGCGGGCACCGAGCCCACCAAGACTCCGGTGGCCGGCTGACGGTCACCGTCATCGGGGCGGAATCCATCCGCCCCGATCTACTTCGAAGAAGGGCTACTATGCGCAAGTTCCTCGCCAAGGGTGTCGCGGTTGGCGCCGTCGCCCTGTTGGCGCTGACCGCCTGCTCCTCGCGTTCCGACTCGGACAGCAGCGGCTCGACCGGCTCCGACAAGGGCTTCGCGGCCGACGCGCTGATCGGCGTGGCGCTGCCGGCGAAGACCTCGGAGAACTGGGTTCTCGCGGGTGACCTGTTCACCAACGGGCTCAAGGAAGCCGGGTTCCAGGCCGACGTGCAGTACGCCGCCGCCTCGGGCACCGTGGCCGACCAGCAGTCGCAGATCTCGGCGATGGTCACCAAGGGTGCCAAGGTGATCGTCATCGGTGCGACCGACGCCGCGCAGCTCTCCACTCAGGTGGAGCAGGCCAAGCAGGCCGGCGCTGCGGTGATCGCGTACGACCGCCTGATCACCAACAGCAAGGACGTCGACTACTACGTCGCGTACGACAACTTCAAGGTCGGCCAGCTCCAGGGTGAAGCCCTGCTCAAGGGCATGAAGGAGAAGAAGCCGACCGGCCCGTACACGATCGAGCTCTTCGCCGGCTCGTCCGACGACAACAACTCCGGGGTGTTCTTCAACGGCGCGATGGACGTGCTGAAGAAGGAGATCGACGCGGGCAACGTCATCGTCGGCTCCGGTCAGACCGACATCAAGCAGGTCGCCACCGACGGCTGGAAGGCCGAGAACGCTCAGCGCCGGATGGACACGCTGCTCAACGGCAGCTACACCAGCGGCAAGACGCTCGACGGTGTGCTCTCGCCGAACGACACCCTGGCCCGCGCGATCCTCACCTCGGTGAAGAGCGCCGGCAAGCCGCTGCCGGTCGTCACCGGACAGGACTCCGAGGTCGAGTCGGTCAAGTCCATCATGGCTGGTGAGCAGTACTCGACCATCAACAAGGACACCCGCAACCTGGTCAAGCAGACCATCCAGATGGTCAAGGACCTGCAGGGTGGCAAGGAGCCCGAGGTCAACGACACCAAGTCGTACAACAACGGGGTCAAGGTCGTCCCGGCGTTCCTGCTGCCGCCGCTGATCGTCACCAAGACGAACGCGGCCGAGGCGTACGCCAACGACCCGAAGCTCTCCCCGCTCACCAAGTAACACCGTCGCAAGACACGAACAACACCCGACAGGGTCCCCGGAGTACCTCCACCGGGGACCCTGTCGCGTTCCGGTCACCGGGCCCGCTCGACCTCCACCCGAGTGTCGTGGAACGTCGGCCCGCCACCCAGATCGGTGTCGCGTACCGCCGTCACCGCGTTGACGTTCGTGCCACCCGGACTGAGCCGCGCCCAGTACGCCTTGTACGTGAACGCGAGGCCGGGCCGGGTCGCGTCGTCGGCGGTGACCGCCGCGAGGAACGAGCCACGGTCGTTGTGCACCCGTACCTCGTCCCCCTCGGCCAGCCCCCGGGCCGCCACGTCGTCCGGGTGCAGGTGCACCCGGGGCGGGCCCATCCTGCCGCTGTGCCAGGGCGAGGAGGCGAAGGTCGAGTTCATGAAGAACCGGCCGGCGGGGGAGATGAGCACCAGTGGGAAACGCGCCGCCAACTCCGGGTCGGCGGCCTCGGCCGGAGGCGTGTAACCGACCAGCGGGTCGACACCGTCGGCCGCCAACTCCGGGTCGAGCAGCCGGGCCCGACCGTCAGGCGTGGGGAACCCGCCGGTGGCGAAGGGCGCCGAGCCGACGGCCACCCCGGTCGTGCGCGCGTACGTCCGCTCCCGCAACTCCTCGAAGGTGACCGGGGCGTCGCGCAGCAACTGCCGCGCGAGGTCCTCGTCGGTGTCCCGCAGCCGAGGATGGTCGAGTCCCATCGCGGCGGCGATCCGGCGGAAGATCTCGGTGTTCGGCAGTGCCTCCCCGGGAGCTGTGGTGACCGGCAGGTTCAACGTCGTGTAGTGGTGACCGTAGGACGAGTGCACGTCGAGGTGCTCGGGCTGCATCGTCGCCGGCAGCACCACGTCGGCGTAGTCGCAGGTGTCCGTCCAGCGTTGTTCCAGCACGGTCGTGAACAGGTCGTCGCGGCGCAGCCCCGCGTGCAGGCGGGTCTGGTCGGGGTTGGTGGCGGCCGGGTTGCTGTTGAACACGACCAGCGACGTGATCGGCGGGTTCGCCGCTCCGTCGAGGACGGCCGCGAGATGGCTCATGTTCACCGACCGCGCCGGCGGTGTGGGCAGGTCGTCCGGCCGTACCACCGCCTCCCGCCGCAGGGGGCGGTGTCCCGAGGTCATGCAGAGGGCTCCACCACCGGGGTAGCGGAAGTCACCGGTCACCAACGGCAGCGCGCAGATCGCCCGGATGGCCTGGCCCGCACCGTGGTGGCGTTGCGCGCCCAGGCCGACCCGGATGGCGGTGGGGCGGGACCGCGCGATCCGATCGCCCAGCCGGCGTACCGCCGCGACATCCAGCCCGCACTCGGCCGCGGCCCGCTCCACCGGCCACCGTGCGAGCCGTGCCTCCAACTCCGGCCAGCCGACGGTGTACGCATCGAGCCACGCCCGGTCAGCCGCACCGACGTCGAGCACGTGGCGCATCAGCCCCAGTGCCAGGGCAGCGTCGGTGCCGGGCAGTGGGGCGAGGTGCTCGTCGGCCCGCGCCGCCGTGTCGGTACGCAACGGGTCGATGACGACGACGTGAGCCCCCCGCCGCCGCGCCTCCTCCACGAAGGGCCAGTGGTGCAGGTTGGTCGAGAGCAGGTTGGCGCCCCAGAGCACGACCAACCGCGCCTCCACGATCGACTCCGGTTCGAAGCCGACCGAGCCCCCGTAGAGCGAGCGCAGGGCGGCGCTGGCGGCGGCGGTGCAGATCGTGGTCTGCAACCTCGACGCACCCAGGTGTGCGAAGAGCCTCGGTCCCATCGTCCAGCCCTGCACATGCCCGATGGTGCCGGCGAAGTAGTACGGCAGGATCCCCTCGGGACCGTCCCGGTCGATCGTCGCCCGAAGCCCGGACGCGACCCGGGCGATCGCCTCGTCCCAGGACGCCCGTCGGAACGAGCCCGGCCCCATTCCCTTCGGGCCGACCCGGAGCAACGGAAAGGTCAGCCGGTCGGCGCCGTTGACGACCTCCAGATAGCGGTTGACCTTGCCGCACAGCACGCCTCGGGTGAACGGATGGTCGCGATCGCCGCGGATCTCCACCGCCCGGCCGTCCTCGACCGTCAGTTGCCAGGTACAGGTGTCCGGGCAGTCCAGAGGACAGGCCCCGAGGTGGGTGCTACGGGGCATGAGGCGACGCTCCGATCTGTGAGCCCTGGGCGCTTCGCCTCAGCGTACGAGCAGTTCGAGTAGCCGCTCTAGTTCGTCGGCGGGTTCCTCGGTCAATCCGGTGTGCACCGGGCCGGCCTGGATCACCGTGCTGCGGGGGGCGGTGAGCCACCGGAACCGTTCACCCAGCCGCATCCGTGCCGCCGGCCCGCCGTCGGGCCCGCCCGCGCAGGTCGTGTCCCAGCCGCGCAGTGCGGCGGCGACCGCCTCGACGTCGACGCCGGGGTCGAGGCAGCGCAACCGTTCGGTGTCGAGGTGGATCCGGGCCGCGAGAAAGTCGCGGGCCTGGCAGTAGAGGACCACCCCGACGTTGATCTGTTCGCCCCGTTCGATTCGGGGCACGGCGCGCACCGCCGCGTACTCGAAGGGTTTCCTGCTCATGCGGCGACCCCCTGGGGGAGCCAGGAACGGGTGCCGGCGACCCGGGCGCGGAGGTGGTCGACGTACGCCGTGCGGGTGGCCTCGGGGGAGGCGAAATCCGGCCCCTCCAGCCACTCGTCGGGCACCAGGGCGAGCACCTCGGTGAGTAGGTCGGGGGTGACGCGTGCGGCGGATTCGGCGTCCGCGTCGGCCAGTTGGGTGGCGAAGGGCGCCAACACGTGGTCGTCGGCCCGGAACGGGCGGTGTACGGCAGCCCCCGCCCGGGGCCAGTTGTGGTGGAAGTAGATCGCCGCTCCGTGGTCGATCAGCCAGAGCTTCCGGTGCCAGAGCAGCAGGTTGGGATTGCGCCAACTCCGGTCGACGTTCTCCAGGTACGCGTCCAGCCAGAGCACCCGCGAGGCGAGTTCCGGCTCCACCGGATGCGCCACCGGGTCGAAGCCGAGCGCGCCGGGTAGGAAGTCCAGACCGAGGTTGGCGCCTCCGCTGGCGGCGAGCAGTTCCTGTACCTCCTGGTCGGGCTCGGCTCGGGCGATGACCGGGTCGATGTCGATCACCACCAGACGGGGTACGGGCAGGTCGAGCCGGCGGGCCAGTTCACCCGCGACCACCTCGGCGATCAGCGACTTCGGCCCCTGCCCGGCGCCCCGGAACTTCACCACGTACGTTCCGAGGTCGTCGGCCTCGACCACGCCCGGCAACGACCCGCCCTCGCGCAGCGGGGTGACGTATCGGGTCCCGACGACGTGGCGCAGCATGCCGACCAGCCTAGCTTCGGGCAGGCTGCGGCCCTTGGCCGGATCCCTCCGGGCCCCAGCTCCCGGCGACGCGGCTACGGCTGCCGGCGGCGGACGGCCGACCCGTAGCCGGGTCGTCGGTGCCGCCACCGGCAGCCGCCGGGTCTGTTCAGGAGCCCGTCGTGGTCTGCGCGGCGAGGAGTTCCCGGACGCGGGGGATCACCTCGGTGCCGTACAGCTCGATCGCCGTCATCATCCGTTCGTGGGGCAGGGTGCCGCTGGAGTACTTCAGGTCGAAACGTTGGACCCCGAGGGAGCTCACCGTCGCGGCGATCTTGCGGGCGACCGTCTCGGGTGAGCCCACGTGCATCGCCCCGTCCCTGATGTCGTCCTCGAACCGCTCACGGGTCATCGGCGCCCAGCCCCGTTCCCCGCCGATCCGGTTGAACATCGCCCGCGCGTGCGGCCACAGCACGTCCGCGGCCTCCTCGTCGGTCCGGGCGATGAAACCGGGCGAGTGCACGGCGACCGGGAGCCGCTCCGTGCCGAACTCGGCGAGGGCGCGGTGGTACAGGTCGACGTACGGTGCGAACCGGCTCGGGTGGCCACCGATGATCGCCAGCACCAGCGGGAAGCCGTAACGGGCGGCGCGGACCACGGATTCGGGACTGCCGCCGACCCCGACCCAGGTACGCAGCCGACCGGATTCGGTCTTCGGGTAGACGTGCTGCTTCTCCAGCGGAGGACGTACGCTTCCCTGCCAGGTCACCGGCCCCTCGGTGAGCAGGTGCGACATCAGGTCGGCCTTCTCCGCGAAGAGCCGGTCGTAGTCGGCCAGGTCGTAGCCGAACAGTGGGAACGACTCCGTGAAGGAGCCTCGACCGAGGGTGATCTCGGCCCGCCCCCGTGACAGCGCGTCGAGCGTGGCGAAGCGCTCGAAGACGCGTACCGGATCGTCGGAGCTGAGCACGGTGACGGCGGTGCCGAGACGGATGCGTTCCGTACGGCTCGCGATGGCGGCCAGAACGATTTCGGGAGCCGAGACGGCGAAGTCGTCGCGGTGATGTTCGCCGAGTCCGAAGGCGTCGACGCCGAGCCGGTCGGCGAGCACCGCCTGCTCCACCACGTTTCGGATGACCTGCGCGTACGGGACGTGGTCGCCGTCGGCGTCAGCGGTGACATCGCCGAAGGTGTCCAAGCCAAACTCCACGGCCGTCGCCATGATCTTCTCCTCCGTCGGAGCCGGATGCACCTGTGCGTTCCGGCTGCTTCCGGCGGTGTAAACCGTGCCACCGACGGTCCCATTCCCACCGTGTCGGCCCTCATGCCGGCGACGCCGTCTCCGTTGCACCCGGACCCGGCCTGCGCTCGGCCGCGTACGGGGCGGTTCGGCTGCAACCGACGGGGCGGTTCGGTTGCCAACCGATCAGGGGCGCGTACGCCGACGGGTCGGGTGCCGTTCCGCTCGGCGGTGTCACCGTGCGGAACGACCCCCGACCCGTCAGGTCGATCGGTTCGTGGGAGGTCAGGTGTAGGTGGACGGGTACCGGGGCGGCGCGTGAGAGGTCAGGCGCGGGAGCGGGGCAGACAGCACTTCTTGTACTTGTTCCCGGAGCCGCACCAGCAGGTCTCGTTCCGCTCCGGCGGCCATGGGATCCGCTCCTGACGTCCTTCGAGTTCCTGTGCGTAGCCGGCGCGTACCTGCTGGTCGGTGGGGTCACCGTTGCGCCGGGTGGCGAAGCCGGACAAGCCGTCGACCGAGCCCTTGAGGACGGAGAGGCCGGTACGCCCACCGCCGGCCAGCCGGACCAGTTCCCGTTCGAGCCGGGCCCGGTGCTCGTCCCAGTCCTGACCGTACGCTCCGGTCAGGTCGGGCCACTGCGAGCGCACCCGGTCGAACTGATCCTGTGGCCAGAACAGCAGCTCGGTCACGGTGGTGCCGGCGACCGTGTTCGCGGCCCGGCTGGTGAGTTGGTTCTCCAACCGGTCGGCCAGGTTGTCGTGCTGGTCGTGCGGCAGGGCGAGGTCGCGCCGTACCCGGTGCCGCTGCTGTAGCAGGAAGAAGAGGAGGCCCGGCGAGTCCTGGTCCCGGGGCTGGCCCGGCTGTTCCGCCGTGGCGGCGCGTTCCCCGAGTACGGTCTCCACCGCCTCGCTCAGCCACTGCTCCGCGATGACGCCACGGCCGCCCGCGTCCAGCGCTGCGCTGATGTAGGCGGCGGCGTCGGCCTGCTC
This sequence comes from Micromonospora sp. NPDC050417, assembly GCF_044458865.1. Taxonomy (NCBI): domain Bacteria; kingdom Bacillati; phylum Actinomycetota; class Actinomycetes; order Micromonosporales; family Micromonosporaceae; genus Micromonospora; species Micromonospora sp. NPDC050417. Next base: position 143,745 of record NZ_JBITIH010000012.1, read on the forward strand.
GGTGAGCAGCGGTCGCAGTGCGGTCACCTCGGCGGTCGCCTCGTCGTCGCGGCCGGCGCGGAAGAGGATCCGGGCGCGCAGGGCCCGGGAGAAATTCGCCTGGCTGTCCTCCTGTGTCCGGTACGCCTCGACCGCCCGGTCGGCGTAGCGCAGCGCGGCATCCAGTTTCGCCTTGCTCTCGGCGATCTCGGCGGCCAGGGTCAGCGCGTATCCGGTGTCTGCCGGGTCGGCGAGCCGGCCCTGCTCGGCGGCGTCGGCGAGGTCGGCGGCGATGCCGAGCGGGTTGGCCGCGCCCAGCGCGGACTGGCGTAGCTCGGTGAGATCCGCGCTGGTGAGAACGTTTGTGGTTGGCACCATCTCACGGTACTGCGCGGGCCGGCCGGAAGACGCCGAGCGCGATGTTGCGCCCGTCTCAGGGCGGCGTTGCCGCCCGTGTCCCACATCGCCGTGCCGTGTGCTCACCCGGTCCGGGTGAGCCGTCGCCCCGGCGCTGCCGGTCCGGACCGTGCCGGGGGCGAACCGGGCGTACCGCCGGGCCGCGTGGTCGCGGGAGCGTCTCGACCGGTGTTCTGGGCGCGCCGCCGCGGGTGCCGTTCCCTCGTCCAGCGTGGACAACGTCGCCGACCGGCGGGGCCGGGTGGTGCGGTTCGAGGTCGAGGGCCGGTTGGCCAACGTATTCCAGTACGTTGTACGATAAGTGTTCTCGACAGGAGGAGGCCAGCCATGACCGCGCCCGCCACCCGCCTCACCCCCGGTCCACTGCCCCGCCACATCCGGGTACTGCGCCGTCTGAACCGGCGTGGGGTCGGACCGCACGAGGTCGGCTACTCGGGGCGGATCACCGTGCCCGCCGCCGACGGCACGCCACTGCTGGCCGACCACTACCAGCCGCTGACCGAGGGCGAGTTCCCCACACTGCTCATCCGCTCGCCGTACGGTCGCGGTTTTCCCTTCGCCTCACTGTTCGGTTTCGCCTACGCGTCGTACGGCTTCCACGTGCTGTTGCAGAGCTGCCGTGGCACGGCCGGGTCGGGTGGCGAGTTCACCTGGTGGCTCGACGAGACCGACGACGGGTTGGCCGCCGTCGCCTGGCTGCGAAAGCAGCCCTGGTTCAGCGGCGACTTCGGCATGGTGGGACTGAGCTACCTCGCCTACGTGCAATGGGCGATGGCGGTGGATCCGCCGCCGGAGCTGCGTGCCCTCGTGGTCCAGGTCGGCGCTCACGACCCGTACTCGACGACCTATCCGGGCGGGGCGTTCGCACTGGAGAACTCACTGATCGCCGCAGTCGCCATGGTGCATCAGGGCCGGGGCGCGCTGCGTTTCGTCAGGGCCGTGAGCCGGCTGCGGCGGAAGCTGTCCAGCGTCGTCCGTTCGTTGCCGATCATGGACGCGTACGTGCCCGTGGTCGGGCAGCGGGTGCCCTACATCGACGGCCTGCTGCGCAATCCCGACCGTGACGCCCCGTTCTGGCGCGGCACCGACCTCGGTGCGACGGCCGAGCGGCTCGAGGTGCCGACCAAGGTGATCGCCGGTTGGCAGGACCTCCTCCTCGACCAGAACCTCCAGCAGTACGCCCGACTGCGGGGGGCGGGCTGCCCGACATCCCTGCTGATCGGCCCGTGGACGCACACCTCGATGCTGGAGGTGGACGGCCCGATGGTGCTCGCCGAGAGCGTCGCCTGGCTGCGGGCACACATCACCGGCGACCGGTCCGGGCTGCGCGAGTCGCGCGTCCGGGTGCATGTCGGCGGCGTGGACGAGTGGCGCGACCTGCCCGACTGGCCGCCGCCCGCCGTGACCCGCGCGTTCTACCCGTACCGCGGTGCCGGGGAGCTGGGGGCCGGCTCGGGCGATGACGCGGGGCGCTTGGCGGACGCCCCGCCGGAGGCGTCCGGTCCGATCGGTTCGTTCCGTTACGACCCGGCCAACCCGACGCCCTCGGTCGGCGGGCCACTGCTCTCCCGGACCGCAGGGGTTCGCGACAACACGAAACTCGAAGCCCGCCCCGACGTGCTGACCTTCACCACGAGTGTGCTGGGCGAGCCGTTCGAGGTGATCGGGCCGGTGAGCGTCGAGCTGCGGGTGGCCGCGAAGGCGGGCAGCAGCATCGACATCTTTGCCCGGCTCTGCGACGTGGACGAATCAGGCCGTTCCAGCAACGTCTGCGACGGGCTGCTCCGGCTGCCCGTGTTCACCGGTGACGACCCGGTGGAGGTCACGATCGGGTTGAGCTCCACCGCCCACCGGTTCCGTCCCGGGCACCGGTTGCGGCTGCAGATCAGCGGCGGTGCCCATCCGCGCTTCGCCCGCAACACCGGCAGCGGCGAGCCGGCGGCGACCGCCACCCGGTTGGTCGCCACGGACGTGACCATCCATCCGGGATCGGTCCTGCGACTGCCGCAGGTGACGTAGTCGGGTGGGTGGTGCGGTCCGCTCGACGTGCCGGACCCGCCGGTGAGGACCCGCACTGTTACAGGACCACCGAGCGGGTGCCCCGCCCCGGGCCAGCGGCGCCCTCATCGTTGGATCGCCTTGGTCTGCAGGAACTCCTCACGTCCGAAGGTGCCCAGTTCCCGGCCGATGCCGGACTGCTTGTAGCCGCCGAACGGGGCGAGCGGGTTGAACGGCGCGCCGTTGATGTCGACCGCCCCGGTGCGCATCCGCCGGGCGACCGCCAGGGCCCGGTTGTCGTCACCGGACCAGACCGCTCCGGCGAGTCCGTACCGGGAGTTGTTGGCGATGGTGACGGCGTGGTCGTCGTCGTCGAACGGAATCACGGCCAGGACCGGGCCGAATATCTCCTCCTGGGCCAGGGGGCTGTCCGGGTCGACGTCGGCGAGCACTGTCGGCGCGACGAAGTGGCCCCGGTCCGGTACCGCCGCGTCGGGCCCGCCGCTGACCAGCCGCGCGCCGTCGGCAAGGCCCCGGGTGACGTGTTCGCGCACCCGCTGCTGCTGGGTGCCGGAGACCAGTGGGCCGAGCCGGGTGGCGGCGTCGAACGGGTCGCCGAGCCGGTAGCCGTCGGCGGCACGGGCGGCGAGCGCGAGGGCGTCGTCGTAGCGGCTGCGGTGGACCAGCATCCGGGTCCAGGCGGTGCAGGTCTGTCCAGAGTTGAGGAAGGCGTTGCCGACGCCGACCTTGACCGCGGTGGCGAGGTCGGCGTCGTCGAGGATGACGTTGGCGGACTTTCCGCCAAGTTCCAGGGCGACGCGTGCGATCCGGTCGGCGGCGAGGTGCGAGATGCGCCGTCCGGTTGTGGTCGAGCCGGTGAAGGAGACCAGGTCGACGTCCGGGTGTGCGGCGATCGCCTCGCCCACCACCGGACCGGTGCCGGTGACCAGGTTGACCACGCCCGGCGGCAGGCCGGCCTCGTCGATGGCGTCGAAGAGCAGGTACGCCACCAGTGGCGTCAGCTCGCTCGGCTTCAGGACGACGGTGCAGCCGGTGGCCAGGGCCGGGGCGAGTTTGGCCACCACCTGGTGCAGCGGGTAGTTCCACGGGGTGATGGCGCCGACCACGCCGACCGGTTCGCGTACCACCAGCGAGTTGCCGATGACCTGGCTGGCGGGGGGTTCGGAGGCGAGTTCGACGAAGCTGCGCAGGACGGCGAGCGGGAGTCCGGCCTGGATGCGGGTTGCCACCTTGAGCGGGGTGCCCAGTTCCAGGGCGACGGTACGGGCGATCTCGTCGGTCCGGGCCGCGAGCGCGGCGTGCAGCCGGTCGAGTGCGGCGGCCCGGTCCGCTGGATCGGTGGCCGCCCAGCTGTCGAAGGCGGTACGTGCGGCGGCGACGGCCCGGTCGACGTCGCCGGTGGTCCCGGCCGGCACGGTGCCGAGGAGTTGTTCGGTGGCGGGGTTTTCGACGGGGATGGTGTCGGTGGCGGCGGGGGTGACCCATCGCCCGTCGAGGTAGAAGGCGGTGCGGGTCAGGTCCATCGGGGTCCCTCGCGTCGACGGAAACTAGCGCTGCAAGTTTTGACTCTAGTGCGCACCCGCCCCGCGCGGGTGGCCTGCCCGGCTGACCTGACGCCGCCGTACCCGTCGATGCGCGACAGGTCGGGGATCATTGGGGCGGCAGCGTTCCGACGACCCGTTCGTACGTGTGGGAGAGCCCTTCGACCAGCGCGTCCAGGCCGAGCGCGAAGGCGCCCTCGTCGACGCTGCGCTGATGCTCGGCGAGCCGATGCGCCTGGGCCAGGTGCGGGTACTGCTCGGTGTAGAAGCCGGGGTCCTCGACGAATCCCCGGGCGAACGAACCGAGCGCCGACCCGGTGACGAAGTAGCGCATGAGCGCGCCGATGTGGGTGGCCCGCGCCGGCGGCCAGCCCGCGTCGACCAGTCCGCCGTAGACCGCGTCGGCCATCGCGAGGGCGCCCGGGCGGCGCCCGGGTCCCTGCGCCAGGTGCGGCACGATGTTCGGGTGCGCGGCGAGCGCGGACCGGTAGGAGAGCCCCCACTGACGTAGCGCGTCGCGCCAGTCGTCGCCACGGCCGAAGGACGATACGTCGATCTGGGCGGTGATGCTGTCCGCGACCGCGTCGAGGATCTCGTCCTTCGTGGCGAAGTGGTTGTACAGCGATGGTCCGCGTACACCCAGTTCGGAAGCGAGCCGGCGGGTGGAGAAGGCGCCGAGTCCGTCGGCGTCGATGAGGTTGGCGGCGGTCTCGATGATCCGCTGTCGGCTCAGCAGTGCCTGCCGTGGGCGGGGCATCGCGTACCTCCCTCTCCCGGACCTGGCGTTGCCGCCCGGGCTGGTGGCGGGGTGAGGTCGAGGAGGAACTGGTGGTCGGGCCGACAACGCCGAGCGAACGGCCGTGACCCCGACGTTGGTGTGCTAACCCCGGTTGGAGATCTGCTGTACGGCCCAGCCGTTGCCGTCCGGATCCTCGAAGAACACGAAGCCGACGTTGTCCAGTGGGTCCGGGGTGGGGGTGGGGTTCTCGCCCAACACCTGGACCTCGCTGACCTTCACCCCGCGCTCCAGAAGCTGGGCATGGGCCTTGTGGATGTCCGGGACGACCAGTTGCAGGCCCCTGAGTGAACCGGGGGCCATCTCCGGCACGGCTCCCCTGCCGATCACCACCGAGCAACCCGATCCGGGTGGCGTCAGCTGGACGATCCGCACGTGGTCACCCATCCGGGTGTCGTGGTCGACGGTGAAGCCGAGTTGTTCGGCGTAGAACGCCTTGGCCCGGTCGATGTCCGACACCGGTACCACCACGACCTCCAGGGTCCAGTTCATTGGAGACGTCTCCCTCCGCGCCGGTGCGTCACCGGTTCCGGTCAGCGTAGCGGCGCGGACCGAGGCGGTCACCGCACTCGATCGGCGTGGTCGAGGCTGTTTCGGGTAGTCGCACGGCATGGCGACCACGATGAGCTGGGAAGACAAGAAGCGGTTCGTACGGCGGCTCGCCGGTACCGGTCGGGGCTTCGCCGACCGGTACGGGTTCCGGGTCACCAACAATCCCGCTGCGTTGTTCCAGTTGCTCTACCTCTCGATCCTGTTGCGCCGCGCGGATGATCCTCGTCGGGCGGCGCAGACCGCCCAGGCGCTGCGTGACCAGGGGTGGGAGAGCGCGGCGCGGATGAGCCGGTCGCCGCAAGAGAACCGGGCCGCCACACTGCGTTCGTGTGGTCGCCGTGACGCGGACGAGTTGGCCCGCCGGCTAGGTGACCTGGCCGCGCTGGTCACCGAACGGTACCGGGGTGACCTGCGGCGGCTCCGCGTGGTGGCGAAGTACGACGCCGTCCGGGAACGCGCCGCGCTCAAGCGCCTGCCGGCCGTCGACGACGAGGTCGTCGACCTGTTCTTCCGTGAGGTCCAGGCGCTGTGGCGGGAGGTGCCGCCGTCGGCTGACCGTCGCGCGCTCACCGCCGCGCGACGACTGGGCCTGGGGCGGTCCGCGGATGACCTGGCAGACCTTGCCGGCAGCAGGGAATCGGAGAAGCTGGCGTGGCTGGTCGGCGCGTTGGCGATAGTGGATCTCGACGACAGCTACCGACAAATCGCCGCATGATGCCCGATCGTACGTGCGATCGCCCACAATTATGGTATTTACCGCCGTTCGGATGATCTCAACTCGTACGATGGCCGTGGCGGCACCGCCCAACCGGTTCGGTCGGGCCTCCGCCATCCGGCGAACGCGTTCGGTTCGGATGCTGGTCGTCGGAGTTTCGTCGGGCGTGGTGTCCCGGCCATGCCTGTCGTGGCCGGCACCTCGTCCGGTGCCGTGTCGCCTCCCCGGTCAGCGGGCCAGACCGGCGATGAGGTTGACCGTGGAGGCGATGATCACGGCCCCGAACAGGTACGACAGCAGTGCGTGCCGCAGCGCCGTACGCCTGATCACCGGGCTGCTCAGCGGGGTGTCGGAGACCTGGAAGGTCATGCCCAGGGTGAAGGCCAGGTAGGCGAAGTCGGTGTAGCGCGGCGGCGACTGCTGGTTGAACCGCACCCCGCCGTCGGTGCCGGTGTAGTAGAGCCGGGCGTAGCGGCCCGCGAAGACGGTGTGGATGACCGCCCAGGAGAAGAGCACACTGATGATGCCCAGGGCGATGTGCAACTGCTCGGGGAAGCCGTCCAGCGGTTTCGCGCGGGTCAGGACGACACCGATCGCCAGCAGGCTGGCCAGGCAGGCGAAGAGAAGCAGCGAGTCGCGCAGGCCGCGGTTCGAGTCGGCGCGCAGCGCGAACCGGGCCGTCTCGTCCGGGTCCAGCGGCCAGAGCCGCGCCCGGGCCCAGACGAGGTAGAACAGCGCGGCACAGTCCCAGCCGACGAGCGGGCCGAGCACCGCGGCGTCGAAGATGCCCACCGGCACCGCACCACAGGTCGCCGCCACGCCCATCATGCCGAGCAGCACCGACGACCGCACCGGCTCCCGGCGTGGCCTGGTCCGGGTCAACGTCGCTGGTCCACGGGTCCGGCGGCGGGCACCGGTCAGCTTTGGCGCAGGTGCCGGGCCACCTGTGGGTGCTTGCGGTCCCGGGCCCGCGCGGCCAGGTCCGCCGGTGTCACCTCGGGGTGGGGGTTGGTGTGTGCGGAGCGGGCCACCTCGTCGATGTTGCCGTAATCGACCGGCGGCATCGCGCGCAGTGCGCGGAGCACGTCCTGCGGCGCACCGGCCCGGTCGGCCTCCGCGACGATGTCGTCCTTGCTGGCGGGGAAGTCGAGTGAGGTGAGGTAACGCAGCACTTCGGCGTTGGTAACCATGGTTGTCCCGCTCCTCGCCGGTCGTCTGGTTCTGCCGACGCAGCGTTTACCCCACTTTGCCGAGATCACGCGTCGCTCCGGCCCCGGCACGGATCCTTCGGGGGAGTCGTCGCCGGTGACCCTCGTTTCGCCGCGTTGGGCCCGGGTACCCGCCCGGCACGCGTCGCCGGCCGGGCGGGGCCAGGGAGGAGCCACCATGAACTACGACACCTTCATCGACATGGTCGCCCAGCGCGCCGAGGTTGATCCGGAGATCGCGGTCGACCTGTGCCAGAGCACGTTGGAGGTGCTGGCCGACCGGTTGACCGGTGGCGAGGCGATGGATCTCGCCGCCCAACTGCCCCAGCCGCTACAGGCGCTGATGCAGAACCCGCCGAACCGCGCGGAGCGTTTCGGCGTGTCCGAGTTCGTCGACCGGGTCGCCGGGCGCGCGAACGTCGACCCCGCGTTGGCACGCAACGGGGTACGGGCCGTGCTGACCACGACACGGGAGGCGGTGACCGGCGGCGAGTTCGACGAGGTGATGAGTCAGCTGCCCCGGGACTTCCGGGACCTGGTCGAGCCGTCGCTGATGCCCGGCGGCCGGGCACGGAAGCGGTAGCCGTTCCCCGCCGACATCGACTTCTGTCGAAACAGACGGAAGTTCGGTCGGTGTCTTCTCGGCAATGGACGGCCTCGCGACAAAGCCGTAACCTCTACGCAACGTGCGTGCGGTGGTCGATGCCCCGGGAGGAACGGACATGTCCCGCAGGACCGGTAAACCCTCCTACACCAAGGCAACGCCAAGCCGGCGCCCCAGCATCGGCAACCTGGTCTTCGTGATGATCCTGCCGGTGGTGCTCGCCGGTTTTGTCGGAGCCGGAATCGGCTACGCCGTGGCCGACAAGCCGAGCGGCACCGAGGCCGCCGTCAACGAGCTGCGGGAGGCCGAGGCGCGGCGGGATGTCGAGCAGATCGCCCAGCTGACCACGGCGGCCCGTACCACCCGGGACGAACTCGGCCCGGTCCTGTCCGAACTGGACACCGCGATGAAGTCCGGGCAACCCGCTGCTCCGGACAAGGTCGCCGGCTGGCAGCAGAGCATGCGGCGGGCGGTGGAGCGGCATGCCGAGAGCCCGTCCGGCACCACCGCCACGAACGTCGCCCGAGGCGGCCTGCGAGCTGCCGTCGACGGCCTGTCCACGGCGCTGGACACCTACGCCCTGGTGGGTACGCTCCCGGCCGCGGCACAGCGCGGTGTGATCGACCTGGCGACTCGGCAACGTACGGCCGCCGCCACCGCGTGGTCGATCGCCGCAGCCCAACTCGACCAGATCAACATTGACGCGGGACATGGACACCAGCACGTCTACCTGGAGACCGAGGCCGATAGCGGTGCCTTCACGTCGGACGGCGCAACGGAGGGGACCACGAAGTAGCCGTGTCCCGGACGGCACCGGAACTCCTATACGATCGCGTACCGCGAACCCGATCCGGCGTCGCCGGAAAGGTGATAGGAGTAGCGGATGGGCATCGTATCGCCGGGCTTCCAGGGTCGGCCCAGGTCGTCACAGCCGTCGCTGCCACCCGGGCAGTACCTCACCGAGGACTTTCCCGTGCTCTCGGCCGGCCCGACCCCCCGGGTGTCCCTGGACAAGTGGGAGTTCGTGGTGACGACCGAGGCCGGGGCGGAGCACCGCTGGTCCTGGTCGGAGATGCTGGCCCTGCCGAACGAGACCCCTACCGTCGACATCCACTGTGTCACCCGGTGGTCGAAGCTCCAGACCAACTGGAAGGGAGTCTCCCTGGACACCCTGCTGGCCGAGGTGGAGACCGCCGCCGACTACGCGCTGGTGCACTCGTACGGCGGGTACACGACGAACCTGCCGCTGGAGGACCTGCTCGACGGTCAGGCATGGCTGGTGCACCAGTACGAGGGCGGCGAACTGCCGGCTGAGCACGGCGGCCCGGCCCGGCTGCTGGTGCCGCACCTCTACTTCTGGAAGTCGGCCAAGTGGGTCCGGGGGATCCAGTTGATGTTGACCGACGAGCCCGGTTTCTGGGAGACCGCCGGCTATCACGATTACGGTGACCCGTGGCGCGAGCAGCGGTACCAGGGCGACTGAACCGGGGCGCCAGCTGGCGGGTGGCCCAGCTGGTCGAGTCCCGGGAGGAGACCGGCACGGCCCGTACGCTGGTGCTGGAAGTGCCCGACTGGCCCGGCCACACGCCGGGTCAACATGTCGACGTCCGGCTCACCGCCGCCGACGGCTACCGCGCCGAACGCTCGTACTCGATCGCTTCGGCGGCGTCCGGCAACCGGATCGAGCTCACCGTGCAGCGGGTGCACGACGGCGAGGTCTCGCCGTACCTGATCGACGTCTTCTCCGTCGGCGACCCGGTGGAGATCCGTGGCCCGGTGGGGGGCTGGTTCGTCTGGCGTGCCGCCGACCCGGCGCCGGTCCTCCTCGTCGCCGGCGGTTCCGGGATCGTGCCGTTGATGGCGATGGTCCGGGCCCGGCGGGCCGCGGGCAGCCGGGTGCCGTTCCGACTGATCTACTCGGTACGCACGCCCCGGGACGCCTACTTCGCCGACGAGTTGCGCCAGCGATCCCGGGACGACGGCGGCCTGGACGTGTCGTACGTCTACACCCGCGAAGTCCCGGACGGTTGGTCCTCGGACGCGCACCGGATCGGGGTCGCCGACGTCAACAGCCACGGCTGGCCGGCTGAGCTCGAACCGACCTGTTTTGTCTGCGGTCCGACGGGTTTTGTCGAGACCGTCGCCGATATCCTCGTCGCCCTCGGTCACGACTCGCGTCGGGTGAAGACCGAGCGCTTCGGCCCCACCGGAGGTTGAGATGGCCGACCAGGACTACACCGACGGCAACATGCTCGCGGGCCCCATGCGTGAACTCTTCGCGGTCGACCTCACCGCGGCGACCGGACGGTGTGCCAACTGTGGGCTGACCGGGCCGATCGCCCAGATGCGGGTCTACCAGCACGCACCTGGACTGGTGGCCCGTTGCCCGGGCTGCGAGGAGGTGGTCATGCGGTTGGTGCGTACGCCCACCAGTGCGTGGCTGGACCTGCGCGGGGCGGTCTTCGTCCAGGTGCCGATGCCCGCGGAGTCGCCCGCCAGTTGGTGACCCGCTCGGCGCTGACCCGCTGGTCGGGCCTTTCCGGTCCCGATGTGGTCAGTATGGCCGGAAAATGTACGTCATTCGTGCGGCGAGTCGGTCAGGATGATTGAGGGATTGACACACGTGATCGGGCACGTGAGAATTTCTGTGGCGCTTCGCTGATCCACAGACGGCCGCAAAATGGCAAGTAAACCGCCATGGTGCTGCCAGAGTCGTGTTACTCGACCGGGCAGGACTGCCAGAAGGGCGTTACGTCTGTGCCTGACGGTTTTCTGTGGCTGCCCTTCTCGGCAATCCGCCTGACCAGCTCTTCCTGCACGCGTGGGGCGGAAGTGACCCGCTCGGGAGAGTGTCATTCTCGCGGCCGGTTCGGCTTTGATTCACTACTCGCCCCGGCCGGAGTGCATGACTCCACGGGCCGCTGGGATGAGCGGGAAATCGATTCGCCGGCCGAACCGGATTCGGGATACGTCACGCCCGTCCACCCTTTGCCGGTGGTCGGATTTCAGGGACATCCGACTGGGGTGCGAGGACAGCTCCCGCCTACTCGGCGCGTCGGCCGTACCGGGGCCACCGGACCACGTGGTGCCGTGTGAGCGACCGTACCCGGGTGGGGATCGTCGGCGCGGGTCCGGCCGGCATGCTCGTCGCGGTCCTGTTGCAACGGGCCGGGATCGACTGTGTGGTGGTGGAGCGCCGCGACCGCTCGTACGTCGAACAGCGGGTCCGGGGCGCCAGGGTCGAGCACCGGGTGGTCGAGCTGCTGCGCCGGCACGACCTCGCCGCCGGGCTCTTGGCGACCGGGGCGGTCGAGGACCGGATCGAGTTCCGGATGGGAGGGCGTCGATATCCGCTCGTCTACGCCCCGCTCGCGGGTGGGCGGATGCCCCACCTCTACCCCCAGCAGTTCCTGGTCCGCGACCTGATCGACGCCTTCCTCACCGCCGGCGGCGACCTGCGGTTCGACACGTCCGCGCTGGCCGTCACCGACCTCGACGGCGACCGCCCGCGGATTCGGTTCGACGGCGGCGCCGGGGCCGCCCCGTCCGAACTGTCGTGCGACATCGTGGTCGGCGGCGACGGCGAGTACGGGCTCACCCGTGCGGCCATTCCCCGATCCGTGTTGCGGACCTACGAGTACCAGTACGACTACGCCTGGCTGGCGGTGCTCGCCGAGGCGCCACCGTCGAGCGATTCCACGGTCAACGCGATCCACGAGTCCGGCGCGTGTGTGTACGTTCCCCGGGGGCCCGCGATGAGCCGGTTCTACCTCCAGTGCCCTCGGGAGGACGGTCGGGCGGACTGGCCGGATGAACGGATCTGGAAGGAGATCCGGGTCCGGTTGGCGCTGGACGAGTCGTGGCCGCTGCACGAGGGGCCGATTCTCTCCACCAGCAGTTTGCGAATGCGTTCCCTGGTCTGCGCTCCGCTGCGGTACGGGTCGCTCTTCCTGGTCGGAGACGCCGGCCATGTCGTGCCTCCGGTCATCGGCAAGGGCTTCAACATCGCCCTTGCCGATGCCGAGGAACTCGCCTTGGCGCTGGTCGAGCGATTCACCGGCGGCACGTCAGCCCGGTTGGACGCCTACTCCGACAGCCGGCTGACCCGGATCTGGCGAGCGCAGGAGTTCGTCGGCCGGGTGATGGACCTGGTCAATACCCCTGGCCTGGGCACCCGGGAGGCACCGTTCCTGCATCGGGTCCAGTGTGCCCGGCTGGAACGGCTCTTCGCCTCCCCGGCGCACGGTGCCGCGTTCCTTGAGGACTACATCGGGTGGGAGTGAGTTCTGCCCGTGGCCGGGCCGGGGGAGCGGGTCCGCTTCTCCGGTTGATCACCTGTTCGTAGTCGGTGGCGAGAGCGCAAGCGAGTGTGGCGTGGGGAACTCTTCGGCATCGGGGCTGCTACCTGGGGTGTTACAACTTGTAGTCTCGCTAGCTGAACGAAGGTCACTTCTTCTTCCGAAGTGGCTAGCGGGGAGTCAACGTCGATCTCGGTGGGGGACCAGTGCGCGCAGTCACGCCGTCGACCGGTTGAGCCGGGCGTCGCGCGGCGATGGAAGTGGCCGGCCGGCCAGACCCGGCTGGCGCCGCCCAGCCGGCGAAACAGACGAACAACCACGGACGACCCCAGAAGGACGACGGCTATGTCTCGCGCTGCCCCTCTCACACAGCTCGGCCCGGCGCCCGCGCGGCATCTCCTCGACGTCGCACCGTCGACCCTCGCCACCGACGGGATCCGGATCGCACGACGGTACGGTCCCGCCCCGGCACACCGGCGGGCGACCCGCCCCCACGCACTGCGGGAACTGCTCCTCGTCGCCACCCTCTGGGCCGGGTACAACCTGGGCCGGCTGCTCGCGGACGGACACGTACCCGCCGCGATGGCCAACGGCCACCGGGTGTGGGACCTGGAGCGAACCCTCCACCTGCCCAACGAGGCGACCGTTCAGCACTGGATGTCCCAGAGCGAGCCGCTCATCCGGGCCGCCAACAGCTACTACGCCTACCTGCACTTCCCCGCCACCGTGGCCTTCCTGGTCTGGCTCTACCTGCGCCGCCCCGGGTACTACCGCTGGGCCCGCAACAGTCTCGCCGCCCTGACCGGCGCCGCGCTGGTCGTACACCTGCTCGTCCCGCTCGCCCCACCCCGGATGCTCGCCCGCACCGGCCTGGTCGACACCGCGGCCCGCTACGGACCCTCGGTCTACGGACCGCCGGGCGCGGACGACCTCACCAACCAGTACGCCGCCATGCCCTCCCTGCACGTCGGCTGGGCGCTGCTGGTCGCGACCGGGCTCATCGTGGCCACTCGGACGAGATGGCGTTGGCTCTGGTTGCTCCACCCGGCCATCACCCTGACCGTCGTGGTCGCCACCGCCAACCACTACTGGCTCGACGGCATCGTCGCCGGCGCGATCGTGGCGGTCATCCCGTTCCTGTTCCCCATGCCCCAGCGGGCCGTCGCAGAACGGGTGGCCAGGTGGCCCGGGACCGCACACACCTGGTCTCAGCGGCGCGGCGTGCCGGGGATGATGTCGCGTCGAGGCCGGCCGGGCCATCGCGCCCCACGAGGTGGCGACCGCCCCGGACACCGCCCGCGACACGGTGGCGGCACCGGTCGCGGGCGGGCCCTGCGGCGGATCGGCATCGCGGTCGCCGGCGGCGTGATCATCCTGGCCGGGCTGCTCATGCTGGTGCTGCCCGGCCCCGGCTGGTTGACCATCTTCGCCGGACTCTCGTTGCTCGGCCGCGAGTTCCCGTGGGCGAAACGCCTCGCCGACCGGCCGCGACGTGGGCTGGTGCGGCTGCGTGACCGCTGGCGGGAATCGTCGGCCCGACGTCGGAGCCGCGCCGGGTGACCGCCCGGCCGGCCCGGAACGGCCCGCGCACCAACCCGCTCTGACCCCGTGGAGACGAAGGAACCGCCCACCATGCACAGCCTCAGCAGCCGCATCCTCACCGTGTCGCTGACCCTCGCCGGGGTCAAGCGGTGGCAGTTCGCCCCGAAACGCTTCATCGGCGTCTCGGCCGCGCCGAGGGATCCCCAGGGCCACCGACCGCCGATCCTGCGGCACGTCGACGTCGACCGGCAGGACTTCGAGGGCTGGCCCACGTACGTCCTCACGCCGGCCTCCGGCGGCGCCGCCGGGCAGCTCGTCTACCTGCACGGCGGTGCGTACGCCACCGAGATCACCGTCGGGCACTGGAACCTCATCGCCCGCCTCGCCGAGCGGACCGACCGTACCGTCACCGTGCCGATCTATCCGCTCACCCCGGAGTACGGGCACCGCGACATCTTCCCGACCCTGATCCGGCTCTACCAGCGGATCGCGGCGCGGGGCGCGGCGGATCGGCTCGCGGTGGTCGGCGACTCGTCGGGCGCCGGCATGGCCCTGGCGCTGGTGCAGTCCCTGCCGGACGGCACCGCCCGCCCCGGCGACCTCGTGCTGCTCTCGCCATGGCTCGACGCGACCATGAGCAACCCGGACATCTCCGCGGTGGCGCGCCGGGATCCGCTGCTGAACGCCGCGCACCTGAGGTCCCTCGGTCACCTGTACGCGCTCCCGGACCTGCCCTCCGTGCCGCACGTGAGTCCGATCAACGGCCCCCTGGACGACCTGGGCCGGGTGACCCTCTTCACCGGCACCCGGGACGTGCTGAACCCGGACGCCCGACGCCTCCGGGAACTCGCGGCCGAGCAGGGCACCGACATCGCCCTGCACGAGTACCCCGGCATGCTGCACGACTGGGTGCTCACCCCGATCCCCGAAGCCAGACGGGTCATCACCGAGATCGTCGAGGTGCTGCGGGGGCCGGAACCACCGGTCGAAGCCAGGGCGGTGGCGGCCGTGCGACCGACCGAACCTGCCCGGAGGCCGCGTACCGCCCCTCGGGTTCTCACCTCGTGCGGCGGGCGACCGGGCGGGCGCCGCCGGGTCCTTCGCTGAGCACGGGCCGCGCCAGGCCGGCCCGTGCCACCACGGTTGATCGGCACTACTCGCGGGCGCCGTCCCGGTCCCGGCGTACGGTCGCCCGACGGCCCTTGATCGTGGTGCCGCGCAGCCGGCTGATCACCTCTTCCGCAGCCGCCTGCGGCACCTCGACCAGGGAGAACCGGTCGGCGATCTCGATCGAACCGATCTCCCGCCCGCTGACCCGGGTCTCCCCGGTGATGGCGCCGACCAGGTCCTGCGGACGGATGCCGGACCGCCGCCCCACCCCGATGAAGAGGCAGGTCATGCCGCCCTGGCGGGACCGGCCGGGGCGCTGGGCGTCCCGGCCACGGCCGTCCCGGGCACCACGGCCGTCCCGCTCGCCCCGTTCGGTGCGGAGCGTCACGTGCGGGATCTCCTCGTCGTCGACCGGCACGCCGGCCGCCTCGTGGGCCAGCTTCACCGCCGCCAGCGCCACCTCCATCACGTCGAACTCGTCGGCCAGCGTCTCGACGATCACCCGGAACTGATCGAGGTCGTCCTCCAGGAGGCTCTCCTGGAGTGCGGCCCGGGTCAGCTCCAGCCGTCGGGTTCGCATGTCCGCGACGGTCGGTACCTTGTCGATCGAGATCCGCTGGCCGGTGACCCGCTCGATGGTCTTGAGCATGCGGTGTTCGCGCGGCTCGGCCAGGGTGATCGCAACCCCCTGCCGCCCGGCGCGGCCGACCCGCCCGATCCGGTGCACGTACGACTCCGGCGCCGACGGCACGTCGTAGTTGAAGACATGGGTGAGCTGTTCGATGTCCAAGCCGCGCGCGGCGACGTCGGTCGCCACCAGGAGGTCGGCGGTACCGGTGCGCAGCCGGCCCATCACCCGGTCGCGCTGTTCCTGGCTCATCCCGCCGTGCAGCGCCTCGGCCCGGTAGCCCCGGCCGTTCATGGTCTCGGTGAGCCGGTCGACCTCCTCCCGGCTGCGACAGAAGACGATCGCGGCGGTCGGGGACTCGGCGTCGAGCACCCGGCCGAGCGCGGCCGGCTTGTGCGCCCGGGCCACCACGTACGCGGTCTGCCGGACCAGGGGAGCGCTGCCGGAGGCGGGAGACGGCCGGCCGATCTCGATCCGTACCGGGTTGCGGAGGTGCTGGCGGGCCATCCCGTCGATCCGGGCCGGCATGGTGGCGGAGAAGAGCACCGTCTGTCGCTGCTCCGGGGTCTGCGCGAGGATCGCCTCGATGTCCTCGGCGAAGCCCATGTCGAGCATCTCGTCGGCCTCGTCCAGCACCACCGTGCGTAGGTCACCCAGTCGCAGCGTGCCCCGGGCGATGTGGTCCAGAGCCCGCCCCGGGGTGGCCACGACCACGTCCACCCCGCCGTCCAGCACCCGCAACTGCCGGCCGATCGGCTGCCCGCCGTAGATGGGCAGCACCCGTACGCCGAGTTCCCGGCCGTAGCGGTGGATCGCCTCGGAGACCTGCACGGCCAGCTCACGGGTGGGTACGAGCACCAGTGCCGACGGGTCGCCGGAACGGCGCTCGGCGGGCATCCGGTGCAGCAGGGGCAGGGCGAAGGCGGCTGTCTTGCCGGTGCCGGTGGCCGCCTGGCCGAGCAGGTCGCCGCCGGCCAGCAGGGGCGGAATCGTCTCCCGTTGGATCGCGGTCGGCTCCTCGTAGCCGAGGGCGGCCAGGGCACCGAGCAGTTCGGCCCGCAAGCCCAGATCGGCGAAGGTGCCGGACCCGTCGTCGGTGCCGCTGTGATCGACGGGGGCTACTGGATCGGGCCGTACGCTCTCGGAACTCATACCCACAAGCTTTTCATTACCCCGGTTGGCGTGTTTCGACTACCGGTGTACGGGGTCGCCACGCGCCTGTGCTTACGGTCCTGGGTGAGCCCCGCGACTCAGGTGTTCCGGCACGTACCGGACGAGAATCGTCGCCATGAAACCTGTCGAGCGAACCCTCTCCAGCCCCCGTCAAGCCGCGCTCGGCGCCCTCGCCGCCGCAGTGGTCAGCGGTGCCGTCTGGGCGCTGGGGCATGCGGTCGCCGCCCTGGTCGGGACCGTCTCGCCGGGTCCGGACGCGAACATCGGTCTCGGGATGTTCCTGCTCGCCCTGCACACGCTGGCGGTTCCGCTCGGGATGTGGTGGCCGCTGCGCCTCCTGGGCGTGCCGGGCGCGGGTCTGGTGGCCGGCGGCGCCATCGTGGTCCTGGTGGTCGCGGTGACCTCGGTCGGTGTCCTGGCCTCCGTCGTGGTGGTCACCGCGTACACCGGCTTGGCCGTGCTCGCCGCCGGTGGCCTCGCCGCCCGGCGTCGTGGTGGACTGCACTCGGGCGGAGCGGCCTGAGCGGTCGACGATGCTCCGGGAGATCGGCGCCCCACCGCCGGTTCGATCGCGGTGGGGCGCCCCGGTCGTTCGGGGGAGTCGACTGGGCCGGTCCGGTCTCAGCTCCCCGGCTGGGGGAAGGCGACCGGGCTGCGGTAACCGTCCCGGTTCACCGCCCGGATGCCGAAGAAGACGTTGTCCTTGGAGAGGTTGATGGTCGTGGTGGTGACGTCGCCGACCTCGATCGCGTGGGTCCACTCCGGTGCCGTCGTCTCCCGCCAGAGCACCTCGTAACCGGCCAGGTCCGGCTCGGTGCCGCGCTCCCAGCGCAGCTCGGTGTCGTTGGTCAGGTTGGTGGTCACGATGGTCGCCCGCTTCGGCGTACCCGGTCCCTGCGCGAGGGACCAGAGTACCGCGCCGTTGACCTTGGCCACCCGGGTGATGTACCCGAAGTCGCAGAACTCGGGCAGGTCGCCGAACTGTTTGCCGTCCACCACCCGGACATCCTGGTGCTGGTGGGCGAAGTCCTCGTTCGGCTCGGTGAACCGACCCGCCGGCCAGCCCTCGCGCAGGAAGGCGATGTGGTCGCTACCGCGCAGGTAGCGGTCCCGCCGGTAGATCACCCGTACGCCCATGCCGGTGGCGCTGTTCTCCGCCACGTCACCGACGAAGCGGGCGAGCTGACGCGAGGGTGAGTCGTTCTCGCCGCCCACCGACTGGCGGGTGCTCGCCTGGCCCGGCGTCTCGGAAGTCGGCACCCCTTCGGCGAACAGGCGCACCGACTTCGGGTCCCGGGTGCCGTCGTCGGCCCTGCTGCTGCCGACGATGTCGTTGCTGAACATGCCCTGGATATCCGTACCGGCGGCCTTGTACTGCTGGGCCAGGTAGGTCGAGCCGTAAAGGTTCTGCTCCTCGCCGGCGACGGCGGCGAAGACGACGGTCGCCTTGATCGGGCGGGTCGACATCACCCGCGCCAACTCCATCAGCACCGCCACCCCGGAGGCGTCGTCGTCCGCGCCGGGCGCGTCGCTGGTGGCGTCCATGACGTCGGTGCACCGGGAGTCGTAGTGGCCGGTGATCACGTACACCCGTTCGGGTGAGGTGGTGCCCCGGAGGGTGGCGACCACGTTGGTGATCCGGGTCGGGACCGGGATCCGGGACGCGGGCTGCTGGATGTACGACTGCAGCTCGACCGTCAGCCGGCCACCGGAGCCCGCCACGTAGCTCTGCATCTGCTGGTGGATCCAGTCTCGGGCGGCCCCGATGCCGCGCACCGGGTCGTCCTGGCTCGACAGGGTGTGTCGGGTCCCGAACGCGGCCAGCCGCCGCACGATCGCCTCGATCCGCCGCTGGTCCACCTCGGCCAGCAGCCGGCGCAACTCACGGTCGGGTGGCTGCGGCCGGACCGGCCGGCCGGGGCCGTCGTCCGCGCCGTGCCCGCCAGCTCGCGCCGGGTCGGCGGCCAGCGGAACGGCGACAGCCGCCGCGGCGGTGACGGTGGCGGCGGAGAGGAAGGTACGGCGGGACGGCTTCGTGGGCGCGGGGCCGTGGGATTCGTCAGATGACATGAGATCATCGTCATCAATCAACGTGATGAGTGTCAATGGCTCCGGTCGGTGGTCGGCGCCTGCGGGGCCGGTCGTCAATGGTCCACCAGCCGAGGTTTGTCCCGCTTGTGCCCGGGAACGGCACTGGTTATGACCACACCGCGCGTCGTGATCGTAGGGGCCGGTTTCGCCGGGTACCACGCGGCGAAACGCCTGTCCCGGCTCGCCCGTGGCCGGGCCGAGATCACTCTGATCAACTCGACCGACTACTTCCTCTACCTGCCCCTGCTGCCCGAGGTCGCGGCCGGTGTGATCGAACCGACCCGGATCACCGTGCCGCTCACCGGCACGCTCCCGGGCGTGCGGGTCATCATCGGTGAGGTTGACCGGGTCGACCTGCGGGGACGCCGGGTGGGGTTCCATCCGCCCGAGGGCGACCGGGACGAGGTCGCCTACGACCGACTCGTTCTCTCCGTCGGCAGCGTCAACAAGCTGTTGCCGATTCCCGGCGTCACCGAACACGCGCACGGCTTCCGGGGCGTGCCCGAGGCGGTCTTCCTGCACGATCACGTGGTCCGCCAGATCGAACTGGCGGAGACCACCGACGACCATCGGGAGCGGACGGCCCGGAGCACCTTCGTGGTGGTCGGTGCCGGATACACCGGCACCGAGGTCGCCGCGCACGGACAGCTCTTCACCGACCGGCTGATCGCGCAACGCCCCGGGTTCGGCCCGCGCCCCCGGTGGATGCTGCTCGATGTCGCCGACCGGGTGCTCCCCGAACTCGCCGAGCGGATGTCGACGACCGCGAAACGGGTGCTCGACGAGCGCGGGGTCGACGTCCGGATGGGTACGTCGGTCAAGGAGGCGACCGCGGACGGAGTACGGCTCAGCGACGGCGAGTACGTGCCCACCCGGTCGTTGATCTGGTGCGTCGGCGTACGCCCCGACCCGCTCGTCGCCAACCTCGGGCTCTCCACCGAACGGGGCCGGTTGACCGTGGACGAGTTCCTCGGCGTACCCGGCTTCCCCGAGGTGTACGCCTGTGGCGACGCTGCCGCCGTACCCGACCTGACCCGGCCGGGGCAGGTGACCCCGATGACCGCCCAGCACGCCGAGCGGCAGGGCAAACTCGTGGCGCACAACATCGCCGCCTCGTACGGGCAGGGCCGGCGCCGGGCGTACCGCCACCACGACCTGGGGTTCGTGGTGGATCTCGGGGGCCGGGACGCGGCGGCGAACCCGTTGCAGGTGCCGCTGGCGGGGTTGGTGGCGAAGGCGGTCACCCGGGGCTATCACCTGCTCGCGCTGCCGAGCAACCGGGTCCGGGTGGCTGCGGACTGGCTGCTCGACGCGACCATGTCCCGACCGGCGGTCCAACTCGGCCTGGTGCCGTCCAACGCGGTACCGCTGGAGAGTGAGTCACCGGAGCTGCCGACCCGTGTCGGTGCCCGTTGACCACAGCGGTGGTCGACGGGTCAGCCAGTGCCGGTCGGGGCGTCGGTCACCGGCCGGCTGGCGGCGACGAACCGGTCCAGCGAGGCACCGTGCAACACCCCGCCCGGCACCGGGTCGCGGGCCGCCCGGCTGGCCAGCCGGGCCACCGGTAGCCGTTCCGGCTGGGTGGCGGCGGCCAGCACGACGTTGCCGTACCGCCGGCCGCGCAGCATCGCCCGGCTGGCGATCAGGGCCACGTCGGCGAAGACGGCGCGCAGGGTGGCCGCCTGGACCCGGGAAAAGGCCAACAGTGGCAGGTCGGTCAGGTTGAGCAGGTAGATCCCGTCCGGGCGGAGCACCCGCGCCGCCTCGGTCGCGAACTCCACGCTCGCGACGTGTTCGGGCATCCGCGCCGCCTGGTAGACGTCCGCCAGCACCAGGTCGTAGCCGCCGTCGGCTTCGCTTTCGAGGGCGGCTCGCGCGTCGGCGACGCGTACCCGGATGTCGTCGGTGGGTAGTGGCAGTTCGCGTCGGACCAGGGTGACCAGGGCGGCGTCGCGCTCGACCACGGTCTGGGCCGAGCCGGGTCGGGTGGCCGCCACGTAGCGGGGCAGGGTGAAGCCTCCGCCGCCGAGGTGCAGCACCCGCAGCGGGGCACCGCCGGGGGACGCCGCGTCCACCACCGAGGCCATCCGCCGCACGTAGTCGAAGTGCAGGTACGTCGGGTCGTCGAGGTCGACGTACGACTGCGGCACGCCCTCGGCGAGCAGGATCCGTCCGGCCGGCCGGAACCGGTCGATCAGAAGTTCGGTCGTCGCGGCACCGGAACGGGCCGCGGGCCGGGGTTGCCTCGCCACCGCTGCACGCTAACCGGTGCCGGTGTGGCCGCCCGCACCGACGTGTCCGCGGTCCCACGGACGATGAGTTATCGGCAGGTTTCAAAATAGTGAGGGATCCATGACGGTCACCCCTTGATATCGATATGCGTCGCATGGTTGGTTAGGCGGACCCATAGACGAATCAGGGGCCGCGATGTCCACTGCACCGCGCTCCGGTCCGCTCCGCCCGGCGAGCGCACCGAGCGACCAGTTGTCGCTGCGACGCGCGAACCTCTCCCGGACACTCGGCCACCTGCGGACCCACGGCCCCCGCTCCCGCGCCGCCATCGCCGCCGGCACCGGCCTGCACAAGGCAACCGTCTCCAGCCTGGTCGACGAACTGCTGGCCCGGCAACTGGTCCGGGAGACCGGGTTGGAGTACTCCGGCACCGCCGGCAGACCCGGCCGGGCGGTGGCACTCGACGGGGCCGGCGTCGGTGCGCTCGGGGTGGCGATCAACGTCGACTACATCGGCGTACACGCCACCGACCTGGCCGGCCGGGTTCTGGTCGAGCGTCGGATCGCCTTCGACGCGACGGCGGGCGGACCGGACCGGTGCGTGGCCGCGTTGACCGAGGTGATCCGGGAGGCGCTGCGCGACCTCGATCGCTGCGGTGCCGTACCGGTCGGGGTGACGGTCGCGGTGCCCGGACTGATCGACGTCGCGCACGGTGCGGTCGTGCTCGCCCCCAACCTCGACTGGCATGACCTGCCACTCGGGCCACGGCTGGTCGCCGCCCTCCCGGCCGGCCTGCGCGTGGTGGTGGACAACGACGCCAACCTCGCCGCCCTGGCCGAACACACCTACGGCGTCGCGGCCGGCACCCGCGATCTGGTCTACCTCACCGGTGAGGTGGGCGTCGGCGGTGGGGTGATCTCGGACGGACGTCTCCTACGCGGCACCGACGGCTTCTCCGGCGAGGTGGGTCACCTGCCGGTGGATCCGGCCGGCCGGCGCTGCGGATGCGGCCGTACCGGCTGCTGGGAGACGAAGGTCGGGCTGGCCCAGTTGGTCCGCGCGATCACCCCGGACCGGGCGTACGGCCTGGATTCCGGCCCGTCGCGGGTGCCCGAGGAGCGGGTCGCGGAACTGCACCGCCGGCTGGCGGCCGGCGACCCGGTCGCACTGGCCGCCGTCGCGGAGGTCGGACGCTGGCTCGGACTCGGCGGCGCGATCCTGGTCAACCTGGTCAACCCCCGGGTGCTCGTGCTCGGCGGGTACTTCGCGACGCTGGCCGAGTGGCTGATCCCGGCCGCCCGACCGGAACTGGACCGGCTGGCGGTGGCCGGCCGAGCGGCCCACTGCCGGTTCGTCGCCTCTGACCTCGGCTTCACCGCCGCTGCCCGTGGCGCGGCGGGGGTGGTCGTCGATCGGGTGATTGCCGACCCCACCTCCGTGGGTAGTCCACCAGTCGCGGCCGCCCGTGCCACCGCGATCCGCGTCCCCTAGCCCGCCCGCCCCGTCCACCCCTGCGACCGACCCGTCCCTCCGACTCGCCAGTCCGTCCGGGGTGGTCCACCGGCAACCGCCCCCCGATCGGCACCAAACCCCCGTGATCGGCGGTCAGCGTGGCGGCGCACGCCCCCGCCCGGTCACACCCCCACCCCGTTCCCACCAGAGAGGCCGAACATGAAACTCCCGATCCGTCGTGCGCTGGCGGTCGCCGCCTCCGGCGTGCTCCTCGCCGGTACGGCAGTCGCCGCCACCGCCGGTCCGGCCCAGGCCG
Organism: Micromonospora sp. NPDC050417; assembly: GCF_044458865.1. Taxonomy (NCBI): domain Bacteria; kingdom Bacillati; phylum Actinomycetota; class Actinomycetes; order Micromonosporales; family Micromonosporaceae; genus Micromonospora; species Micromonospora sp. NPDC050417. Next base: position 166,418 of record NZ_JBITIH010000012.1, read on the forward strand.
CCGATCCCGCCTACCAGGTGCTCGTCTTCTCCAAGACGGCCGGTTTCCGGCACGACGCCATCCCGGTCGGCATCCAGGCGATCCGTGACCTCGGTGCGGCCAACAACTTCACCGTCACCGCCAGCGAGGACGCCACCGCGTTCACCACCACCAACCTGGCCCGATTCCGTACCGTCGTCTTCCTCAACACCACCGGCGACGTGCTCAACGCCGGGCAGCAGACCGCCTTCGAGTCGTACGTCAACTCCGGGGGTGGCTTCGTCGGCGTGCACTCCGCCGCCGACACCGAGTACGACTGGCCGTACTACGGCCAACTCGTCGGCGCCTGGTTCGCCTCGCACCCCGCGATCCAGCAGGCCAACGTGAACGTGGAGGACCGCACCCACGCGGCCACCGCGCACCTGCCGCAGACCTGGACCCGCACCGACGAGTGGTACAACTACCGGACCAACCCCCGGTCCCAGGTTCGGGTGCTGGCCAGCCTCACCGAGTCCAGTTACTCCGGCGGGACCATGGGGGACCACCCGATCGCCTGGTGCCACCCACAGTCCAGCGGGCGCGCGTTCTACACCGGTTTCGGGCACACCCAGGCCTCGTACGCCGACGCCGCCTTCCGGGCCCACCTGCTCGGCGGGATCAGGTACGCGGCGGGCTGGGCTCCGGCCGCCTGCACACCCGGTGGGGGTGGCGGCGGTCAGGTGACCGTCGAGGCCGAGGCGTTCAGCTCGCAGTCCGGCGTACAGGTGGTCGGCAAGGGCGCGGCCAGCGGCGGCGCAACGGTCGGCTACGTCGACAACGGCGACTGGACCGGGTACGCGTCCGTCAGCACCACGGGCCGGACCGGCTTCTCGGCCCGGATCTCGTCGGCCGGTGCCGGCGGCACCATCCAGATCCGTTCGGGATCGGCGACGGGCACCCTGCTCGGTTCCGTGGCGGTGCCGAACACCGGCGGGTGGGAGACCTTCCGTACCGTCTCCACCACGCTGACCGCCTCGGCGTCGGGTGCGCTGTTCCTGCGTTACACCGGCGGCTCCGGTGCGCTCTTCGATGTGGACACGGTCACCCTCACCGGCGGTAGCTGACGGCCCGGTACGCCGGTCGGTGGACCCACTTCAGGGCCTGCCGACCGGCGTCGGTCGACTCAGCTCAGGCCGGCACCGGCCTCGTCGATCGCGTCGTCGACCTGCCGGGCGAGGTCGATGTCGAGCGCGGTCACCGCGCCGACCCGAGTGGTGCGTACGGTGATCACCGCCGTACTGGGACTCTCCCGACCGATGCTCGGACCTCGGCCGTTCTCCGGTCGTAGCGCCGCCAGTCGGCCAAGCACCCGGTCCAGGTTCTCGGGCGGCAACTCGATGGTCCGGCGCAGCGACCGCTGGTCACCCGACCAGTAGGGCAGGTCGGCGAGGGCAGCCCGGAGTTCGTCGCCGGTCAGCGGGGCGGTCTGCCCGCTCGGGCTGACCACCCCACCACCGGCCGGCGGTGGGCCGAGCAGATCCTGCAGGTCGATCGGTAGATCGAGCGAGTCGACCAGGTCGCGGTCGCGGTCGGCGAGAGCGCTCAACGTGGCCTGCGCCTGGTACCGCGCCTGCTCCGGCGTCCGTTGGCTGAGCCGGGCGACCTCGTCGAGGAAACCGGCGATGTCGTGCCGACGGGCGGCGGTGCCGGACGCGCCGTTGTGCAACTCGTTCGGCAGGGCGTCCAGTAACCGCTCTCGTCCAGCGTCGTCCAGCGCCTCGGCGAGCGCCAGTACGGTGGCCTCGGCGGCGGCGCGGGCCTGGTCGAAGTCGACCCCGGCGCGGCGGCCGACATCGCTCACCAGGTCGCGGTACTGGATCACGGCGACGTTCGTGGCGCCCCCGACGTCACCCTGTTCCGGGTCCGGCAGTGGCCACGCGGGTGGTGCCGGCGACGGCACCGAGGCCGGTTCCAGTCCGGCCCGGTCGGCGGCCGGCTTGCGGGGACCCGCCTCCGGCGGCCCGTCCCGGCGGGCCTGTTCCAGGCTCTCAAGCTGCTTGGAGGAGCCGAGCGTCGCGCCGGCGCCGCTCGGCCGCTGCCCGCGCTGACGCGCCTGCCGGGCGAGTGCGCGGCGTCGCTGGTTGTCGCCCTCCATCTGCTTTCCGCTCATGCCCTGCGCCTTCCCGTCGGGTGGACGACCGAAACGGCACAGCCCGGCGGGGCGCCGCACGTCCGGGCGGGAGTCACTCCGCTCGGGTGAGGGTGCCTCACCCGGCGGAGGCCCATGATCGAGCTGGACCGTCAGACTTCCGAATGCTCGCGGAAGGAAGGTCGTCATGAGGCGGATCATCGAGATCGTCCCCGCCCGTCCCGGATGGTATTCGCGTTGGCGTGTGGCTCCGGATGTCACGCGTTCCTATCCGGTCACCGTCTGGGCGCTGGTGGAGGACGTGGACGAGGCGGGCCGAGAGGTGATCGGTGTCGACTCGGTGGGGCAGTGGCCGGGCGCGGACGACAACGAACCCGGGGTCGACTTCGTCCGTTATCTGTTCCAACCACCGGACACGGGTGAGCCGGACGACGCGGACCAGGCGCGGAGCACGTCCGGTAGCGGGGTTCCAGCGGAGTTGCTGCAGCCCACCGCATCGAGCTGACAGTTTGCCGGGCGGCCGGTTCCGGGATTCCCGGAGCCGGCCGCCCGGCGTCTCACCACTGCCGGTGGGACCGGTACGCGGCGACCGGTTGAGCAAAGTGGAAACCGACACGGGGGACGAGGTTGTTTCGGCACTCGGCGCGTACCCTGGCGGCAGGGCAATCGACCGATGCGTGTGAGGATCGGCGGCACCGCTGCCTCAGTTCCCTCCCCGCCAACCCTAGGCAGGTACGCATGGGCGTCCACACCACCGCTCCGGTCCGGATCCTCGTCGTCGATGACGACCCCGGCGACGTGCTGATGATCGAAGAGGCCCTCGTCGACTCCGACGTGCAGAAGGCCATCGACGTGGTCAGCGATGGCCAGGAGGCGATGGAGTTCCTCCGTCGGGAGGGACGGCACTCGGCCGCGATCCGTCCGGACGTGATCCTGCTGGATCTCAACATGCCGAGAATGGACGGGCGGCAGGTGCTCAGCGCGGTCAAGGGCGACGAGGACCTGCGGACGATCCCGGTCGTGGTGCTGACCACGTCGAACGCGGACACCGACATCATCGGCAGCTACACCCTCCAGGCGAACGCCTATGTCTCCAAACCGATCGACCTGGACGACTTCAACAGTGCGGTGCGCCGGATCGACCAGTTCTTCGGTCGAGTCGCGGTACTGCCCCGGCGGCGCTAGACGGTTCCGGCTCGGGCCGGTGTCCCGGAAACGGTTGAACCGGCCCCGGGCCGCGGCATTGTGGCAGTTCGTCGCGGCTGTCGCAGCGGTGACGGCGTCTTGCCGGCAGCGCCGCTCGAATGATGAATAATTTTGCGATTCTGCCCCGATGGGCCAGTGGGCTGGCGAGGATCAGATGGGAAGGAAGACACGCTGCCTGGGGGGCAAAGCATGGACTTCACCATCGCGAAGATGGGCTATGACCGGGATCAGGTTGACTCGTACCTGGAGGACCTGAGTGAGCGGTTGGCCGCATTGGCGAGGCCGGCCGACGTGACGTCCGCACCCGACGACGAGCTGATGCGCGTACGGCAGGAAGCGGCCCGGCTGCACGGCCTGCTCGGCGGCGGCACGGCGGGGCGCCGAGGCCCGGACCGGATGCGTGAGCTGTTGGCGGTCGCGGAGCAGGAGGCGGCCCAGTTGCTGGCCCGGGCCCGGGGCGAGCTGACCGCGGCGCAGGAGGAGGCCCGGCAGTTGCGGGACCAGGTCTACGCCGAGGCGGTGCAGGCCCGGCGCGATTTCGAGGCCGCCCTGCACGCCCGGCGGATCCGCGAGGAGCAGGTTGACCACATCCTGCGCGACGTGACCGTGGTGAGTACGCCGTCGGACGATGCGGTCAACGCGTCGACCGGTACGGCTGTGCCGGCGACCAGGGCGACCGAGGACGAGCACCCGGCGGAGGGACGCCCGCAGCCCACCTCGGCCGAGAGCCTGGACCGCGCCCAGGTCTGAGGCGGGTTCGCCGGAGGGGTCGGGGCGACCGGTCGAGTGGGCTTCAGACGAGCGCGTTCACGATGGTGGTGGCCCGCTCCTCGTGCTGGGCGTACGCGTCGGGGAACGCGGAGACCTGGACGGCCTGGGCGGCCCCGCTGATGCTCATCTGTTGCCAGCCGGGGATCTGCAGCAGCGCCTGGAAGAACGCCTCCGCCGCGTACGCCGGGCGCATGAGGTCGGCGACCGCGCCCCAACCACTGCTGGTGCGTTGCTGGAACAGCCCGACCGAGTCGAAGTCGTATCCCGTGCCCTGGTTGGGCAGTTCCAGCGACTCCGGCAGCGCGGGGTTGGCCAGGTTGTAGAGGTTGCTCTCCTGCATCGCGGTCGCGATGGCGACGATCAGCCCACGTTGTGGGATGCCGAGCTTGATCCCGACCTTGACGATGGCGGCGGCGTTGTCCATCTGCGCCTGGTCGAGGCCGGCGACCGGCTTCGGCTTCAGGGGTGCGGCTGGCTTGCGCAGGGCCGGCTTGGTGGTCGGCTTCACCGACGCGGAGACGCTCGGCGTCGGCGTGGCGGGAGTTGTCGGGATCGGCGCTCGCGGACTGTTCCGGGATGCGGCCTGTTCCTGGGCGGCAGCGAGGCGCTCGGAGAGCGCGGTCGTGTCCGCCAGGGTGGCGTGCAGGGGCGCGGACTGGGGGGTCGCCGCACGTGACTCGGTGAACGCGACGAAGCCGAGGCAGCAGGTGAATCCGGTGACCAGGGTCAGCCGGACCGGGGTCGAGGTGACCAGGGTGCGAATCCTTGACTTACGTGCCCGGCGGCGCGTGGCGCGGCGCGACGGCGAGCGGAGGAATCGTCCCCGTCCCCCGGTCGGGGACCGGTGCCGGCCAGTTGACCGATCATCCGTAGGGGGCTCAGCCGGACGGATAGGTGCGGGGTTGGTCGCCGGCTCACGCTTCGTCTCGTCGTTGGGATGCACTCGCCGAGGCTAGGCAATGCCAGCCGGTCGTGGGTCGACCGCAGCGGTGGCGTCCGCCACAGTTTCCCCTGGTCAGCCGGTCATCGGGCGGCAGCCCAGGGCGGCCGGGCGGCATCGTCGCAAGACGGGAATGCCGGTTATGTCTGTCCTTATCAACACGCTGCACGCACCGATCTCCGTCTCCCGTTGCCATCAGCTCCAGGCGTGAGACTCGGATGATCGGCCGAGATTCGCGCACCCGTTCGGCCGTCGACGGAGGCTCGGTCGGACGAAGCGACGGATCATGCCCGGCAGTGTATCCGTATCCTCGACCGGCCGATCGGGGTGCCGACCGCGCTGCCTGCGACCAGCAGGCAGCCGGCCCCGATGAGGAGAAAGACCCGGGCCGACCCCCACTGTCCGGCCGCCGCCGTGAACAACGCCGCGCCCAGCGGGCCGGGGGCGGTGTGGATGGTCCAGAACGCCGAGGTGACCCGACCGAGCAGCGGGTCCGGCGTGATCTCCTGGCGCAGCGAGAGCGAGCAGATGCCCGCCAGGCTCGTGCCGAACACCACCACGGCGACGAGCGCCGCAACGGTACGGGCGTCCGCGGCGCCGGCGAGCAGGGCGATTCCCGTACCGGCGAGCGCGTACGAGCCGATCCAGCAGACGCCGAAGCCGAGACGGCGACGGGCCGGGGCGACCAGGAGCGAGGCCACGATGGTGCCGAGCGCGGCGGTGGCGAGTACGTAGCCGACCGTCGCGTCGGACCGCCCGAGCCCCTGTTTGAGGTGGTAGACGTAGAGGTCGGTCAGGCCGAAGGTCAGGAACGTGAGCGCCGCCAACCGGCCGGTCAGTGCCCGCAGGACGGGCTGCCGCCAGAGGAAGGCCACCCCGACCAGCAGATCGCCGGTGACGGGTCGCCGCCCGGCCGTCGGGCGGTCGTCGCCCGCGTCCGCTCGTGCCGAGTCGGCCGGATCCTCCCGCTCCGAGGCGGCGGAAGGTGCCGTTGGCGGCGAGCCGGGCCGGCGGAGACGGATCAGGCACAGCCCGAGTGCGGAGACGGCGAAGGTGCCGGCGTCCACCCCGATCGCGGCAGCCGGGCCGAGCAGGGCACAGAGGCCGCCGGCGAGCATCGGTCCGACCACCCCGGCGCAGGCGTAGCTGGCGAAGAGGCGCCCGTTAGCCTCGGTTATCCGGGCGGCCGGCACCAGGCTCGGCACCGCGCTGACGTACCCGACCTGGAAGACCATTGCCACGGCGCTGCCCAGAGGCATGATCACGTACAGCAGCCAGAGCTGTGGGGAGCCCCACCAGACCAGCGGAACCAGGGCGTAGAGCGGGACGCGTACGGCGTCGCACCAGATCAGTAGCCGACGCCGGTCGATCCGGTCGACCAGCCCGCCGGCGAAGATCCCGGCGACGATGCCGGCCACACCGGAGACGCCGGTGAGCAGGCCCATCCGGCTGACCGAGCCGGTCGCGTCGAGGACCAGCAGCGGGATGGCGACGTACGAGAACGAGGCCCCGCCCACCGAGAGGGTCTGCACCAGCCAGAAGACGAGGAAGTCGCGGTCGCGCGACAGCGGTCGCTCCGGTCCGGCCAGCGTGCTGCTCATCCGGCTGACCCGGCCCGGGCGTACGCCTCCACCACCCATGCCTCCACCGCCTCGCGGGTGACGCCCAGTGCGACCAGCACCCGCGCACCGGGCTCCGTTGGTCGGCGGAGCAGGCCGAGTAGCAGGTGTTCCGTGCCGACGTAGTTGTGTCCCAGACGCAACGCCTCCTGGAAGGTCAGGTCGCGCACCCGCTGGGCGCCGGGGGAGAGGGTGAGTGGTCCGGGCCGGGGCGCCCCGGGCGGGTCGAGGGTGGCCCGGGTGGCGGCCCGTACGGTCTCGGTTGGCGCGCCGAGCCCTAGCAACGCCCGTACGGCCAGGCCGTCCGGCTCGTGCATCAGTCCGAGCAGCAGGTGTCCGCCGTTGACCTCGTCGTGCCCGGCCTGCCGTGCCTCTTCCTCCGCCCGTTCCATCACGTTCCTGGCTCGGTCGGTGAACCGGGCGAGTACGCCGGGAGGCAGCAGGTCGGCAGCTTCCGCCCGTTTCGCGACGAACCGTTTCTGTGCCGCCTGTTTGCTGACCCCGAGGCGTCGGCCGATCTCCGCCCAGGAGGCTCCGTCCTGACGCGCCAACTCCACGAAGTGCCCGACCAGGTGGTCGGCCACGTCGCCGAGGTATTCGGCGACCAGGTTCGCGTCCGAGAGGCGTTCCAGTGCGGGTCCGTCAGGTTCGCGGCCGACGACGTACGTGATCAGCTCGTCCAGTCGGGCAGGTGGTCCGGCCATGGGTCAACCATAGGTTGACGATGTGGCGAAAATCAACCACTGGTTGACGCTCATGGGATGGGTACCGGATACGCGGCGCCAGGGCGGCGATACGATACGGACAGTGGCCGCGAGCGAAACCAACCCTGTCGATCCGGGACCGGCGCAGCCGTCGCGCGGTCGCCGTGGCCTGTTCGTCGCGGTCGCCGCCGTGGTGCTGGCCGCGGTGATCGTCGGACACCGACTGATCCCCAACGTGGCCGGACTGGGCAGTTTGGTCGACAGCGGCGCCCCGTTCCTCGGCCTCGGTATCCCGGTGTTGGCCCTCGCCGCCCTGCTGCGCCGGTCGCGGCTGGCGCTGCTCACCGTGTTGGCGCCGGCGCTGCTCTGGGCCGGCCTGTTCGGCACGGCCTGGCTGCCCTCCGGTGGTGGTGGCACGGTCGCGCTCCGGGTGGCCAGCCAGAATCTCCGCATCGGCAATCCGGACCCGGTCGCCACGGTGAGCGCGCTCGCCACCACCGATCCCGACCTGATCGGGCTTCAGGAGGTGGGCGGCGACATCCGGGGGTCGGCCGCACTGCGGGAGCGGTATCCGTACCGGGCGACCGAGTCCACGATCGCTCTCTGGAGCCGTTTCCCGGTGCGGGAGCATGTCGGCGTCGACACCGGGCTCGGCTGGAACCGAGCCCTACGCGCGGTGGTGGAGACCCCGCAGGGCGACGTGGTGGTGTACGTCGTCCACCTCGGCTCGGCGCGGGCCGGCGACACCGCCACCCGGGACCGTACGGTCGGCATGCTCGCCGCGACCCTGCGCCGGGAGTCCGCCGAACGGCTGATCGTGCTCGGTGACTTCAACACCGCCAGCACCGACCGGGCCATCACCCCGCTGACCGACCTGCTCGCCGACGCGCAAGCCGACGCCGGACGCGGGTTGGGCTTCACCTGGCCGGCGGCGATGCCGGTCACCCGTCCCGATCACGTGCTCTACCGGGGCCTCACCGCGGCGTCGGCGGGTGTGGTCCGTACCCCGGCCAGCGACCACCGTGCGGTCACCGCCGGTTTCCGGTAACGCACCCTGACCGTCCCGGGACGGTTCGGCCGGGTGCCGGTCAGCGGTCGCTGCCGTTCGCCGGGGTCACCGTGAGGGTGTGCCGGCCACCGCCGTTGCTGGAGAAGGGCCAGAGCCGGTCGGCGGAGTCCGCCAGCCTGGCCAACTGCTGGCGGGTCAGCCCCACCGCGGCGATGCTCGCCCGTACGTCGGCGTGGTAGCACCCGTCGGGATCGCGGCCGAGTCGCGCCTGCGCCCGTACCTGCACCGTGTGGGCCTCGTCGCTGACCGTCGTCGCCGCCTCGACCGCCGCGTGGTGCAGACAGGCGGCGAACGCGGCGGCCAGCAGCTGCTCCGGACTCAGCCCGTTGCAGTGCGGCGCGAGCGGAGAGGCCAAGGTCGTCGAGAATTCCCCGTCACCGGTACGCAGCTGCCCACCTGCTGCGGTGGCCGTGGCCTCGCGGACCCACGATTCCGGCATCGCGTACCCCCTGTCGCTCCTGGCCGGGCTACCCGGCCGACCCGCTGTGAAACACCGGTCGTCAGCCGGGTGGCCCGTCGGCCGGGGAACCGTCGGTGCCCGCGCGTCGTCGCTCGTCGATACCGCTCGTCCGCCGGCGCTGGCACCGGCATCGGCGGATGACTATGGTGTGGCGCATGCGTAGCGCCGTGGGTCGTGTTGTCACCCTCCTCGCCGTGGCCGTGTTCGTGGCGGTCCCGCCGCTGGTCGTCGGGGCCTCGGCGAACGCGGCCTCGGCGAACGCGGCGCGGGTGGAGGCGGCACCGGTGGAGATGGCGCGGGCGACCCTGCGGGAGAGCACCCCGGGCGCGAACCAGACCGTCGATCGGCTGCCCGAGCTGGTCACGCTGGTCTTCGACGAGTCCCCGGCGGCGGTGAAGATCACCGTGACCGGGCCGGACGGGACGGACGTGGTCTCCTCGCCACCGAACATCAGGGGCGTCGGGGTCCGCCAGCCGGTCCGGCCGGGCGCCGCCGGGCGGTACACGGTCCGCTACGAGATGTCCCCGGTGACCGGCCCACCCGCCGTGGGTAGTTTCGACTTCACGGTCAGCCAGGCGGGCCCGGCGCCCGCACCCACCGGTGCGGCCCCGCCCACAGCCCTGCCCGCTCCGTCGGTCGGCGCCACCACCACAGCCGCAGCGGCGAGCACCTCCGCCGGCATCGCACCCGCTCCCGGTGCGACCTCCCCGGCCGCCGGCACGTCCGCGCCGTCGGCCCGCGCGGCCCGCGACGGTGGCGGGACGTCCACGCTCGCGGTGGTCATCCTGGTTCTGCTCGGCGTGGCTGCCGCCGCCAGCGTGGTGCTGGTCCTGCGGTCGCGGACGGGTCGCGGCACCGCCTGACCCCTCGGCGGCACCGGCCGGGGCGAAAGGCCCCATGCGGGCAGTTCCCGCAGCATCGCCGGCTGTCTGATTCGCCCTGGCGTATGGCTGGTTTCGCCGCCGCACATTACCACCAATTCGCTTGTTCTCGCGTCAAAACAGGCGCGACTGTCAAGGGAACGTCAAGAAGGACCGGCGTGGCGTAGCGGGATCGTCATAACCCGGCACCCCTCGGGATGCGGTGCGTTTCCATGGTTCGGTGCGGTCACTCATGGCCGCGATGAACCCGCGATTGAGGAGACGTTCGGTGATCGACGTCGTGTTCGTGCTGCTGACAGTGGGACTGTTCGCGGCCCTTGCCCTGGTGGTCCGGGCGGTGGAGCGGCTGTGAACGCTGTCAACCTCGTCGGTCTGATCCTGTCGGCCGCGCTGGCTGTCTTCCTGGTGGTAGCCCTCCTGTTCCCGGAGCGTTTCTAGATGAGTACGACAACCGCGGGCGTGATCTTCATCGTCGTGCTCGCCGCCGCACTGGTCGCGGCCTACCGCCCGTTCGGCGACTACATGTACAACGTGGTGGCCGGCACCCGGCACTCACGGGTCGAGCGCGGCATCTACCGACTGATCGGTGCCGACAAGCGGGCCGAGCAGTCCTGGGGCGTGTACGCGCGCAGCCTGCTCGCCTTCTCGGCGATCTCGATCCTCTTCCTGTACGCGTTCCTGCGCCTGCAGGACAAGCTCTGGCTCTCGCTCGGCCTCGACCCGGTGACCAACCACGTCGCCTGGAACACCGCCGTCTCGTTCGTCACCAACACGAACTGGCAGGCGTACTCCGGTGAGTCGACCATGGGTCACCTGGTGCAGATGGCCGGTCTGGCGGTGCAGAACTTCGTCTCCGCCTCGGTCGGCATCGCGGTGGCGGTCGCGTTGGTACGCGGCTTCGCCCGCAGCCGGACCGACAAGCTCGGCAACTTCTGGGTCGACCTGACCCGGATCACACTGCGGATCCTGCTCCCGATCTCGGTGGTCGGAACGATCGTCTTCATCGCGGCCGGCATGGTGCAGAACCTGCACGGCGGCACCGACGTCACCACGCTGACCGGCGGCACGCAGACGCTCACCGGTGGTCCGGTCGCCAGCCAGGAGATCATCAAGGAACTCGGCACCAACGGCGGCGGCTTCTACAACACCAACAGTGCGCACCCGTTCGAGAACCCGACCACCTGGACCAACTGGCTCCAGCTGTTCCTGATCTTCGTGATCCCGTTCAGCCTGCCCCGGGTCTTCGGCCGTCTGGTCGGCCAGAACCGGCAGGGCTACGCGATCGTCGCGGTCATGGCGATCCTGGCCATCGCGAGCATCGCGCTGACCAACGCCTTCGAGTTGATGGGTGACGGCACGGTGCCGCACGCTGTCGGCGCGGCTATGGAGGGTAAGGACGTCCGGTTCGGCATCCCGAACTCGGCCACCTTCGGCGCGGCGACCACGCTCACCTCGACCGGTGCGGTGAACTCGTTCCACGACTCGTACACCGCACTCGGCGGCATGATGCCGATGTTCAACATGATGCTCGGTGAGGTAGCTCCCGGTGGTGTCGGCGCCGGCCTGTACGGCCTGCTGATCCTCGCCGTGATCACGGTCTTCGTCGCCGGCCTGATGGTCGGCCGGACCCCGGAGTACCTGGGCAAGAAGATCGGCGCCCGGGAGATCAAGTTCGCCTCGCTCTACTTCCTGATCACACCAACACTGGTGCTGGTGGGTACGGCGCTGGCGTTCGGTACGGGCAACAACGCCACCGCGCTCAACGTCGGTCCACACGGCCTCTCCGAGGTCCTCTACGCGTTCACCTCGGCGGCGAACAACAACGGGTCGGCGTTCGGCGGTATCACCGTCAACACCGGCTGGTGGGACACGATGCTGGGGCTGGCGATGCTGTTCGGTCGCTTCCTGCCGATCATCTTCGTGCTCGGCCTGGCCGGGTCGCTCGCCCGGCAGAAACCCGTACCCGCTTCCGAGGGGACGCTGCCGACCCACCGCCCGCTCTTCGTCGGCATGGTCGTCGGCGTGACGGTGATCCTCGTGGCGCTGACGTTCCTGCCCGCGCTTGCGCTCGGCCCGCTGGCCGAGGGCCTGTGACAGACATGCTGAGGAAAGAGAACATGACTACCACTCCGCTGGCCCCCGCCTCGTCGGGTGGGCGCCCCCCGTCGGGCGGGTCCGGCGATCCGAGCAGTCGGATCGGCGGTGGCCTGCTGGACCCGAAGCAGATGCTCCGTTCCCTGCCGGACGCCGTTCGCAAGCTGAACCCGGGCACTCTCTGGCGTAACCCGGTCATGCTGATCGTCGAGGTCGGCGCCGTGTTCACCACGGTGCTGGCGATCGCCGACCCGACCGTCTTCGCCTGGCTCATCACGGTCTGGCTCTGGCTGACCGTGCTCTTCGCCAACGTGGCCGAGGCGGTCGCCGAGGGACGAGGCAAGGCACAGGCCGCCACGCTGCGGCAGGCGAAGAAGGACACCGTCGCCACCCGGCTGGTCGGCTGGTCGCCGAACACGCCGGCCAGCCGGTTCAAGGACGAGGCGGTCGCCGCCACCGAACTGCGCCTGGGTGACATCGTGCTGGTTGACGCCGGCCAGATCATCCCGGGTGACGGCGATGTGGTCGAGGGAATCGCGAGCGTCGACGAGTCGGCCATCACCGGTGAGTCCGCGCCGGTGATCCGGGAGTCCGGTGGTGACCGCAGCGCGGTCACCGGTGGCACCAAGGTGCTCTCCGACCGGATCATCGTGAAGATCACCCAGAAGCCGGGGGAGAGCTTCATCGACCGGATGATCGCCCTGGTCGAGGGTGCGAACCGGCAGAAGACGCCGAACGAGATCGCGCTCAACATCCTGCTCTCCGCGCTGACCATCATCTTCCTGCTCTCGGTGGTCACGCTCCAGCCGCTGGCGATCTTCTCCAAGGCGTTCCAGGGCGCAGCCCCGGACACCGCGGCGGTCGACGCCCACGGCGTCACCGGCATCGTCCTGGTGTCGCTGCTGGTCTGCCTCATCCCGACCACGATCGGCGCCCTGCTCTCCGCGATCGGCATCGCCGGCATGGACCGTCTGGTCCAGCGCAACGTGCTGGCGATGAGCGGTCGTGCGGTCGAGGCGGCCGGTGACGTGGACACCCTGCTGCTGGACAAGACCGGCACCATCACCCTGGGCAACCGGCAGGCATCCGAGTTCCTGCCGGTCGAGGGGGTGTCGTCGGCGGAGGTCGCGGACGCCGCGCAGTTGTCCAGCCTGGCCGACGAGACGCCGGAGGGGCGCTCGGTGGTCATCCTGGCGAAGAACGAGTACGGCCTGCGGGAGCGGGAGGCCGGAGTGATGCCCCACGCCACCTTCGTGCCGTTCACCGCGCAGACCCGGATGAGCGGTGTCGACCTCGGCATCGAGGGCGGTGCCGACGGCGTCCGGCAGATTCGTAAGGGCGCCGCCGCGGCCGTCATGAAGTGGGTACGCGAGAACGGCGGTCACTCGACCGAGCAGGTCGGCGACATCGTCGACGGGATCAGCGGCAGCGGTGGAACCCCGCTGGTGGTGGCCGAACGTGTCGACGGCCAGCCCGCCCGTGCCCTCGGGGTGATCCACCTCAAGGACGTGGTCAAGAGCGGTATGCGGGAGCGCTTCGACGAGATGCGCCGGATGGGCATCCGTACGGTGATGATCACCGGTGACAACCCGCGTACGGCCAAGGCGATCGCGGACGAGGCCGGGGTGGACGACTTCCTGGCCGAGGCGACGCCGGAGGACAAGCTCGCGCTGATCAAGCGGGAGCAGGAGGGTGGCCGACTGGTCGCGATGACCGGTGACGGCACCAACGACGCCCCGGCCCTGGCCCAGGCGGACGTCGGCGTGGCGATGAACACCGGTACGTCGGCCGCGAAGGAGGCCGGCAACATGGTCGACCTCGACTCGGACCCGACGAAGCTGATCGAGATCGTGGAGATCGGCAAGCAGTTGCTGATCACCCGGGGCGCGTTGACCACCTTCTCCATCGCCAACGACATCGCGAAGTACTTCGCGATCATCCCGGCCATGTTCGCCGGAATCTACCCGTCCCTGGACACCCTCAACATCATGCGGTTGTCCAGCCCGACCTCGGCGATCCTCTCCGCGGTCATCTTCAACGCGATCGTCATCATCGCCCTGGTACCGCTGGCCCTGCGGGGCGTGCGTTACCGGCCGAGCAGCGCCTCCGCGCTACTCGCCCGCAACCTCTGGTTGTACGGGCTCGGTGGGATCGTGGCCCCGTTCATCGGTATCAAGATCATCGATCTTATCATCCAGTTCATCCCGGGGATTTCGTGATGCGTCTACCTTCCTGGATCGCCCAGCATTTGGCCGCGTTCCGCGCGGTGCTGGTCTTCACCGTCCTGCTCGGCCTCGCCTATCCACTCGCCATGGTCGCGGTCGCGCAGATTCCCGGACTGCACAGCCGGGCCGAGGGCTCCCTGGTGCAGACCGCCGACGGCAAGACGGTCGGCAGCCGGTTGATCGGTCAGCTCTTCACCGACGCCGACGGCAACCCGGTGGCGCGCTACTTCCAGAGCCGCCCGTCGGCCGCCGGTGACGGCTACGACCCGACCTCCACCAGCGCGAGCAACCTCGGCCCGGAGAGCGTCGTGGACACCCTCGCCGCCAACCCGGACGACGCCTCGCAGAGCCTGCTGACCCAGGTCTGCGAGCGGAGCAAGGCGATCGGCGAACTCGAAGGGGTGAGCGGCGCACGGCCGTTCTGCACCACCGACGGGGTCGGCGCGGTGCTGGTCGTCTTCCACCGGGACGGACTGACCGGTCCGGTCACCCGGGCGGTCAGCGTCAACCAGGCCTGCCCGGCCACCCCGTTCGTCACCACCTACGAGGGGGTGACCGTGGAGTGCGCGCAGATCGACGGGGACTACAGCGGCGGGATCGTCACCCCGATCCGTGGCACCGCGCCGGCCGACCCGGTGGTGCCGGCTGACGCCGTCACCGCCAGCGCCAGCGGGCTCGACCCGGACATCAGCCAGGCGTACGCCCGGCTGCAGGCACCGCGGGTCGCGCGGGAGCGTGGCACCGACGTCGGCACGGTACAGAAGTTGATCGACAAGTACACCACCGAGCGGGCCCTGGGCTTCATGGGCGAGCCGGCGGTGAACGTACTCGAACTCAACCTCGCCCTTGACCGACAGTTCCCCAGCAACCGCTGACCCCGTCCCGGGGCGGCTCCGAACACAGATGCGGCAGGATCGACTGGTGGCACGTGGACAACTGCGCATTCATCTCGGGGCCGCCCCCGGCGTGGGCAAGACGTACGCGATGTTGGAGGAGGCGCACCGCCGCGCCGAGCGGGGCACCGACGTGGTGGTCGGATTCGCCGAGACCCACGGCCGCAAGCACACCGCTGCGATGCTCGGTGACCTGGAGATCGTGCCCCGGCGGACGATGACCTACCGGGGTGTCGAGTTCACCGAGATGGACGTCGACGCGGTGCTCGCCCGCCGGCCGGAGATCGCGGTGGTGGACGAACTCGCCCACACCAACGTGCCGGGCTCACGTAACGAGAAGCGCTGGCAGGACGTACAGGAACTGCTCGACGCCGGTATCGACGTGCTCTCCACGGTGAACATCCAGCACCTGGAGTCGCTCAACGACGTCGTCGAGCAGATCACCGGCATCACCCAGCGGGAAACCCTCCCGGACGACGTGGTGCGCCAGGCCGAGCAGGTCGAACTGGTCGACATGACCCCGGAGGCGCTGCGTCGGCGGATGGCGCACGGCAACATCTACCGCGCCGACAAGATCGACGCGGCGCTTGGCAACTACTTCCGGGTCGGCAACCTGACCGCGCTGCGCGAGCTGGCGCTGCTCTGGCTGGCGGACAAGGTCGACGACCAGCTCGACCGCTACCGCAGCGAGCACGACATCGGTGCCACCTGGGAGGCGCGCGAGCGGGTGGTCGTGGCGCTCACCGGCGGCCCCGAGGGCGAGACCCTGATCCGCCGCGCCGCCCGGGTCGCGGCCCGGACGCCCAAGGGCGCCGAGCTGCTCGCCGTACACGTCAGCCGCAGCGACGGCCTGACCGGCGTCGACCCCACCCAGCTCGCCAAGCAACGGGTGCTGGTGGAGAGTCTCGGCGGCACCTACCACCAGGTGGTGGGCGCCGACATCGCCACCGCGCTGCTCGACTTCGCCCGTGGGGTGAACGCCAGCCAGATCGTGCTCGGCGCGAGCCGTCGCGGTCGGCTGGCGCAGGTATTCTCCCGTGGCGTCGGGGTGACCACGGTGGCGCTCTCCGGGTCGATCGACGTACACCTGGTGACGCACGAGCAGATCGGCCACGGCCGCCGCCCACCGTCGGTCAGCAGCGCGCTGTCCCGGCAGCGGCGACTGAGCGGCTTCGGGTTGGCCGCGATCGGCATCCCGGTGCTGACCGTGCTGCTCCGGCTGCTCGCCAACGACCTCTCCCTGGCCAGCGACATCCTGCTCTTCCTCGGCATGGTGATCGCGGTGGCGCTGGTCGGCGGACTCTGGCCGGCCATGCTGGCGGCGGTGGCCGCCTCACTTGTGATCAATTACTTCTTCACCCCACCGCTGCACGCGTTCACCATCTCGCAACGGGAGAACCTGCTCGCCCTGGTGGTGTTCCTCCTGGTCGCCGCGGCGGTGAGCACGGTGGTCGACCTGGCCGCGCGGCGTACCCGGGAGGCGGCCCGGGCCAGCGCCGACGCCCAGACACTCGCCGTCGTCGCCGGCAGCGTGCTGCGGGGCGCCCGGCCGTTGACCGCGCTTCTGGAACGACTCCAGGAGACGTTCGGCCTCACCTCGGTCACCCTGCTCGAACGCGCACCCGAAACGGCATCCGGACCGGACCGGCAGCGCGATCCCCGAGCCTGGCGGGTGGCCGCCACCGTCGGTGCGACGCCCTGCCTCACCCCGTCCGGCGGGGACGTCGAGGTGCGCGCGGCGGAGAACCTCTCCCTGGTGCTCTGCGGCCGGGTGCTCGACGCCGCCGACCGACGGGTGGTGGAGGCGTTCGCCGCGCAGGCCGCGCTCGCCCTGCGTCAGGAACGCCTCGCCGAGGAGGCGGCGACGGCCCGACCGCTGGCCGAGGCCGATCGGATGCGTACGGCGTTGCTCGCCGCGGTCAGCCACGACCTGCGTACGCCGTTGGCCTCGGCGAAGGCGGCGGTCACCAGCCTGCGCAGCCATGAGGTCGAGTTCGACCAGTCCGACCGGGAGGAGTTGCTCGCCACCGCGGAAGAGTCGCTCGACCGGTTGACCCGGTTGGTGGCGAACCTGCTGGACATGAGCCGACTCCAGGCGGGCGTGCTCGGGCTGTCGCTGACCCCGATCGGGCTGGAGGACGCGGTCCCACCGGTGCTCGACGAGATGGGCGAGCCGGCCCGACAGGTACAGGTCAGCCTCCCCGCGCACCTGCGGGCGGTCTCGGCCGACCCGGGGCTGCTGGAGCGGGTGCTGGTCAACCTGGTCGCCAACGCGCTGCGGTTCAGCCCGCCCGACCGGCCGCCCGCGATCTCGGCCAGCGAGCACGGCGGGCTGGTTGAGCTGCGTGTCGCCGACTACGGCCCCGGGCTGCCGAAGGATCAGTGGGAGCAGGCGTTCATGCCGTTCCAGCGGACCGGTGATCGGGACAACCACAACGGCGTCGGCCTCGGGCTTGCTCTCTCCCGTGGCCTGGCCGAGGCGATGGGCGGCACACTTGTCCCCGAGGACACCCCCGGTGGAGGGCTGACCATGGTGCTCAGCCTGCCGGCGGCCGAAGGAGAACACGAATGACCGAGCCAACCGGCGGCCGACCCGCCCCACGTCGCCTCGGCGGTCAGTCGTGACCCGGGTCCTGGTGGTCGATGACGAGCCGCAGATTCTCCGTGCGCTCCGGATCAACCTGCGGGCCCGGCGCTACGAGGTGGCGGTCGCCGCCGACGGGGCGGACGCGCTGCGGTTGGCCGCCAGCCAGCACCCGGACCTGGTCGTACTCGACCTGGGCCTGCCGGACATGGACGGGGTGGAGGTGATTCGTGGGCTGCGTGGCTGGACCAACGTACCGATCATCGTGCTCTCCGGGCGGGCCGGCAGCCAGGACAAGGTGCTCGCCCTCGACGCGGGCGCGGACGACTACGTCACCAAGCCGTTCGGGGTCGAGGAACTGTTGGCCCGGGTACGGGCAGTGACCCGGCGGACCGCCGGCGCGGGGGATACGGTGGCGGCGGTACTGGTCGGCCAGTACACCGTCGACCTGGCCGCCCGGACGGTTCGTGCCGACGACGGGCGGGAGGTGCGCCTCACCCCGACCGAATGGCACCTGCTGGAGATCCTGATCCGCAACCCTGGCCGGTTGGTCAGCCAACGCCAGCTGCTGCACGACGTCTGGGGACCGCAGTACCAGTCCGAGACGAACTACCTGCGCCAGTACATGGCCCAGTTGCGGCGCAAGCTCGAGGACGACCCGGCACGCCCGCGTCACCTGCTGACCGAACCGGGGATGGGCTACCGGTTCCAGCCCGAGTAGCGGTCGGGGCCCGCGCGTCCGTGGCTGGCTCCCGCTCCTGAGCGCTACCGGGCTCAGTGCACCCGGGCCGCACCGCCGGTGTCCACCCGGGCGGTGATGTCCAGATGCCGTGGGCGCAGACCGGAGGTCGCGGCGAACCGGTCCACCGCCGACTGCACGTATTCACGCAGGGCACCGAGCGGGGCCTGCGGGCTGACATAGAGCTTGATCCGGACCTCCGGGGTGGGCGGGTCGCCGGTCAGCCAGACCGAGGCCCGACGGATCTGCGGGTCCCGGGTGAGGTCCCGTTCCAGCCCGTCCGTGACGGCGGAGCCCTGCACGATCGTGATCCCCGGGCCGGTGTCGTCGCGTTCGGCCCGTTTTCCGGTGACGGCGTTCAGGTCGTACGCGTCCACCCCGGGACGGGACGCCGGGCGGAGCTGTCCGCGCAGCAGGAGCCCGCCGAGGAAGGCGAGGATCAACCCCAGGGCGATGGTGACGATCGGCCCCCACGGCGAGATGTCCCGGTACAGGCCGCGCAACCCGGTCCAGACCAGCGGCGCCCGTTCGTCGATGCCGGGCAGGTGACCCAGGTTCGCCACCACGCCGGCCGCGCCGAGTGCGGTGAGCAGTAGACCGACCACGGTCCAGAGGATGCGGTTGCCAGCATGGCTCATGTGGTCCTCCGTTGCCGTGCCAACTGGATGTCGAGGCGGGCCGCCGGTGGGGCGGCCAGCCGGTCGAGTTCCTGCCGGATCGCACGTTCCACCTGCGGCCGGGTCGCCGGGTCGCCGACCGCCCGGATGCGCGACGACCAGGAGCTGCCGTGCCGACGTACCCGGGCTCGCGCGTCCCGGACGCCGGGCACCCGGTCGGCCGCACCGGCCAGCCGTTTCTCGACCGACCGGCGGTGCAGGTGCCATCCGTCGGCGAGCGGCACCTCAAGCCGTTGTGGGGTCCACGGGCGCAACTGGGTGAGCAGGATCAGCAGGCCGACCACACCCACCGCGATCGCGATCGCGAAGATGATCGGATCGCCCACGGTGGTGCTGGTCAGTGTGTTGAACCAACTCGCCCGGTCGATCAGCAGCGACGGCAGGTCGAGCGCGACCGCCGCGGCCTCGGCGGCGAGCAGCAGGCCACCGCCGAGCAGGATGACGGCCAGCAGCAGCGAGGCCAGCCGGTTGACCACCCGCATGGGTTCACCTCCGCGGTTGCGCGGCCAATGCCGCCAGGTCGATGTCGTCGACCACGACCTCCACCGGGCTATCCACACCAGCCCCGGCCAGCACCGCCCGTACGGCGGCCTGGATCCGTTCTCCGAGCGGCCCGATCGGCACCGCCTCGACCGTCACGTGCACCTCGACCTCGTCACCCAACCGAATGCCGGAGACCTTGCCGCCGGCGTACTGGGTGGCCACCTCGACGGGGCCGCCGGTGGTCAGCTCCCGGACCCCGTCGACCGCGAGTACGGCGTCGCGTACCGCCGTGGCGAGTGCGACCCGGTCGGCCCGGTGCTCCGGCTCGGCCGACCGGGACTTCGCGTCGGCGGGTGCCTTTCCGGTGGCCCGTGACTTCTGCGTGGTCATCGTGACCGCATGCCCGCGTTGTTGCCGCCGGAGCCGCTCATGCCACTGTTCTGTTCTCCGTCCACGAAAACATCGTCGACGTTGATGTTCACCTCGATCACCCTGAGACCGGTCATCGCCTGCACCCGGTCGATCACGTTGCGGCGTACCGCGTCGGAGATGTCGACGATGCTCTGGCCGTACCAGGTGACGATGTCCAGGTCGACGGCGGCCTCCCGTTCGCCGACCTCCACCGACACCCCCTGGGTCGACGCCTCGTTACCGCCCGGTACGAGGTTGCGCAGTTGGCCGACGCGGCGGGCCATGCCGGTTCCCATCGAGTGAACCCCGGGAATCTCCTTCGCGGCGAAGCCGGAGATTTTCGCGACCACCCCCTCGGCGATCAGGGTCTTTCCCGAATCGGTGACGAGCTGGGCCCGCGCCGGTTGTCCGCCGCCGGGGACAAGCTGGTTCGGGGACTTGAGCTTTTCCCGGCCGTCGGTCCGGGTGTCGGTGTCTGCCATCTGCCGCCTCCTGAACTCGTTCCTGGTCCGGTGTCATGACGTCGTCGACGCCATGACCGTTCGGGTGGTTATGAGGAGGGCGAGCGGCGCCGGTTCGCGCTGGCCCGGTCGGCGAGCCCGGCCACCGAGAGGTCGCCGTCGATCACCCTGACCGCGAGCCAGCCGACCAGGCCGGCGAGGACCGCGCCTGCCGCCGCACCGAAGCCGGCGACGGCCCACACCGCCGCGATGAGTAAGCCGATCACGAAGCCGAACTGCTGGCGGGACATTGGTTACCTCCCCGGTGACGGACGCACGGATCGTCGGTTGCATACACCGGTGGGGCGGATACGAACCCGGTTCACCACGTCATTTGAGTGAGCCAGGTCACAGTGTGTGGTGGCGACGTACGGGTTTATCCGTCATCCGCCCTGGCCGGACGGCTCGCCGTGGGCGCGTGCGTCCCGTTCGTGGCGCTGGTCTCGCCGTCCGGCGAGGATGTCCACGAGTGCGGCGACGAACGCGATCAGGACGAAGCCGAGCGCGATGAGCAGGGCGTCCCGGAACGCCCTCGACCATCCGTTGTGGGTCGCGGCGAGTGCGGAGAAGAAGACCGTGCCGACACCGGCGATTCCGGCCGCCGACCCGATCCGTTGTCCGGTCTGCAACATCCCGGCCGCCGCCCCGCCCCGTTCCACCGGCACCTCGGCGAGGGCCAGGGTCTGGTTCGGTGTGATCACCAGTCCGCTACCGATCCCGGCGAGCAGCAGCGGCGCGGCGGTCGCGTACGGTGCGCCCCGGCCCGGCACGAAGTGCAGGGCCACCATGATGCCGACCAGCGCGATCGCGACCAGGACCAGGCCGATCGCGACGAGCGGCCGGCCGAACCGGTTGACGATCCGGCCGCCGAGGATGGCGGAGACCGCGGAACCGAGCGCGAACGGGGTCACCGAGATGCCGGCGGCGAGCGCGCTGTAGTGGAGTCCGTTCTGCAGGAACAGGGTGAAGATGAAGAAGAGCGCGGTGAAGCCGGCGAAGTAGAGCAGGGCGATGAGGCTGCCCAGGCTGTACGACCTGCGCCGGAAGAGTGCGAGGTCGAACAGCGGTTCGCCGTGCCGCCGGTAGCGCCGTTCCCAGCGGGCGAATCCGGTCAGCACCAGTGCCGCCGCCGGGATCAGCAGCCACTTGAGCCAGCCCTGCCATTGCCGTTCCTCGATCAGCGGCAGCAGCAACAGGGTGACGCCGATCCCGAGCAGTAGCACCGCGACCGGGTCGAGGCTCTTTCGTGGTCCCGGGTGGTGCACGGGCAGCACCCGCCGGCCGAAGATGATCGCGGCGATGCCGACCGGCACGTTGACGAAGAAGACCAGACGCCAGCCGTCGTGGGTCCCTACCAACGCGATCAGCAGACCGCCGAGCAGCGGGCCGATCGCGGTCGAGATGCCGATGACCGAGCCGAGCAGGCCGAACGGCCGTCCCCGCTCCGGGCCCTGGAACATCTGCTCGATCATGCCGACGACCTGGGGATTGACAATCCCCGCCGCGGCGCCCTGGACCAGTCGAGCGATGATCAGCCACTCCGGTGAGGTGGCCAGCCCGGCGGCGGCGCTGGTCACCGTGAAGAGGGCGAGCCCGGCGATGAACACGTTGCGCCGGCCACGGATGTCGCCGAACCGGCCGGCCGCGACGAGGACCAGGCCGAAGGTCAGTGCGTACCCGGAGAGCACCCACTGCAGTTCGCTCGGGGACGCTTTGAGCGCCCGTTCGATCGACGGCACCGCGACGTTGACGATGCTCACGTCCAGCAGGGTCATGAACGCCGCGATCAGGCCCACCGCCAGCGCCAGGTTGCGCTGGCGGTTCACCCCGGGCGGGTCCTTGCGGGTGCCCTGGCCGCTAGGCGGCTTGATGTGCGCACCACCGCGGTCCGAAGTCGAGACCGGCCAGCGGCGAATCCTCGCGGTGCAGCAGGTTCTTGGCCGACAGGTTGTGCAACGGCGCGGTCAACTGCTCCTCGGCGAGCCCGGACTCGTCGGCGATCGCCCCCGGGTAGGGAACCTGTCCCTTCGCCTCGAGCGCGGTCACCGCGGCGTACACACGTTCCTCAAGGTCCGATAGCTGTACTTGTCGCATGGAAAGCTCCTCCGCTCGACCACACTGTCGGGCACCTCACGGCCGGGCGGATACCCCGCCACAAGCCGATGATTCCCGACCGGCGAGAGGTATATGAGGGGTTTGCCGTCCTTGCCGTCGTCGGCTTCTCCGGACCCGCCTCCACACCTGCGGTACGGGCCGGAGCCCCGGCGAAGTGCCGGGGCTCCGGTGCGGAGGGTACGACGGACCGTGCCGTCAGAGGGCGAGGGTCCAACTGTTCAGGTAACCGGTGTCGAGGGTGGCCGCGTCCTGCACCCGGAGCTTCCAGGTGCCGTTGGCAGGCTCGCTGGAGAGGTTCACGGTGAAGGTCTGGTTGATGTTGTCGGTGCTGCCGCCGGCGCGGTTGTGCAGCACGTAGGCGCTGCCGTCCGGGGCGATCAGGCTGACGACGAGGTCGCCCTTGTAGGTGTGCACGATGTTGACCGCCACGGTGGCGTTGGTGCGGCCGTTACGGGCGCAGCCGGAGATGGTGATCGAGCTCTCCACCGTGCTGTTGTCCGGGATGGTGAGGTCGTTGCCGTTGGTCTGGGTGCAGCCCGGCGCCCCGTTCACGGTCAGCGAGTACGTGGTCGCCTGGGTGGTGACCGGTCCCGTGCCGGTGATGGTGACCGGGTAGGTGCCGGGCGGGGTGGCGGCGGTGGTGCTGATGGTCAGCGCGGAGGATCCGCCCGAGGTGACCGTGGCCGGGCTGAAGCTGGCGGTCGCCCCGGCGGGCAGGCCGCTCGCGCTCAGCGCCACCGACTGCGGGCTGCCGACGGTGGTGGTGGTGCTGACCGTGGCGGTCGCCGACTGGCCCGGGTTGACCGTACCGGCGGCCGGGGCCACGGCGATCGAGAAGTCCTGGGTCGGCGGGACGACGTTTCCGATGTAGAGCAGCTTGTTCGGGGAACCGGTACCCGGGTTGGTCACCACGCCGTTGGTGGCGTCGTTGACCAGCTTGTCCCGTACCTGCTGCGGTGTGTACGTGGGGCTGGCCGACAGCACCAGGGCGGCGGCGCCGACCACGTGCGGGGTGGCCATCGAGGTGCCGCTGATGGTGTTGGTCGCGGTGTTGCTGGTGTACCAGGCCGAGGTGATGCCGCTGCCGGGGGCGAAGATGTCCAGGCAGGTGCCGATGTTGGAGTACGTCGCACGGGCGTCGTTCGACTCGGTCGCGCCGACCGTGATCGCGTTCGGGGTGCTGGCCGGCGAGACGTTGCAGGCGTTGGAGCTGTACTCGTTGCCGGCCGCGATGCCGTACACCACACCGTCGGCGATCGACCGGGTGACGGCGTCGTTGACGCCCTGGTCGAACGGGCCGCCGAGGCTCATGTTGGCGACCGCCCGCTCACCCGGGTCGTGGTCGCCGGTGACCCAGTCGATGCCGGCGATGACGCCCGCGTACGAGCCGCTGCCGCCGTTGTCCAGCACCCGTACGCCGACCAGGGTGACGCCCTTGGCGACCCCGTAGGCGGTGCCGCCGACGGTGCCGGCGACGTGCGTGCCGTGTCCGTTGCCGTCGTCGGCGCTGCCGCCGTCGACCGCGTCGAAGCCGGTGACCGCCCGTCCGCCGAAGTCGCTGTGGGCGAAGCGGATGCCGGTGTCGATGATGTACGCCCGGACGCCGGCGCCGTTGTTCGGGTAGGTGTAGGAGTTGTTCAGCGGCAGGTTGCGCTGGTCGATGCGGTCCAGGCCCCAGGAGGGGGTCGGGGTTTGGGTCGCCGCCATGTGGACGGTGTGGTTCTGCTGCACGTACTTCACCGACGGGTCGGCGGCGAGTCGCTTGGCGGCGGATTCGGAGAGCCGTACCTCGAAGCCGCGCAGCGCGTGCTGGTAGGTACGGGCGACGCTGCCACCGTGCCGTTTGGCCAGGCTCTTCGCGTTGTCGGTGACCGTGGACTGGGCCACCGAGGCGTCCTTGAACACCACGACGTACGAGCCGGCGACCGCGGTGGCGCCACCGGCCCGCAGGATCTGTCCTTCGGCGGGTGCGGCGGCGACGGGACTGGCGAACGCGACTGCGGCCGTCGCCACGGCGGTGACGGCTGCTCCGATGCGCCAGCGGCGCCCGGGTGACCCTGTGTGTGTCATCCCTTGTGCTCCCCTTCGATGGTCGGCCGGTGGGCTTGTGATCCACCGATCGATGGTTCCGGGTAACTGACTGGAGGAAATGCTAGGGGCAATCCATTGAAATGTAGAGATGTATGATTTGGTGGCCGGGTCGCGTATTCTGTGCTGTTCCGGCTTTTCTGATCGTGGGACGCTCAAGGCACCTGGCGAGGCCAGGGCGCCTGTCGCTTGCCCTCGGGTGAACCTGAGTAGAGCCGGGAAATGGTTCACGTTTGACTGTCGGTGAATGCATTCCGCGACACAACGGGCGCAGGATCCGAAACGGGGATCGGTGCAAACATAGGCCACCGGCAATCATGGTGAAACAAATACGTGCCTCGGGCGGGTCATGGGAGGCGGTATTCCGACCTCACGGTCAGCACGACCATCCTCCACGGACAGTGTTCCTCTAGGCTGCTCCCGTGACCGCATGTGACGTCGCCGTCGTCGGCGCCGGGCCGGCCGGACTCTCCGCCGCCTACGCCGCCGCCCGGGCCGGAGCCCGCACCTTGGTGCTGGAGCGGGCCGAACACCCCCGTTACAAAACTTGCGGCGGCGGGCTCATCGGCACCTCGCTCGCCGCGCTCGACGGGCGGATCGAGGTCCCCGCCGACGACCAGGTGCGGCGCGTGACGTTCACTCACGACGGTCGGCGTGGTTTCAGCCGTGACCACGGGTCGCCACTCGTGCTGATGGTGCGCCGCCCCGAGTTCGACGACCGGCTACGCCGGGCCGCAGCCGCCGCGGGCGCCGAGATCCGCGAGCGGGTCACCGTACGCGCCATCGAACAGGACCCGGACGGGGTACGAATCCGCCTCGCCGACGGCACCGAGGTGACCGCCGGCGTGGTCGTCGGCGCCGACGGTTCCTCCGGCGTCACCGCCCGCCACGTCGGTGTCGAATACGACCAGGTCGACCTCGGACTGGAGCTGGAACTGCCGGTCCCGTCGGCATTGCAGGAGCGGTGGCGGGGCCGACTGCTGCTCGACTGGGGACCGATCCCGGGTTCGTATGCCTGGATCTTCCCCAAGGGCGACGTGCTCACCGTCGGTGTCATTGCCGAGCGTGGTCAGCCCGAGGCGACCCGACGCTACCTGCGGGACTTCGTCGAACGCCACGGTCTCGCCGGGATCGACCCGATCCACGACTCGGGTCACCTGACCCGTTGCCGTACCGACCGTTCGCCACTGCGGCGGGGACGGGTGGTGGTCGCGGGTGACGCCGCCGGTCTGCTCGAACCGTGGACCCGTGAGGGGATCAGCTTCGCGCTCCGCTCCGGCACGCTCGCCGGCGTCGCGGCCGCCAGCGGCGACCTCGACGGTTACGTCACGGCGGTGCACCAACAGCTCGGCCCGTCGATGGCGGCCGGGCGGCGCCTGCTCGGCGCGTTCACCCGGCACCCGGGAATCTTCCACGCCGTGGTCGCGACCCCGCCCGGCTGGCGGATGTTCGCCCGGTTCTGCCAGGGCGAGGCGTCCTTCCAACGAACCCTGACCCGCACCCCGGTCCGCGCGGCACTCGCCCTGCTCGGCTCCTGACCGCACCGGGTCGGCGCCCGCGAACGCCGCCGAGGACCACACCCGGGCCCGTGGCCGGCGTTCCTCCATCCGGGTGACGGGGTGGTCGCGCCGCGCGGAACCGGGTGACAATGGGGCGGAACGAGGAGGCCGCCATGGCGACAGGTGACGAATCCGTCGAACACTTCCCGGACGAGGAACTGGCCTAATGCCACGGATCCTGCCACCGCTCGGCGCGGCGACCGGTGTCGCCGGCAGCGCACTTTCCGTCGCCGTCCTGCCCTGGGCGGTGTACGGCAGGTTCGACATCCACCTCACCCGGTTCCCGGGCTGGCAGTTCTACGTGGTGAGCGTGCTGGCGCTGCACGGCTGCGTCGCCTGGGCGCTGTTCGTCCCGGCCGGCCGTCGGTCTGTCGTGCCGCTCGTGGTCGGTGCGGCCAGCGCGTTCGTTGCCGCCGGCTCCGCGATGGTCCTGGCGTTCCGGTACGACGACGCGAGCGCGCTGTTCCCCGGCGTCGTACCCATGGTGTTGCCGATGCCCGGGCCGGGTCCGGTGGCCGCCCTGCTGGGGATCGTGGCGGGAATCGGTGCCGTACTGGCGTCCCGCGACCGAACCGCTTCGCCCCGCACCGGTTCCATCCCCGTCTAGTCTGGTCGCCGCGACCACTCACGACACGGGGGAGTTGCAGGGTGCAGACGCCGCGCGACCATGGTCCGCTCCGGCCCAAACGACGGTGGTGGCCAGCGCGGTGGGTCCGTTGGATCCTGGGTGGCGAGGTCCGCGGCTGGTCCCGCTGGCAGCGCGGCCAGGTGCTCGCGTCGTGCGCCGTGTTCGTCGCCTGCCTCCTGGTCCTCCATCGTCTGGTGCCGAACGGAGTCGGCCACCTCGGCAGCCTCCTGGAGACCTTTCTTCCCTGGCTCGGGCTCGGCATTCCGGCACTGGTCGTGTTGAGCCTGCTGCGCCGTTCGGTGGTCGCGCTGCTGGCGGTGCTGGTGCCGGTCACCGCCTGGCTCGGCCTCTTCGGTGGCCTGCTGCTGCCCGGCACCGGGTCGGAGTACGACCTCACCGCGGTCGCGCACAACGTCAGTGACGAGAACCCGGACCCGGCGGGTACGGCGACGACACTCATGGCGGTCCGGCCCGATCTCATCGGCCTGGCGGAGGTGACGCCGGCCGCGCTGCCCGCCTACAGGGCGACCCTGGCCCCGGAGTACCCCCATCACACGGTTCACGGCACCGTCGGACTCTGGTCGAGGTATCCGCTCACCGACGCCCGGCTGGTCGACATCAGACCAGACGGGTTCGGGGCAGACTGGGATCGGGGACTGCGGGCGACCGCGCGTACGCCCTGGGGCGACGTGGCGGTGTACGTGGCCCACCTGCCCTCGGTACGTCTCGGGCTGCCGGACGGTTTCGGTACCGTACGACGGGACCAGAGCGCTGTCCTGCTCGGCCGCGCGCTGCGCGCCGAACGGTCGGAGCGGGTCGTCCTGCTGGGCGACCTGAACAGCACGGTGGACGACCGCGGACTGGAGCCGGTACGTGCACAGTTACCCTCGGTCGGGTCGGGTTTCGCGTTCAGTTGGCCGGCGGCTCTGCCGGTTGCCCGGATCGACCAGGTCATGGCCCGCGCGGCTACCATCACCGAAATCTGGTCCCTGCCCGCGACCGGAAGTGACCATCTACCGATCGGCGCCCGGTTGCGGTTCTGACCGCCGCGACGATGCCGGCCTCGACGGGGTCAGGACACCTCGGCGGAGCCACCCAGGAACGCGGTGAGTGCGGCCCGCCAGGCGACCGGGCTGTCCAGGTGTACGTCATGCCCGGCCCCCGGTACCTCCACGGCGGTGAGCATCGGGTGCCGTCGCATCCTCGTGTACTCGTCGGCACCCATGAAGCCCTGCTCGCCCTTCACCAGCAGGGTCGGGCAGGCGACCTGCTCGAACTCGTCCCAGCGGGGCTCTGCGACACCAGCGATGGTGGCGACCATGATGTCCCGGTCGAACGCCGGATACCAGCCGTCCGCGTGTTCCCGTAGCCCGCCGGCCCAGGCCGTCCCGACCAGGCCACCGCCGAGATACTCGGCGGCGGTGGCCTGGTCCGAAAACGGGACTGGCCAGTCGGCGAGCCAGCGGTCGATGCCGTCGGCGGTGTCGTCTTCCGGTCCGTCCCCCGCCGGACCCGCCTCCACCAGGACCAGCCGATTCACCAGCAGGGGATGGCTGGCGGCGGTGAGCAGGGCGGTGTGCCCGCCGAGTGACTGCCCGACCAGGACGGCTGGGCCGAGGAGCCCGAGAGCCGCTGCCGCGTCGGTGACGTGGGCGGCCCGGGAGACGTCCTTCGGCCGACGTTCGCTGTCGCCGTGCCCGCGCGGGTCGAGCGCGTAAACCTGGTGCGTGTCGGCGAGCCAGGAGGCCGTGGCCGACCACTCCCCGGCGTAGCCGCAGAGCCCGGGCAGCAGAAGTACCGGTGAGCCGGCGCCGCCGAGGTTGTGCAACGCCAGCCGGGTGCGGTCCGGAGCATAGAGATCAATGATGGGTACGCACGCTACCAGCGACCCGGGACGTGGAGGAACACCCGAGCGGGCGCCCCTCCACGTCGTCGCATCGCGTTGCGGGTCAGGCGGGGAACTCCACGGGTACGCCCTCGCGTACCAGCCGCCAGTTCGGCACGAAGAAGTCGGCCGGGTCGATCGTGCCCCTCTCCTGTGCCCAGTCGATCAGCAGTTGGCGGATCTCCTGCTGCTGGTTGTAGATCTGGGTCTTCACGATGCCGGGGAAGTTGCCGCCCCCGCTGCGCCGGTAGTTGTTCACCGCGATCACGAACTGATCGCCGTCGGCCACCGGCGTTTCCGTACCCGGGTGCACCAGGCGGGTGATCCGTTGGCCGACCGGGCGGCTGATGTCGATGTCGTAGTCGACACCGGAGATGGTGTCGTAGTTGTAGTCCGGCACCGACGGGTCGTTGAGGGTTGCCGGGTCCACCGGGGCACCCGGGCCGAGGGTGCGGAAGTACTTGGCCGAGTACTCCAGGTACGCCTTCACCTCGGCGCCGCTGATCACGACGGCTTCGAGGGTGTTGTCGTAGATGTAGAGCCCCGCCACATCCTTGATCTTCACGTCGCCGGCGGGGAAGACCGCGGTACGGCTGAACGGGGCGGCGATCGACAGCACCGGCAGGCTCGCGTACGTCGTACCCGCCAGGGCGGCGGTGACGACGTCGGTCTGCACCTTGTTGATGTAGTCGAGGATCGGGGTGTCCTTGTAGCGGGACTCGGTCGCCGGCAGTTCGACCGCGGAGGTCGCCACCACCTGGTTCACGTACGCGACCGTCTTGTTGTGCTGGGCGCGTACGGCCGCCAGCACCTTCGGGTCCTCGGCCACGGTGTTGGTGTTCAGCATGGTGGCCCGCTTGCTGGTGATCTTCCAGCAGTTGCGTTCCCGGGTCAACGTGAAGTCCATCCGGGTGAGTCGCTGGCCCCACCGCGACGGTTCCGATGTCAACACCTGTACGCCGGTGGCGGCGTTGACGACGAAGCGCTCCACGACCTCGTTGTGGGCGTGCCCGAAGAGGATCGCGTCGATGCCGGGCACCTGCTGCGCGATCAGCGCGACCGGGTTCTCGTTCGGTAACTCGGGGCCGTAGCTGGACGTACCGTTGTCACCACCGTGCGCGGAGATCAGCACGATGTCGGCACCGCGTTGGCGCATCACCGGGACCCACCTGGCGGCAGTGGCGATCATGTCCTCGAACCGTAGCTTGCCCTCGACGTTGCCCTTGTCCCAGATGGCCACGCCCGGGTTGGTCAGGCCGAGGATGCCGACCCGCAGAGTCGGCGCGCCCCGACCGAGGTCGACCTTCTTGATGATGTACGGCGTGTAGGCCGGCTTGCCGGTACGGGCGTTGACCGCGTTGGCGGCCAGCGCGGGGAAACCGAGCTGCCGGATCCACAGGTCGAGCAGGGGGAGACCGTAGTTGAACTCGTGGTTGCCGAGGGTGACGGCGTCGTAGTCGAGGACGTTCATCGCCCGAGCCATCGGGTGCTTCTCGCCAGTCGAGGTGATCGGCTCCTGCTTGGCGTAGTACGTCGCCAGGGAGGTGCCCTGGATCGTGTCCCCGGCGTCCAACACCAGGGTCGCCTTGCCTCGGCGCTCGTTGCGGATCTGGTTGACGAGCGTGGTCAGCTTCGCTACGCCGATATCGTTGTGCGCGCTGTCGTCGTACTCGGCATCCTTGTAGTAGTCCCAGTTGTAGACGTTACCGTGAGTGTCCGAAGTGCCCAGGACGGTGAGGTCCCAGCTTTTCGGCTTCGCGGCCCCGTGCGCCTGGGCTGGAGCGGCGGCGACCAGCGGTGCTGCGGCGGCAGCTGTCGCGGCGGCGACCAGAAGTTGGCGGCGGGACGGGCCGGACGGAGAGGTCATTACACGCCTTTCCCTGACGGTGGGGTGGGCCTCGTGGGCGTCGTCGGCACGATAACCATCCGGTCGGAACCGCGCCAGTGCGGAACGGAAGTGACAGCCAGCGGTCACCTACCGCATACCTGGGCGAAACCGGTGTGAGCCGCCATCGGGAGGGGCCCCACGTACGCGCGGTCAGCGTGGGTCAGGCCCGTGGTACGGGGTCGTAGACCAATACAGTCGCCAGAACGAAGTCGTAGACGAGGAACGCCGCGTAGCCGATCAACGCGAGACCGACCAGCATCGCGACAACCCTCTTGACTGGTTGGTAACGCCCGCCCACCCGGGGGACGACGAAGAAGGCGTCATTGAGTAGCCGCGTGGTGCGTCCCGGTACCACCAACAGGGCACCTCCCAATCCGAACAACGCCCCGCTCAAGAGCACCATGAGCAGGACCGTGCCCATGCCGCCGCGCATGAGTCCTCCACTCGTTTTCTGGACCGAACCGGACAAGTTTTCAGTCGCCGCGTAGCCGGGTCAACATGCCCGAAGAATCCTTGACGCGATGCCTACAGGTGTCACCTCATCCGCCCTGTCCCCGGATGCGAGGTTTTTGGGCTTGATCAACATGCTGGGGGGCCATGATCGGCGGAATGTTGGCGGGGGTGGGGTCGTTATACATCGCGTACGACCGGAGCAGCGCCGGGGCAGTGTTCTTCCCTGCCTCATAGAGGGCCTGTGGCCTCGTACTTCTTCTTCCTTCGAGCACGGCACCTTTCCCCCTTTGTGTGTGCGTGCTGGGAGAGCCCCCGATTGGAAGGTGAACCATCGTGAAGACGACTTTCACCGCTGTTACCAAGACTTCGTTCGTTCGTAGGACCGCTCTGGGTGTCGCCAGCCTCGCCTTCGTCGGTGGCGCTGTCGCCGGCCCGGTGGGCCACGCGTTCGCGGCCCCGGCCGAGCACACGGCCCCGGCGATGACCACCGTCGCGCAGGAGACTGCCGCCAAGCCGGCCATGGACAAGCTTGTGCCGCACGGCACGCAGGGTGCGCAGTCGCGGATCAGTCTGTCGAAGGAGCAGACCGACAACGCCAAGGCGATCACTGATACCGCTAAGAAGCTTGGTATGGGTGAGCGTGGTGCGGTGATCGCGGTCGCTACGTCGATGCAGGAGTCGAAGTTGGAGAACCTGGGTCATCTGGGTGACATGAACGACCACGACTCCCTGGGTCTGTTCCAGCAGCGCCCGTCGTCTGGTTGGGGTACTCCGGCGCAGATCACGGATCCGACGTACGCGGCGACGGCGTTCCTGAGCAATCTGAAGCAGGTGGATGGTTGGCAGGATCTGCCGTTGACGGTGGCGGCGCAGAAGGTTCAGGTGTCGGCGTTCCCGGACGCGTACGCGCAGTGGGAGAACCAGGCCGCTCACATCGTCCAGGACGTCTGGACCAAGTAAGACACCAGCAGGACAAAGGTATCTCCGGTCGTGACCGGGTCCCAAGTACGGGACCCGGTCACGACCCTTTTCGTGATCGTAAACTGAGGACGTCAGTGACGTGAGGCGCGTACACATGCGTCGCCCGTCGACAGTAGTGGCGCTGCATCCGACCGCTAAATGCCCTTGTTCCGTTGCGGGGCAGTGTCTACTGTGCCGTCATGCTCTCGGGACTGCTGACGGTAACCTTCGATGCGCAGGACGCGGCTCATCTGGCGCAGTTCTGGGCCGGCATGCTCGGCAGGGAGGTCGTCGAGGCTGTCGGTGGTGCCCTCCTGCCCGGTGACGGCACCCAGCCGGGCCTTCGGTTCATCCCGAACCGTACGGAGAAGGTGGGGCCGAACCGCGTGCACCTTCACCTAACCAGTGCCAGCCTCGCCGACCAGCAGCACACGGTGGCGACGGCGCTGAAGCTCGGTGCCAACCACCTTGACGTCGGGCAGCGTCCCGAGGAGGGCCACGTCGTCCTGGCCGACCCGGAGGGCAACGAGTTCTGCGTGATCGAACCGGGCAACACCTTCCTCGCCGGGTGCGGTCTGCTCGGGGAAATTGCCTGCGACGGCACCAGGGAGGTCGGCATCTTCTGGAGCGAGGCCCTGGGTTGGCCGCTTGTCTGGGACCAGAATCAGGAAACCGCGATTCAGTCACCACAAGGCGGCACGAAGGTTGCGTGGGGAGGGCCGCCCCTGGCCCCGAAAGAGCTGAAGAATCGGCAGCGTTTCGACCTCACAGCCGAGGGCGATCAGCAAGCGCAGGTCGATCGGCTGGTCGCCCTCGGAGCCACCCGGCTAGAGGTCGGTGCGGACGGCGCCGTCGTGCTTGCTGATCCCGACGGCAACGAATTCTGCGTGAGAGGGCACTGATCCCAGGCACCTCTGGAGCAGGGGGTTACGACGCGCCGCTGCGGTCAGTCGCTCTTCTTCCGTTCCTTCTCCTCGCGCTCCTTCTCAGCCCGGGACTGCGCGAGGTCGAGGGCCAGCACGCCCGCGAGGATCAGTAGGTGATTCTCGTCGTCCACGATGTTGACCGCGTACGTGTCACGGATCGTGAACCACTTCTTCGACACCGAGGCAACCTCCCGTCCGTCCCGCTCCACCGTGTACTCGTGGTCGAGGAGGTCGCCGCGCATCTCCAGGTCGTGTGGCCCAGGGATGTCGATCGTGTATTTGTCCCTGAAGGGTGTGAAGAGGTTCTTACGTACCTCGGCGGCCTTCTCGCCACCGATCTTGATGGTGTACGTCCGACGCAGTGTGATCAGTTGCCGGTGTACCGAGGCGACCTCTGTGCCGGCCGCGTCTTCGATGACGAGCTTGTCGCGGAGGGTCAGGACCTTGCCGTCGACGCGGAAGACTTTGCGACCCGCATCGTCGGTGATGTCGAAGTCGTCGCCGATGTCGAAGAGCCGCTCACGGATGAGGTACATCCATGCATCTTCCCACCGGATTTCCCCGGCGTCACCTCGGGAACAAATGCCGCCCGACCGTTCCGGTTGTCCGGTGGTGCGAGGTTTCTGGGCTTGATCAACTCGCCTGGGGCCATGATCGGTGGAATGTTGGCGGGGGTGGGGTCGTTATACATCGCGTACGACCGGAGCAGCGCCGGGGCAGTGTTCTTTCCCGCCTCATAGGGCCTGTGGCCTCGTACTTCTTCCCGAGTGACGCACCTGTTTCCCCCTGTTACGTGTGTGCGGCTCGGTACCCCCGATTGGAAGGTGAACCATCGTGAAGACGACTTTCACCGCTGTTACCAAGACTTCGTTCGTTCGTAAGACCGCTCTGGGTGTCGCGAGCCTCGCCTTCGTTGGTGGCGCTGTCGCCGGCCCAGTGGGCCACGCGTTCGCGGCCCCGGCCGGGCACACTGCCCCGGCGATGACCACGGTTGCCGCGGTGACCAGTGACAAGCCGGCCATGGACAAGCTGGTGCCGCACGGCACGCAGGGTGCGCAGTCGCAGATCAGCCTGTCGAAGGAGCAGCTTGCCAACGCCAAGGCGATCACTGATACCGCTAAGAAGTTGGGTATGGGTGAGCGTGGTGCGGTGATCGCGGTCGCTACGTCGATGCAGGAGTCGAAGTTGGAGAACCTGGGTCATCTGGGTGACATGAACGACCACGACTCCCTGGGTCTGTTCCAGCAGCGCCCGTCGTCTGGTTGGGGTACTCCGGCGCAGATCACGGATCCGGCGTACGCGGCGACGGCGTTCCTGAGCAATCTGAAGCAGGTGGATGGTTGGCAGGATCTGCCGTTGACGGTGGCGGCGCAGAAGGTTCAGGTGTCGGCGTTCCCGGACGCGTACGCGCAGTGGGAGAACCAGGCCGCCCACATCGTCCAGGACGTCTGGACCAAGTAAGACCAGGTAACACGGCAGTGGACAGCACAACTTCGTTGGCCGGGCCTCCGTCACGGGGACCCGGCCAACGGCCGTCTTGACCTGGGTGCGGTCAGCGTGGCCAGTCGGCCAGGCGTTGGTGCACGACCCGTACCTCGTCTGTCGTGAGTCCGTAGCGCGCGAACCGTTGGTCGGGCAGCCGATCCAGGTAGCGACCGGCGGCCCGTACGTCGTCCGGGTCGAGCGCCGGATCGTAGCCGTGCGCCAGTGTGAGCAGCTCGTCGATGCGGTACACGTCGAGCGCGGCGGCGATGTCGATGTAGTCGCGTACCTCGCGACGGGTGATCAGGGCGACGGTCTTGCTCGCGACGAGATCCTGGACGTGCATGACCGGCCCCAGGTCCATCACCACCGGGCTCTGGTGACGGTCGAGTCGACCCAGGGTCAGCCTGAGTTGCCGGCCGCCCCGGCTCACGACAAAGTCCTTCATGTCCTGGTCGAATCCGTCGAAGAGGCTGGCCAGGTCGCTTGCCGGATCCTCGTCGCGTACGTCGAAGCCGGCTGCCCGGAGCGCGTTGCGTACCTCGGCCGCCGCCGCGCCCGCCGCGCCGTCGACGTCGGCGAACAGGTCCACGTCCTCGGTGGGGCGACTGACCAGGCCGTGTGCCGCCCAGGCCACCCCGCCACCCAGTACGAACCCGTAGCGGTCGGCGACGGAGAGGGCGACGCGGGCCACCTCGCGGTAGAAGTCGCCCAGGTGGGCGGTGCTCACGCGGCGCGGTGCAGCGAGCGGTGCCGGGTCTCCCAGGCCCGCCGGACGCCGTGCGGCAGGTTCAGCTCCGGCCACACTCGTCGCAGGAGGACGCCGTTGATGAGCCGCCGCAGGTCCTCGGTCCGGGTGGCCTCACGCAGCACGTTCTCGTACATCCAGAGCAGTTGGTCCGGGTCGGCCAGGTCGAAGGTCCGGTCCGGGCACCACATGAGGCGCAACGGCAGTTCGATCCGGCCGCTGACGGGACCGTTCAGCTCGGCGACGGTGCGCGTCACCACGGTGGGACGTCCCGGGCGGGCCAGGAAGGCGCCGCCGGCCATGGTCGTGTGGGTGCCGAGCATGGGGAGAGCGTAGCCCGTACCCGGTCCGATCAGGGCCAAGCCCGTCCGCCATGTCCGTTATGCCGGATTCGCTGCCGGTGGCGGCCGAGCTGGATTCTGGCCAATCGCTCATATCCGGAATGTCGGATGGGGCGGGCCCGTTACACATTGCGTACGCCCGAGCAGCACCTGCCCGGGCGTGTTGTTTTGCCCCGGACTCCTCCTCGCGGAGTGAGTCACCCCCCCGGGTTCGCTCCCTGCGGAGCGTTCACCCCCAACGGAAGGGCTCCCATCGTGAAGACCCGCTTCACTCGATGGCTCCCGGCCATCGCGCAGACCGATTTCCGCCAGTACGCCCAGACCAAGATCGAGCAGGCCGACCTCGGTCGCCGGCTGGAACGGGCCAAGGCGCTACAGGCCGACCTGCGCGGTCTGACGCAGTACCAGATCCGCCGGCTCGACCTGGGTCGGCTCGTCGAGGGCAACCGTCGCAAGGTGGTTCTCACCGTTGCCGGTGTCGCGGCTGTCGGCGGTCTGGCCGCCGGTCCCGCGCTCGCCTCGGGCGACTCGACCTCGCCGAACGTCAACCCGGCCGCCGCGGCACAACTGCGGCAGGCGGTCGTGGCAGAGAAGACCGACGTGAAGCCGTTGGTCGGGCAGCCGACCCCGGACGCCGCTGGGCAGGTCCAGGCGGCCGCCCCCAAGACGGGTGACTCGCCGGTGCGTAAGGTCGCGGAGAAGCCGGCCGACAAGCCGAGCCTGGGCGAGCTGATCCCGTACGGCACGCAGGGCCAGCAGGTCTCCACGCCGCTCTCCGCCGACCAGTGGGACAACGCCAGGGCGATCGTGCAGACCGCCAAGCGAGAGGGTGTCGGTGAGCGTGGCGCCGTCATCGGTGTCGCCACCTCACTGCAGGAGTCGAAGCTGGAGAACCTGGGTCACCTGGGCGCCTCCAACGACCACGACTCGCTGGGCCTGTTCCAGCAGCGTCCGTCGTCGGGTTGGGGTACGCCGGCACAGGTCACCGACCCGGACTACGCCGCCTCGGCCTTCTTCAACGGCCTCAAGCGGGTGAACGGGTGGCAGAACATGCCGTTGACCGAGGCGGCGCAGACCGTGCAGGTCTCAGCCTTCCCGTTCGCGTACGCACAGTGGGAGAACCAGGCCGCGCACATCGTGCAGGACCTCTGGAGCAACAAGTAAGTCGGTAACGAGCACCACGCTGGCCGGGCCCCGAACGGGGACCCGGCCAGCGGTCTGTCCGGAGTCGGCCCGCTGCTCAAAGCCACCTGCGGCGTTTGAAGACCAGGAACAGGCCGACCGCGACGCCAATTGTTATGGCTGTCGACACGACGAACTCTGGCAGCGTGTGTGGCCAGGGGAAGGCCACGTTCTGGCCGAAGAATCCGGTGATCGCGGTCGGCACCGCGATGATCGCCGCCCAGCTGGTGACCTGCTTCACGATCAGATTCATGGTGTTGTTCTGCAACATCAGGTTCGTCTCTAGCATCGCGTTGTTCAGGTCACGCAGCGATTCGGTCCACTCGATCACCCGCAACACATGGTCGTAGACGTCCTGGAAGTAAGGCAGCATCGGCGAGCTGACCAGGTGCATGGTCGGCCGCATCATCGAGTTGACCACCTCCCGCATCGGCAGCGCCACCTGGCGCAGCCGGACCAGGTTGCGCCGGCCGACGAACGTACGCTCCTGCAACTGGGCGTACGACTCCCGGTGCGGGCCGAACATGGCGCTCTGTAGCGTCACCAGCGACTGGTCGAGCTGCTGCACCGACTCGAAGTGGCCGTCGACGAGGGCGTCCACCAGGCCGTAGATCAGGAACGCGACCCCGTGTCGGGCCAGTTCGACGTTCTCGTCCCACCGAATCAGTAGCTGGTCGACGTCGAACCGCTCGTCGTACCGGACCGTGATCAGCACCCGCTGGTTGATGAACGCGGCGACCTCGGCGGTGTCCAACCCGCCGTCCGGGTGCAGTTCCGCCATGTACGTGTTGAGGAACAGGTGTGAGTCGTACCGGTCCAGCTTGGCCCGCTGCGCCTGCTGTACCGCGTCCTCCACCGCCAACGGGTGCATCCCGAACTCCTCGGTCAGCAGGGCGATCTCCTGCGGATTCGGGCGGCACAGGTCGAGCCACGCGAAGGAGCGCTCGGTTTTGTCCAGGCGGGAGGCGACCTCGGTCGACGGAAAGTTCTCCGCGACCAACTTGCCGTCGAGGTAGAGCCGGCTGCGGCTGCTCATCGCTCGTCACCGTCGGAGACCACCGGGCGGCGTCGGCGCCGTGCGCCGTGCGCCCCGGCGTATGCGGCGGTCACCCCCAGCAACAGTGCCCAGAGCACCGCCAGGAACAGCAGCAGCCCAGGCCAGTAGTTCCGGTCGTCCAAGCCGGGGTTCGGCGGTGCCGCCATCGGTCGGGTGAGCAGCGGAATTCCGACCAGCAGCAGAACCCCGCTGGCAACCAGGCCGGCGACGACCGCGCTCCGCCACGGCGAAGGCAGGACACGGGCGAGCAGCGCCGCGCCGAGGGCGGTCACCGGGACGAGCAGCCAGTCGTGCGCCACCGGCCCGACCACCAACCATCCGGCCAACGAGAGTACGAAGTCCGGCTGCCACACGATCTGCGCCCAGAGCAGCCAGCCGCCGTAGCCGAGCACTCCGGCGCCGACCACCGCCAACAGCACCCGTGCCGGCATCACGGCCGCACCCGCAACCCGGTGACCCACTTGGTCTGTGTGACACCCGGTCTGGTCGCCGCGATGATCCGACACGGGTAGCCGTGGTCCAGGCTCAGG
Source organism: Micromonospora sp. NPDC050417 (assembly GCF_044458865.1). Classification (NCBI taxonomy): domain Bacteria; kingdom Bacillati; phylum Actinomycetota; class Actinomycetes; order Micromonosporales; family Micromonosporaceae; genus Micromonospora; species Micromonospora sp. NPDC050417. The sequence continues at coordinate 204,623 of NZ_JBITIH010000012.1, forward strand.
TCCGTGCCGTTGATCTGGAGCGCGAGCAGGGTGAGCGGGTCCCGCACGTGCCCCGGCAGCAGCACACTCGTCCGGTACGCCCCGGACCGTTCCAGTGACTCGACCTCGATCCGGCCGGTCGGCGCCCCAACCGCACCGAGTAGGTCAGCGACCACGACGCCGGTCCAGGTGGCGGTCGCGCTCCACCCCTCGACGCAGGCGATCGGCAACGTGGCGGTCCGCTGTGGCAGCGCGACGAGTTGCGCCCGGTCGAGCTGCCTGGTCCCGCCCGGCCAGGTGACCGTCAACCGCCACTCCGGTCCGACCCGCGCCACACCGGCGGCGGTCGCGGTCCGGTTGATCGGCAACCCCTGCGGTCCCCGGGCGGCACGCCAGCTCAACGGTGAGACACGGTAGAGCCAGGGCACCGTCGCCCCGGCAGTGGCGACCAGCGCGGCCACGGCGGCGAACCCGGTGGTGGCCAGAAACCCGCGCCGGCTCAGGCCGCCCGCTCCCGGTGCCGACCGCCCCACCGGCCGGCCCAGACCGTCGCGGATCTTCGGAAGCTTGACGGCGACGTGGATACCGATCGCGCCGATCGCCACCCAGGCGACGGCGTAGTGCGTCGGCACGAACGGGAACAGCCACGGGTACGACTGGGCGCTGTTGAACAGGCCGGTCGCCAGTTGGAAGAACGCGGCGGCGAGCAGTACGAACAGCGCCCCCCGCTCCAGCGCGTGCCGCACCGAACGGACCACCGGTCGGGCGAAGAGCAGCGGGTACACGCTCCAGAGCTTCGCCAGCAGCAGGGGTACGGCGACGATCCCGGAGAGTACGTGCACCCCCTGGGTGATCCGGTAGAAGTCGACCGGTCGGGTCGGCCACCACGAACCGTGCTGGCCGGCATGGGAGAGCAGCCCGGTGGCGAAGCAGAGCCCGAACGTCACCCCGAGTGCCAGCCCGAGCCGCGCGGCGACGCGTACGTCATGCGCCGGGGCGGTGAAGTCCGTCTCGCGCGGTAACCGAATCCTCACCAGGTCACGCCTGGTCCCGCAGCGGCACCAGCCACGACTCGCGTAGGTCGAACACGGCGGCGGCGAACCGCCCACCGGGCACCGTGGCGGCAACCGCGACCGCGTCGGCCATGGTGTCGACGTCGGACATCGGGGGAAGCGGCTCGACCCGCAGACCGTGCTCGCTCAACGCCCGTCGGGTGAGGGCGCCGGTATCCGGCCGGGAGGTCGGTACGGTGCGCAGCACCCGCGCGTCATCCGGGTCACCCAGCCCCAGGGCCCACCAGCCGCCGTCGAGTGCGGTGCCGAGTAGCGCCCGTGCCCCGGCGTCGAGCCGCCGGGCGGCGGCGTCCAGCAGGCTCCAGTGCAGGTGTGGGGTGTCCATCCCGATCTGGAGCAACGGCCGGCCGGGAAACCGTACGCCGACGTCGGCGTACGCGGCGACGAGTCGTTCGGCGAAGGTCGAACCGCGTTGCTCCAGTACCGTCCAGCCGGACAACGCCCGGTGGATCTCCGCACTTCGGCGGGCCGTCGAGAGGTCGCCGGCGAGGGCGATGACCGGGGTCACCGCCGGGGTCGCGGCGACTGTGTCGAGTGTGTCGAGCAGCGAGGCGGCGGCGATCTCGGCGGCCTGTTCCGGGGTCGCCGGAGGAGAGAGCCGGGTCTTGACGGCCCCGGGCACTGGTGCTTTCGCGAGCACCAGGAGCACCGGGTCGGCGGCGCTCACGCCAGCACCCTGGCCATGTCGCGGGCTGCCCGCAGGCTGCCGCGTACGGAGCCGGAGACCTTCGAGGAGGTGCCGGCGGCGCGGGGCCGGTAGAGCACCGGCCGCTCCACGATCCGCCAGCCGGCCGCGGCCGCCCGGGTCAGCAACTCCAGTGGGTAACCGAACGCCCGGTCGCGTACGTCGAGGTCCAGCAGGTCGGTACGGCGTACCGCGCGGACCGGGGCGATGTCGTGTACGGGTGCGCCGCGTCGCCGGATCAGCGCCGCCAGGGCCACGTTGCCGGCACGCGCGTGCCACGGCCAGGCGCCCCGTCCCACCGGAACCCGACGTCCTACGGCGAGGTCGGCGGCGCCCTGCGCAACCAGCGCGACCAGGAGCGGCAACGCGCCCGGGTCGAGTGAGCCGTCGGCGTCGATCACACAGACGATCTCGGCGGTCGCCGCCCGCAGACCGGTGTCGACGGCCGCTCCGTAACCGCGCCGCGCCTCGGTCACCACGTACGCGCCGTGCCGGGCCGCCACCTCCGGCGACCCGTCCCGCGACCCGTTGTCCACCACGATCGCCCGGTAGCCGTCGGGCAGCCGGCGCAGCAGATCCGGTAGTGCCGCCGCCTCGTCGAGGCAGGGCAGCACCACGTCCACCCGATGTGATTGGGTCACGGCGACTCCTCGTACTGCGTAGGTGAGCCGCAGTTAGCCATTGCCGGCAGGTTTAAACGCTGTCGGCGTGGGTTGGGATCCGACCGGCGCGGCGGCTCGCCGTGCCCGCCCCGCTCGTCCGTTCCGCCCCGCTCGTCCGTTCCGCCCCGCTCGTCCGTTCCGCGCCGGTAGCGTGGCCGCGTGCAGCAGGCGCCGGAGAGGACCCGCGCCGGGCGCCGACACGTCGGCGCCGACGCCCTGGCCGCACTGGTCGCGCTGCTCCTGGTCGGCTGCGCCGCGGCGGTCGGCTGGTGGCTCCGCCGGGCCGGGGTGCCGATCCATGCCGGCGCCGCACCGCTCTTCGCCACCTGGGGGCCACACCTGGGCCCCGGTACGCCACTGGCGTTGCTGGTCGCGACGCTCGCCGTCGGGTACGGGCCCCGGCTCTCCGTCCGGCTGCGGTGGCCGGTCCTGCTGGGCGCCGGGTACGCGACCGCGGTCGCCTGGACCCTCTCACTGGCCCTGGTCGACGGGGTGCGAGTCGGCCTGACCACCCGGCTCACCCTGGATGCCGAGTACCTCGCCGAGGTGCCCGGGGTGACCGACGCCCCCGCGATGGTGCGTGACTTCGCCGGCCGGATCCTCGACTTCCAACCCGACTCCTGGGCCACCCACGTGTCCGGGCACCCACCCGGCGCGCTGCTGGTCTTCGTCTGGCTCGACCGTGGTGGGCTGGCCGGCGGTGGCTGGGCGGCGCTGCTCTGTGTCGTGGTCGGCGCGGCCACGGCGGTCGCGGTGCCGGTCACCGTCCGCGCCCTCGGAGACGAGCGGACGGCGCGAGCGGTGCTGCCGTTCGTGGTGCTCTTTCCGGGTGCGGTCTGGTGGGGCGCCTCGGCCGACGCGATCTTCGCCGGGGTGACCGCGACCGGGATCGCCCTGCTCGCCGTCGCCACCCGGTCCGTCCGAGGCCAACCGGTCGGCGTACCGGTGGCTTTCGCTGCTGGGCTGCTGCTCGGGTTCGGGCTCTTCCTCTCGTACGGTCTGGTGCTGGTCGCCCCGCTGGTGGGCGCCGTGCTGCTGGTGAGCCGTCGGATCTGGCCGACGGTTCCGCTGCTGCTCGGGATCGCGGCCGTGGTCGTCGGGTTCGCCGAGGCCGGGTTCTGGTGGTACGACGGGTACCGGCTGGTGGTCGAGCGGTACTACCAGGGCATCGCCCGGGAGCGGCCGTACGCGTACTGGGTCTGGGCCAACCTCGCGGCTCTGGTGCTGGCCGCCGGACCAGCCTGCGCCCCCGCGTTGCGACGGGCGCTCCGGGCGCCCGGGGGCACGGAACACGGTTGGGTCCGTGCGGTCGTCGCCCGGTTGTCGACCGCGCCGGTCGCGCTGGCCCTGGCCGCCGCGCTTGCGATCGTGGTGGCCGACCTGTCCGGGATGAGCAAGGCCGAGGTGGAACGGATCTGGTTGCCGTTCGCGGTCTGGTTGCCCACGGCCGCCGCGCTGCTGCCATCGGGTCACCGTCGCTGCTGGCTCGCCCTCCAGGCGGTGACCGCGCTCGCGGTCAACCACCTGGTCTGGACGGTGTGGTGAACGGTGACGTCTCCGACACGCCGGAGGTGTTACGACCGCCACGATGGCTGCTCGCCTACGCCGGTTCGGTCCTGCTCACGAGTACGGTGTGCGGGGCGACTCCCGGCCGGTCAGCCGCGGCAGGTGCCGGTTGCCAGCAACCCGGCTGACGGTAGGAGAGACGGATGTTGGAGACGAGTCTGAAGTGGCCCCCGACCCCGGCCGCGGCACTGGAGTTGCTGCTGGAGGGGAACAAGCGTTTCATCAGCGGCAACCGGCTCCACCCGCACCAGGACGCCGATCGGCGTACCGCACTCGCCCCGGCGCAGCGGCCGTTCGCGGTCCTGTTCGGCTGTTCCGACTCCCGCCTGGCCGCCGAGATCATCTTCGACCGGGGCCTCGGTGACCTGTTTGTCGTCCGGACCGCCGGACACGTGGTCGGACCGGAGGTGCTGGGCAGCATCGAGTACGGCATCGCCGTGCTGGACACCCCGCTGATCGCCGTCCTGGGCCACGACTCCTGTGGGGCGATCGCCGCCACCCTGGCCGCGATCGATCAGGGCACCACGCCGCCCGGGTTCATGCGGGACGTGGTGGAACGGGTGATGATCAGCGTGCTCCCGGTACGGGATCAGGCCGCGGACGACCCCGACCTGGCCGTCGAGGAGCACGTCCGTCACACCGTCGACATGCTGACGCACCGTTCCGCGGTGATCGCCGAGCGGTTGGCCGACGGCCGGTGTGGCGTGGTCGGCCTCTCCTACCGGCTGGCCGAGGGTAGCGTACGGCGTGTGGGCGGTTTCGGAGTGTAACGGCCGATGGACCCGGTGGCGACCTGGCGGGACCAGAATCACCGGTGGCGGATCGAGGTGATCCGCGCACCGGATCTTCGCTTCGCCGTCTACGCCACCAACGGCACCACCGAGTCCGCCCCGCTGTGGCTGCTCGGCATGACGGGGCTGGCCCGCTGGCTGATGATCCAGGGGATCGCGCTCGACGACCTGGAGGAGATGTGACCACCGGGTACGGCAGCCGCGTCACAGCCCGCTACACGGGCGATCACCGACCCGGCAGCTCTCCGGCTGCCGCTCGCTCAGCGCCGCGTTGACCTGGAACGTGAACCGGGTGGTCGCTCCAGCGGCGACGGAGTCACCGGTGAACGTCACGGTCCGCCCCTTCTGCTCGTGCCTGGCGCCGGAGACGTCCGCGACCGTGGCCCCGCCGTCCAGCACGACGGTGACGACCCACTGCGTCGCCTTGGCGTTGCCAGAGTTCGTCACCACGATCTCGCCGGTGTAGCCGAGCAGTTCGCTGGAGGCCCGGTTGTATCGGGCGTCGAGGTTCGGCTGCGGGGGCGGGGCGGGTGCACCGGCCGGAGGGTTGGCGGTGGCTGGAGGCGTCGAGGGCGTTGGGGCCGACGGTGTGGTGGACGGGGTCGCTGACGCCGTCGTGGCTGCCGCTGGCGTCGACGTACCAATCGGGGACGACGACCCGCGACCACTCACGGCCGGCGACGGCGATCCGCTGGCGGCGCTGCCGTCGCTCGCCGGGGCGCCCGGTGGGACGGCCGCGGTTGTCGTCGCGTCGTCGCTCGGCTGGACGAGTGCGCCGACGACCATGGCCGCGCCGACCACGATCGCCGTGCCGATCAGGCCGCCGACCAGGCGTCGCCGCCGTTGCTCCGGATCACGGTTCGCCGCGACGCCCCCGTCGGCGGCACCGGCGGCGGCCAACCCGTCGGCCTCGGCGGTTTCCGAGGTGAAGTCCACCTCGCGGAAGGCGAGCCAGTCGAGTACGGCCGGTAGCGGGCCGGAAAGCAACTGGCCGTACGCCTGCTGGCGCTGCTCCTCCTGCTCAGGCGTCCAGTGCCCGTCCGTCCCCGACTGCCGTACGGTGATCAGGCAGCCCTGTTCGGTGTCGATCAGGTCGAAGCTCACCAGTACACGTACGCCGTCCTCACGCCAGCGCAGTACCAGCCGCTGCGGTTCGATCACCTCGACCACCGCGCCGTTGACCTCGCCTTCGACTCCTGGCAGGTCGATCGGCGTGAGTTCGAACGGGGCGCCCGCTTCGGGCTGCAGGTCGGTGGCGCCGAGCCACTGTCCGAGGAGCTGCGCGTCGGTCAGCGCACGCCACACCCGGGGCACGGGATGGCGTAGTTCAGCCTCTGTCCGGATATCGGTCACCGCGTGACTGTACCGACCCACTTGTCCGGGCAAACCGCCCCGGCGGGTGGGACGGCTGCGGTTAGGTGGCCTCAGGGATGGAGGGGAGGCCAGGGTCGTGGGGGGACATCTCACCGAGCTGGGCCTGGTGCTGCTGCTGGTCTTGATCAATGCGGCCTTCGCCGGCAGTGAGATGGCACTGGTCTCGCTGCGCGAAGGTCAGCTGCGTGGGCTCGCCCGGGGCTCGCGGAGCGGGCGTACCCTGGCCCGGCTGGCCCGCGACCCGAACCGGTTCCTGGCCACCACGCAGATCGGCATCACCCTCGCTGGCTTCCTCGCCAGCGCGGCAGCGGCGGTGTCGCTCGCCCAGCCGTTGATCGGACCCCTGGCTTTCCTCGGCAGCGCCGCCCGACCGGTGGCGGTGGTGCTGGTGACCGCCGTACTGACCTTTGTCACGCTGGTCCTCGGCGAACTGGCACCCAAGCGAATCGCCATGCAGCGGGCCGAGCGGTGGGGACTGCTGGTCGCCCGGCCGCTGGACCTGTTCGCGACCGTCGTACGACCGGTGGTCTGGTTGCTCAGTGTCGCGACCGACCTGGTGGTCCGGATCTTCCGAGCTGACCCGCGTGCGACCAGGGAGGACATCAACCCCGACGAACTGCGCGAGCTGGTGGTGAGCCAGCGGGGGGTTTCGCCGCAGCAGCGGGAGATCCTCACCGGCGCGTTCGAGATCGCGGACCGTACCCTGCGGGAGATCCTGGTGCCCCGGGGTGAGGTCACCAGCCTGTCCGCGACGATGTCGATCGACGAAGGGTTGCATCTGCTCGCCGAGACCGGTCGGTCCCGTGCGCCGGTGACCGGGCCGTCAGGGCTGGACGACGTGGTCGGGGTCGTGCACATCCGGGACCTGGTCGGCGGTGGACGGAGCGTCGGCGAGCGGGCCCGTCCGGCGGTGTTCCTGCCCGAGACACTCCGTGTGGCCGACGCGATGCGACAGCTCCGCCAGCAACGTCACCAGATCGCCCTGGTGGTGGACGAGCGCGGCGCCACCGACGGGTTGGTCACGATGGAGGACCTGCTGGCAGAGGTGGTCGGTGAGCTGTACGACGAGACCGACCGGGACGTGGAGTCTGCGGTCCGGGAACCGGACGGGGCACTGCTGGTCCCGGGCACCTTTCCGCTGCACGATCTGCCCGACCTCGGCGTCAACCTGCGGGTTCCGCTGACCGGCGAATACACCACCCTGGCCGGTCTGATGCTGGCCCGGCTGGGGCACGTGCCGACCGCGCCCGGGGAGACACTGCGGCTGAGCGGGTGGTCCGCGGAGGTGGTCGAGGTCGCCGGGCACGCCATTGCGACCGTACGCCTGCGGGAGACCTCAGGCGGCGCGGCGGGGCGGGATACCGGCGACCGCGCACGGGGCCCGCGCTGAGCGTCGGCACCCCCGTGTTCGTGTGCGTGCCGTTGCCACGCGGAAGCCGGCGTGGGCTGGCCCACCACGGGCGCGGCGGGTCACGCGACGACTCGCCGCACCCGTTCGGGTCATGGTGCAAAGGAGCGGCGCACCTGACCCACTAAGGCGATTACGGTGAATCGCGTGAAAAATAAGGGATTACGTACTTTTGTCTCCGTGTTGGCGGGGCTGGCGGTGATCTTCTTCGGCACCAGTGACGGTCGTGGCGTCACCAACGCCATCCTCGCGCTGGCGGTGGTGGCGGCCCTGATCGTCTGGCACCTCACGAAGCCCAGTAGCAGCTCCGTAAGTTGAGCTGCGGCGACGGCCAGCGGGACGACGAGTCAGCGGACCGCGACCGCCCGTGCCAGCTCCCCGGACAGCTCCCGGTCGTCGATCGGTTGTTCGCCCAGCGAGACTCGCACCAGGGCGGAGGCGAGCCGGGCGAAATCGGCGCCACCGGTCAGGTCGCCGAGTTTGTCCGCCGAGGCGGGCAGTCCGAGACGTTGCGCCCCGGTCCCCACCCGTCGATCGGTGTACGGGCGCAGCTCCGGCCAGACCGCCTGTACCTCGCGGAGGAAGATCTCCGCGCCAGTAGGCCCGATACCGGGAAACTCGGTCAACAATGGGCGCAACGCCGGTGGATCCCCGCTCGCCTCCTCGCGCAGCCGGCGCAGGTCACCGTGCCACCGCTCCTGGCAGAGCCGGGCTCCCTCGACAAGCATCGTCGCCGTCCGCTCGTCGTACCGGCGGTAGTGACCCCGGCCCAGTGCGGCCAGCAGACTCCGCCGGTTCGCTCCCGCCATCTGCTGCGGTGACCGGTATCCGGCGCGGAAGAGTTCCCGGGCGGCGGCGATCGCCACGTTCGCCCGGATTCGCGTACTCAGCAGGTTGGTCAGGACCAGCAACTGGTACAGCGGCTGCGGGCGGTCGGCCAGGTCGATCCCGGCCTGCTCGGCGTAGGTCTGGCCGTACCGGTCGAGCAGCGCCCTGACCACCTCACGATCGTCGCTCATGCCCTCTGCGTACCCGCCAGGCAGCACCGGTACCCCGGTCGGAGCGTCGGCATGTCGGGCGGGCCCACGGGTAACCGGTGGGGTGCGGGCCGGTGCGGTCCCCGCATCGGTGCCCAGCGCGGAAGGAGACAGTGATGACGAACGTGCAGCAGCCTGAGATGCGACGCAACGGGAAGAACCCGACCGTGCAGGACAGTAAGGGTCCCCGTCCCGGCGACGCGCGCCAGAGTTCCGGTGGTGGGGCGCGACCGGTGCCGCGGGACCAGGTCTCGCCGTACGGTCCGTCGCCGCGGCCGGTGGCCGAGACCGCTGAGCACGACCACCGGTAGTAGCACCGAGTTCCACCATCCGCCCGCTCCCGTGAGCTGGTGAGACGGACAGCGGGCGCGGCGGTGTCCGGCTGGGCGCGACTCGGCGTGCACGGTCAAGCCGACCGGCGCGACCGGCCCAGCCGGTACCACGTGGCGGCGGCGGCGAAGCCGTAGGCGAGGTGCGGGATCGCGTCGGAAAGCCAGTCCGAGCGGCTCCAGGTCCGTGGGTCACTGACCTTCAGGGTGGCGAGCGTGGCGTCGGCGGAGAACATCGCCGCGCCGCCGAGGAGCACGGCGGCAACCGGAAGTGGCCACCGTCGTCCGGCGCCCAGCACCGAGATCAGCACGGCGGTGCCGACCCCGGTGCCGTACCCGAGCAGGGTGCCGAGGGCCGAGCGGCGGTTCGCCGCCCGGTCCTCGGCACCGAGATTCAGGTGTACGGCGTCGGCGAGACGCCCGACGGTCTGCTCCGGGGTGCTGCTCGCCCCCCGACCCCGGAACGTCATGTCCAGGTATGTGGCGGCGTTCAGTGCGATGGTGCCCACCGTGCCGGCGATCGCCCCGTCCACTGCGGCCCGTGCGTGGTCCGTCCGTGCGCCGCCGTACGGTCCCGTGGTCACTTCCGCTCGCCGCGTCCGCGTTCGCCCTTCGGGCCCCGCCCCCGTTCGCTGCGCAGGACGCCTCGCTGGCCACGATCGTCCTGTAGGACCTGGTTCGCGACGGTGTTCGCGCCCTTGTCGGCCGCGCGTCCGGAGTCTTCGATGAGTTTGCGCAGCCGGGCCCGTTCGACGTCGTACGCGTGACTGCCCGGTCGTGGTCCTGGCATTGGGTTGCCCCCGTTCCGTTGTGTCCGACGGCGTACCCGGGCTGTCTACCCGCCCTGGTGGGGGCCATTCGCCGGCCGGACAGACACTCTCCGGCGGTTACGGCTGGGGGTGGGTGCGCGCGCCCGCGTCGGTGATGGTCCTGGGGTGCGGTTCCTTTATCGGGGTCGGGTGGGGGACGACCGCGACCGGGCACTCGGCGTGGTGCAGCACATGCTGGCTGACCGAGCCGAGTAGTAGCCCGCTGAGCGCGCCGCGACCGTGGCCGCCGACCACGACGAGTTGGGCATAGCGGGAGAGTTCCACCAGGGCCGGCGCGGGGCGTCCCGGCATGAGCTGTCGGTTGATCTCCACCTGCGGGTAGCGCTCCCGCCAGCCGGCGACCGATTCGGCCAGAACCCGTCCCTCGTCGTCGCGGAGCGCCTGACGGTCGTGGACGGTCGGCAGTACGTCTCCCGCCTGGGTCGAGACGGGATGCCGGTACGCGTGCACCGCGACCACGTGCGTCCGTCGCACGGAGGCTTCTTCGACCGCGAACTCGATCGCCTTCGCGGAGAGCCCCGAGCCGTCGATGCCGACGACCACCGGGCCGGTCGGGTGGGGGCGGCCCCGCGCGACGAGCACCGGGCCGGCGGCGTGTGTGGTGACCTGTACCGCGACGGAGCCGATGACGAGGCTGGTCAGACCGCCGAGGCCGTGGTCGCCGACCACCACGAGGGCGGCTCGGGTCGACTCCCCGACCAGGACGGCGGTGGCGAAGCCGGCGACGACCTCGCCGTGGACCGGTAGACCGGGCGCGGCGGCGCGGGCTTCGGCGACGGCCTCGGTCACCACCCGCTCTGCCTGGTGACGCAGGCCGCCCTCGGCCGGCCCAGCGGGGGACGGTTTGCCGGATATACGCAGTTTCGGCCAGACAAAGGCGTGTACGACGCGGAGCGGGCGGTTGCGCCGTACGGCCGCGTCGGCCGCCAGGTGGACGGCGGTCAGGCCGGTGGATGAACCGTCCACGCCGACGACCACCGGCGAGGTGCTGGTCGGTTCCATGCTTCCCCTCCTGCGCTGGGATGCGGCTGGGGGTCGGACTCGGTGGCGGTGGGCCAAAGGTCGGGGGAGAAGTGGGTACCCCCCTCCGCCGGCGACGAACGGCGCCAGCCCGCCCGCCGATTCACCCGTTTCGTTCGGGTTGATGCCGATAGTCTGCTCGCTGCGCCCGTCTGCGCCGCGCCGGTCTCGGGAGCGAGCACGGAGCGGGCGTCAGGGTCTGGTACGACCGCTGGTCGCGACCGGACCGCCACGACCACCATGGGGGCGACGATGGTAACCGTAGAACTCACCCGGTTCCGCGTGTCATCCGAGCGGGCCGAGGAACTGCTGGCGGCGCGACCAGCGATGCTGCGCGACTTCGAAGCCGACCGGAAGGGCTTCCTCGACGCCCGACTGATCCAGTTGCCAGAGAACGAGTGGATCGACATCGTCTTCTGGCGTTCTCCGGAGGATCTTGCCGCCTCTCGTGCGAAGGGCGGGAACCTGCCGTACATCCAGGCGTTCTTCGAGTTGGTCGACGAGCTGGTCAGCTCCGAGGAAGGGGTGATGCTCGACGGACGTCTCCCCTGACCGGACCCCTGCGACGCACCGGCTCACGCCAGGTCGACGCCGGGGTCGATGACCCACTCGTTGGACCGAAGGAGCCGTCCGGCGAAGGATATGTCGCGTTCCCCGACCAGGCGGAAGCCGAGCGAACGGCAGATGCCGTTCGACGGGCCGTTCGTGGTCGCCGGGTAGGCGTGCACCTCGCCCCAGCGGCGGTCGTCGCGCGCCTGCTCCAGCAGCAGCCGAACGGCTCGCTTGGCCAGCCCCCGCCCCTGGAACTCGGGGAGCACCATCCAACCGATCTCGGAGATCAGTTCGCCGTCGGTCTCGTGTGCCCAGAGTGTCACCGACCCGGCGACCGCCTCCGGAACGACGTCGTCGTCCGGCACGATCATCCGGATCCAGTCGAGATCTGCCGCCGCGCTGCGCGCGTCCTGCGTAACCTTCTCCTCCATCCCCTCGCGGGGAAGCGGACCGCCGAGTTCGGCCATCATCACCGGATCGCAGCGCATTCGGACGTACGCCTCGACGTCGCCCGCCTCGACATTGCGCAGTCGCATGACCTCTCCTCGTCCTCGCTCCCCGAACTCGGCGCAGTACACCACGACACGGTGACAATCGTCGGTCTGTTCGCCATCGACACCGGTTCCACTGTGTGTACTGTGGTGCCCCGATCGGCCGTGACCGGAGGATGTGTGTCGATGACCGAGACGCCCCTGGCACCGAGTACCGCTCGAATGATCGACTACTGGCTCGGTGGTCGGCACCATTTCCCCGTGGACATCGCCGCGGCGACGGCATTCGAAGGGGCGTACGGCCCCTGCGCGGCGATCTTCCGCTCGCTACGAGACTTCTCCGGGCGCGTGGTCTCCCACCTGGAGGCCCAGGGAATCGAGAACTTCCTGGTCTTCGGCGCGGGCGTGCCCACTCAGGGCAACGTGCACGAGGTCGCCGCCAGCGCCCACGTCCTCTATACCGACATCGACCCGGTCACCATCGCTCTCGGCCAGGAGATCCTCGCCGGGCACGACCGCGCCGGGTACGCCTTCGGGGACGCGACCGCCCCGGACGGCATCGATCCGGCCGCCATCGCTTCGTTCCTGCCCGGATGGGGCAGGGAGCCGATCGGCGTGGTCTTCCTCGGCCTGGCCGCGTTCCTCGACGATCCGACGCTGGCCCGCGCCCTCGATCAGCTCCACCGTGCCGTGCCGGCGGGGAGCATGCTGGCGTTCGATTTCGACGGCCAGGAACTCGCCGACCATCCGGCCGCGCTGGCGATGATGGGTGAGGGGTTCCACATGCGCGACCCGGCCGGCTTTCCCGCCCTGCTCGGCAACTGGCGGCTGACCGTCGACGGCGCCGTCCCGGTAGCCCGGTGGCGTCCGGACGGCGAGCCCGCCGACGTACCCGACGCGTTCTACGGCGGCCTCGCCCTGAAATAGGCGACGCCCGGGAGTGGCGCAGCGGGCGCCGGTCCCGGCAGCGGCGCGAGGCTAGCCGAACGTCACCAGCAGCGAGGCGAAGCCGTGCTGCGTTCGGAGCCGGGTGAGCGCGTCGAGCGCCCCGAACGGCTCGTCCCACAGCAGTACCCCGGGTTCTCGGACCAGCGCGTAGGCGACCATGACCCGCTGGGCCTGCCCGCCGGGGACCGGGGGGTCCCCGGCGGTGTGGATCAAGTCGCCCCGGAAAGGTCTACTCAACCGATAGGAATTGTCGATAAGCTGCCCGCGTGCCGCCCGCCGTCACCGGCAACGCCGGTCCGATCGTGGTCGTCCGCCCGGCGGGGCTGCCGAATCGCGGCCTGAGCCAGCCCCGCACCGACCTCGCGCCCCAGCTTTGCTCCCCGGACCGAGAGAGAACACCATGGCACTCACCTTCCACTGGTTCCTTCCCACCTACGGCGACAGCCGCGACATCGTCGGCGGCGGACACGGACTGACCGCCGGCACGGCCGGCGGTGCCCGCCCGGCGACCGTGGCCTACCTCGGCCAGATCGCCCGAACCGCCGAACAGCTCGGCTTCGAGGGGGCGCTGACCCCGACCGGTGCCTGGTGCGAGGACGCCTGGCTGGCCACCGCCATGCTGACCGAGGTCACCGAACGGCTGAAGTTCCTCGTGGCGTTCCGCCCCGGCATGATGTCGCCCACGCTCGCCGCGCAGATGGCGTCGACCTACCAGCGCCTGTCCCAGGGGCGGCTGCTGCTCAACGTCGTCACCGGCGGCGAGAGCCACGAACAGCGGGCGTACGGCGACTTCCTCGACAAGGACGCGCGGTACGCCCGTACCGATGAGTTCCTGCAGGTGGTGCGAGCCTTGTGGCGGGGTGAGACGGTCACCCACGACGGCCCCCACCTCCGGGTCGAGCAGGCGAAACTGGGCCGGTTGCCGGACCCGGTGCCGCAGATCTACTTCGGCGGCTCGTCCAAGGCGGCTGGGCCGGTCGCGGTGGCGCACTCCGATGTCTACCTGACCTGGGGCGAGCCGCCGGCCCAGGTGGCCGAGAAACTCGCCTGGATCCGCTCGCTGGCGGCCGAGGCCGGGCGGGAACTCCGGTTCGGGATCCGGTTGCACGTGATTGCCCGGGACACCTCGGAGCAGGCATGGGCCCAGGCCCAGCGGTTGCTCGACGGCATTCCCGAGGCCGACATCAGGGCCGTGCAGGCTGGTCTGGCACGTAGTGAGTCGGAGGGTCAGCGTCGGATGATCGCGCTCCACGGCGGCTCCCGCGACGGGCTGGAGATCGCACCGAATCTCTGGGCCGGAGTGGGGTTGGTCCGGGGGGGTGCCGGCACCGCCCTGGTCGGGAGCCACACCGAGATCGCCGATCGGATCGCCGAGTACCACGCCCTGGGCATCACCGAGTTCATTCTCTCCGGCCATCCGCACGTGGAGGAGGCGTACTGGTTCGGTGAGGGGGTGCTGCCGATTCTGCGGGAGCGTGGCCTGTGGTCGCACCCGGCGGGGGAGTCCCGGACGGCGAGCGCACCGGCCGCGGTTCCGTTCGCAGCGTCGAGTTCGCCACACTGAACCCCGTGCGGTGGTGAAGGCCCTCCGCGTGTAGCGGTCCGAAGCGAAGGGCCTTCACCACCGGTGTGCGCGTCATCCCGTGCTCTCGTGGCGTCCTCATCGGTAAGACGTTCGGGCAGGTATTGAGCTAGCATCCTAGGACGCATTACGGGTTGTGGCGCGCGTCACGTAGAAACGATCCGCCTCGGCGCACGCGGGCCACCAGCAGGGGATGGATATAGTGGCACCGCAAATCAGCAGCCCCGGTACGTCCGCCAACAACGGGCCGCCAGGGTCGGGCCATGAGCCGGGACCGAGTCGAAGCCACCGAAGTGGGTTCGCAGAGACCGGCCGGAGCGCGCACGGTCCCGGACCGACCCGTGCCAGCGGGAGGTCGGGTCCGCAGCAGAGGGAGGTTCGGTGTCGCGTCGGCCGGCGCGGGCAGACGATGCCCAGCCAACCGGGGGCACCGACGCCCGGTCAGAGGTTGTCGGCACTCGGATTCTCACGATTCCCAACCTGATCAGTTTTGCCCGGTTGCTGGGCGTGCCCCTCTTCCTTTATCTCTTGCTGGGGCAGCACGCGGACGTCGCGGCCCTGGTGGTGCTGGCGGTCGGTGGCACCAGCGACTGGGTCGACGGCTACGTGGCCCGCCGGTTGCACCAGGTCAGCAGGCTCGGAGAGCTGCTCGACCCGGCCGCCGACCGGCTGTACATCCTGGCCACCCTGGTTGGTTTCACCGCCCGTGAGATCGTGCCGTGGGAGTTCACCGCCGCGCTACTCGCCCGTGAGCTGCTGCTCTTCGTCTCCCTGCTCGTCCTACGTCGGTACGGATACGGCCCACCGCCGGTGCACTATCTCGGCAAGACGGCCACGTTCATCCTGCTCGCCGCCTTCCCGACGCTGCTGCTCGCGGACGCCGTATCCGGTGCCGCGACGGTGGCCGGTGCGATCGGTTGGGGGTTGGCGTGGTGGGGTCTGGTGCTCTACTGGGCCGCGGGCCTGTTCTATCTGATCCAGGCCGCGCGTCTGATCGGGGCTCGCCGCCGGGAGGCTGGATGAGCGCCGGGCGTGGCCCGGAGCGGACGTACGCCCCGGATTTCCTTACCGAGCTGTTCCAGAATCCGCTTGATCCCGGTTATTCGGATGCGGCGGCGAGTCGTCGCGCGGGCCGTGGACCGACCGGGTGGCGGCGGTCGTCGATCCGGGTGGTCACCCTCGTCACCCTGGCCGGGCTGGGGTTCCTGCTGGCGTTGGCGTATCGGCAGACGATCGAGGGAGAGCCGGGCCGCAGTCAGGCGCGGGCTGGGTTGGTGGCGCAGATCAAGCAGCGGGAGGGCGAGACCGACCAGTTGGCTCGTCGGGCCGACGAGCTGCGGGCGGACGTGAACCGGCAGCGGGACGCGGCGCTGTCCGGTAGTGACGCGGCTCGGTTGCGCGATCTGGAGGCGGCCACCGGGTTGGGTCGGGTACGGGGCGACGGTGTGGTGGTACGTGTTGCCGACGGTCCCTCGGAGCCCGATGCGGTGACCGGGGTGGCCGGTACTAACCTCGGCAGGGTGTTGGACCGGGATCTTCAGGACATCGCGAATGCCTTGTGGAGCGCGGGCGCTGAGGCGGTTTCGATCAATGGTCAGCGGCTCACTGCGACGTCGACGATCCGGGCTGCCGGTGGGGCGATTCTGGTCGACTTCCGGCCGGTGACGGGTCCGTACGAGGTGTCCGCGATCGGCCCGGACCAGTTGGAGCGGAAGTTCCGTAACAGTGCTGCGGCGGCGTTGTTGCGGCAGGTGGCGGCCGAGCACGGTATGTCGTTCGACGTACGGGGCGCTGATGACCTGACTCTTCCGGCGGCGAGTGAGCCTCAGTTGCGTTATGCCGTGCCGTCGGTGTCGCCGTCTGGTTCCGGGTCACCGGTGCCGTCCGGTAGTACGGGTGCGTCCCACAGTCCGGTGTCGCCTGGTGCCGGTGAATCCCTCAGTCCCTCCGGAGGCGGCCGATGATCCCTGTACTCGCGTTGCTCGCCGGCGTTGTGCTTGGCGTGGTGCTGGACCCGACGGTGCCGGCGGCGTTGCTGCCGTACCTGCCGATTGCCGTGGTCGCGGCGCTGGACGCGGTGTTCGGTGGGGTCCGGGCGAAGCTCGACGGCATCTTCGACGACAAGCAGTTCGTGATTTCGTTCATCTCGAACGTGCTGGTGGCGGGAGTGATCGTGTATCTGGGTGACCAGTTGGGTGTGGGTGGTCAGTTGTCCACTGGTGTGGTGGTGGTCCTCGGTGTCCGGATTTTCGGCAACGTGGCGGCGATCCGCCGGCACCTGTTCCGGGCGTAGGTTTCTGGCGATGAGCGACGAGCAGCGACAGAGCGGGTCTGATGCCGAGGCGACGCCGGTGGGTGGTGCGTTGCCGGTCGACTCCGTACCGGGGGGCTCGGGTGCGGGGGCCGAGGGGGTTGGGCGGTCGGGTCCGGGTGATTCCGACGTGGTCGGGCCGACGAAGGACGCTGCTGGGGTGGATGATCTGCCGGCTGCGAGGCTCGATTCGGACGTTGACGTGGCGGGGGTGGGCGAGTCGGCTGGTCCGGTGGGGGAGCCGGTGGCGGGGCGGTCTCGCTGGAGCGGTGCCAGTGTGATCATCGCGGTGTTGTTGGCTCTGCTCGGGTTCACGCTGGTGGTCCAGTTGAAGAGCAATTCGGCGGATCCGGAGCTGGCGGCGACGCGGCAGGAGGACCTGGTGCGGATCCTGTCGGATCTGGAGTCGCAGGAGGAGCGGTTGCGTCAGGACATTGCTGGGTTGGAGGAGAGTCAGCGGCAGCTCGCGTCGGGTGCGCAGGGGCGGCAGGCGGCGTTGGACGAGGCGACGCGGCGGGCGGATGAGTTGGGCATCCTGGCGGGGAGGTTGCCGGCCCGGGGGCCGGGGTTGACGGTGACGTTCTCGGCGGGTGCGAAGCCGGTCGAGGCGGCGACGTTGCTCGACGCGGTGCAGGAGTTGCGTGGTGCGGGTGCGGAGGCGTTGCAGATTTCCGGTGGTGGAGGCGCGGTACGGATCGTGGCGAGCACTTTTTTCCTGGATGACGGTGCGGGGGTTGTGGTCAGTGGGAAGCGGTTGACCGGGCCGTACACGATCACGGTGATTGGTGATCCATCGACGATGCGGACCGCGTTGAACATTCCGGGCGGGGTGGTCGCGTCGGTCACCGGGGACGGCGGTAACGTGACGGTCCAGGAGCGGGAGGTGGTCGACGTGTCGACCCTGAGTGCTCCGTTGGATCTGAAGCACGCGCGCCCGGTCTCCTGACCGGGCGCGGCCGTACCTTTCGGGTGCGGTACCGATCGAGGATGATGAAGGACGCGGCTGGTGATTCCTGAGGACCTGCGTTACACGGCCGAGCACGAGTGGGTGGCGGGCGACGGCAGCGGTTCGGTGCGGGTGGGCATCACCCATTTCGCGCAGGACGCGTTGGGTGACATCGTCTACGTGCAGCTTCCGGAGGAGGGTGCCGTGGTCGAGGCGGGCGAGTCTCTGGGTGAGATCGAGTCGACGAAGAGTGTTTCGGAGATCTACGCCCCGGTGAGTGGCACGGTGGTGGCGCGTAACGGTGAGCTCACGGACACCCCTGAGTTGATCAACACTGATCCGTACGGTGCGGGTTGGTTGGTGGAGATCGCTCCTGGTGGGCCGGCTGCGGTCGAGGGTCTGCTCTCTGCGGCGGCGTACCGGGAATTGACCGAGAGCTGAGTGTGGTTTCGTGCGGGCGGATCTCGGCCCGCGCGTCTGGTTGCCCTGTATTTCGGCGCTGGCTAGGCTCGCTCAGTCGACCGAGAATCAATAGTTGCGCGTTGTGGATGTGCCTTCCCAGGCACGGGAGAGCCAGCCGCTGGGCTTTTAGCAGCCCGGCGGCCAGACCCGCCACACCCCGACGCCGACCGAACAGATCCGTGAGGTGGTCCCATGACGCGGCCAGACGACGAGTTCCCCCCACTCGACGTCACATCGACGCTCAACCTCGGCGCGCTCGACGAAGTGCTGGAGGGGCCGGATGCCGATGTCGTTCCGAGTCGCATGTCGGGCTCGTTGCCTCCGGGCATGGCGTTGCTGGTTGTTCGGCGTGGCCCGAACGCCGGTGCCCGGTTCCTGTTGGATCACGACGTGACGACGAGTGGCCGGCACCCCGACAGTGACATTTTCCTTGACGACGTGACCGTGTCTCGGCGGCACGCCGAGTTCCACCGGGACGGGGGTACGTTCACCGTCCGGGACGTGGGGAGTTTGAACGGGACCTACGTCAATCGTGAGCGGGTCGAGGCGGCCACCTTGAGCAATGGTGACGAGGTGCAGGTCGGTAAGTTCCGGTTGGTCTTCATCGCCGGTCCGCGCCCGGAGGAGGAGGCCGGCCGGGGGTGAATGAGCGTGCGGCAGCGGCTGCGCCCACGGCTGCGGCCGGTCGGGCCCAGCCGCTGATGAGCATCGGTGAGGTGCTGGCTCAACTACGGGTCGAGTTTCCGGACACCACGATCTCGAAGTTGCGGTTTCTGGAGGCCGAGGGTCTGGTTGAGCCGCAACGTACGCCGGCCGGTTACCGGAAGTACAGCTGGGAGGATGTGGCCCGGCTGCGGTTTGTGCTGACTGCGCAGCGGGATCAGTATTTGCCGTTGCGTGTGATCCGGGAGCAGTTGGCGGGTCTGGAGCAGGAGCCGGAGAGTCCTGGGCGGCAGCGGCCGGCGTTGGTCGCGGTGGGGCCGGCGGGTGAGGTTCCGGGGCGGGACGGTGGCTCGGCCGGGCCGGTCGAGTCGGCGGATTCGCGGTTGAATCGGGCTGATCTGGTTGCGCGTACGGGCATCGATGATGTGACGTTGACCGAGTTGGAGCGGCTCGGGTTGATCGTTTCTCGTCCGCCGGGTTGGTATGACCTTGACGCGGTGGTGATCGCGCAGGCGGTGGCGGGGTTGGCCGCGTACGGGTTGGAGCCGCGTCATCTGCGGGCGTTCCGGACGGCCGCGGACCGTGAGGTGGGCTTGTTCGAGCAGTTGATCGCGCCGTTGGCCCGGCAGAACGATCCGGCGGCGCGGGCTCGGGCGGCGGAGGTCGCGCGGGAGTTGGTGGGGTTGTCGCAGCGGTTGCATGCGGCGTTGGTGCGGGTGGGGTTGCGGTCGGTCCTGGGGCGCTGAGGTGGCGGTGGCGCGGTGGGAAAGATCTGCTGTCGCGGGCGTGCCGTAGGCTTCGCGGGGTAACCCTGTCCCGGTGGAATTGGTACGGGCGGCGCGCGTGGGACGACCGTCTCGCGGCCCGTGTACCGTGCAGGGAAAGGGCCGGTGTCGCGGTGGCTGAGGGGTTTGGTCGCGGCGCGTCGGCGCTGGGGAAGTACACAACGACACGGAGGCGGCGGTGCGCGAGCTGAGCGTGGTCGGGGTTCGGGTGGAGCTGCCCAGCAACCAGCCGATCGTCCTGCTCAGGGAGGTCGAGGGCGACCGTTACCTGCCGATTTGGATCGGTGCGGTGGAGGCGACCGCGATCGCGTACGAGCAGCAGGGGGTCAAGCCGTCACGGCCGTTGACCCATGATTTGTTGCGGGACATTCTGGCGGCGCTGGAGGCGCCGTTGCGCGCGGTGGAGATCACCGAGCTGAAGGAGAACGTCTTCTACGCTGACCTGCTGATCGGGGATGGGTTGCGGGTGTCTGCGCGGCCGTCTGACTCGATCGCGTTGGCGTTGCGGGTTGGTGCGCCGATTCGGTGTGCGGAGCAGGTGCTGACCGAGGCCGGGATCGTTATTCCTGATGAGCAGGAGGACGAGGTCGAGAAGTTCCGGGAGTTCCTGGAGCAGGTGCAGCCGGAGGATTTCGCCGGTTGAGGGTCGGCTGTGCCGGTGGGGTGCGGTCGTAGCGTGATGTGTCCGGTGCGGCGCGTGTCGTCTTCGCACGGCGTGTCGCGATGATTCCTGCGGCTTATCGCTCCTGGGTCGCTATAGGGTTGCCTTGTCGAGGGGTGCACGTCCCGGAAACGACGTGTCACCGCACTGGCGGGGAGGTTGTCCGGATGCACGAGCCACAGGACCCTGATCCGGGGACATCAGATCATCGCCACACTGACGGCGTCGCGCCGGTTGATCCTTCCTTGGAGGAGGACGGTGCGGTGGGGTATCGCGGGGTGACGGCGTGCCACGCGGTGGGTATCAGTTACCGGCAGTTGGACTATTGGGCGCGTACGACGCTGGTGGTGCCGAGTATCCGGGATGCTTCGGGGTCGGGGACGCAGCGGTTGTACTCGTTTCGGGATCTGGTGGTCCTGAAGGTGGTCAAGCGGTTGCTTGACGCCGGGGTGTCGTTGCAGAACATCCGTAAGGCGATTGAGGCGCTGCGGTCGCGTGGTGTCGGGGATCTTGCGGGGATCACGTTGATCTCGGACGGGACGACGGTGTACGAGTGCCGGTCGCCGGAGGAGGTCGTGGATCTGCTCCAGGGTGGGCAGGGTGTCTTCGGGATTGCGATCGGTGGGGCGTTCAAGGAGATCCAGGGGTCGTTGTCGCACCTGCCGGCGGAGCCGGCGGGGGGTGTGCAGCCGGTCGGTGTGGCCGTGGAGCCGGGGGCGTCGGAGTCCGCTGGTGACGAGTTGGCGGCCCGTCGGGCGCGGCGCCGGGCTGGCTGATCGTTTGTCGGGTGTGCCGGTCACAATGTGAGGATGTCGGCTGTCCCGGATTCTTCCTGTTCTGTTGATTCGCTGGCTGTTGATTCGCTGGCTGTTGGTCCGTTGCGGTCGGTGACCCGGCGGCGTCGTTGGCGTGTGTGGCGGCGTCGGTTGTTCGTGGCGGGGTTGGTGGCCGTGTTGCTGGGGCCGTTGGTGGTGTTCGGCAGTGTGGTCTGGGTCAAGCGTTCGGCGCGGGCGCACGTGTACGACGTGGCCGGGGTTCCGGCGGCGCCGGTGGTGCTGGTGTTGGGGGCGCAGGTGTCCGCGGATGGCACTCCGGCGCCGTTTCTGGCGGCTCGGTTGGGGTTGGCGAAGGAGCTGTACGACGCGGGCAAGGCCCGGGTGGTGCTGGTGTCGGGGGATCATCGTCGGTGGGAGTACGACGAGCCGGGGGCGATGCGGCGGTGGCTGGTCGACCGGGGTGTTCCTGCTGAGCGTGTGGTTCAGGATCATGCGGGTTTCGACACGTACGACTCGTGTGTGCGGGCGTCGCGGATTTTTGGTGTACGGCGGGTGATCGTGGTGACGCAGGCGTTTCATGTGGAGCGGGCGGTGACGTTGTGTCGTCGGGTGGGGTTGGATGCGGTGGGTGTGGGTGATGAGTCGGTGAGTCGTTTCGATCGGGCGTGGCGGTGGGGGAATTTCCGGGAGCGGCTCGCGGCGGTGAAGGCGGTGTACGACGTGTGGAGTCGTCGTGATCCGGTGTTTCTGGGGCCGCGTGAGTCGAGTGTGGACGACGCGCTGTCTTTCGGTGACTGATGCGTGACAGTGTGTAAGTGTTGGGTTATCGTCCCCACTGCGGTCGCCCCGGTCTGACGGGGTCGTGGCAGGGTTCTCGGCCCGCTCGGGTGACCGCATCTGTGCCGTGGACCTGGGGGTCGGGTCGCGGCTACCGAGCGGGAAGGACGAGGCCGTGACGGAGACCGAAGCGAACACATTCTCCACGGGGGAGGCCCCTACGGGGCTGCTGTCGGGGGGACCGGCGGGGGAGCCGGTCGACGGTGGCACTGCGGTGGGCGGTGGTTCGGCGTACCAGCGCATTGGTGGCGCTGTGGCGGTCCAGGCGGCGGTGCGGATCTTCTACGACCGGGTGCTGGCCGACCCGGAGCTCGCCGGCTATTTCGAGTCGGTGGAGATGGCGGGTCAGCGGCGTCATCTGGCGTTGATGTTGACGGTGCTGCTCGGCGGGCCGGACACGTACGACGGTCGGGGGTTGACCGAAGCGCACCAGGGGTTGGGTATTCCACCGGCGCACTACAGCATGGTGGGTGGGTACCTGGTGGCGACGTTGGAGTGGATGGACGTCCCGGCAGATGTCGTGGCCGACATCCGGGCGGCTCTGGTGCGGGTGGAGCCGCAGGTGGTCACGGGCGGGGACGCTCGGGTCTGATCCTTGGCCACGCGAAAGGCGTGATGGGCCGTGTTCGTCCGATCGGACGAACACAGCCCATCACGGTTCGGTCATTCGGTGGCGTACTGCTCGATCTCGGCGAGTTCGTCGTCGCTGAGTTCGACGTTGTCGAGCGCGGCGATGTTGTTCTCGAGCTGCTCGACGCTGCTGGCGCCGATGATCAGGCTGGTCATCCGAGGGTCGCGCAGGGCCCAGACGAGGGCGAGCTGGGCCAGGCTCTGGCCGCGGCGGGCGGCGATCGCGTTGAGTGCCTGGACCTTGGCCATGGTGGTGTCGCTGAGCTGTTCCTCGTTGAGGAAGCGGCTGGTGCGGACCCGGGAGTCGTCGGGGACTCCGTTGAGGTAGCGGTTGGTGAGCAGGCCCTGGGCGAGGGGGCTGTAGGCGATGCAGCCGGCGCCGACCTTCTCCAGGGTGTCGAGCAGGTGGTCACGTTCGATCCACCGGTTCACCATCGAGTACGACGGCTGGTGCAGCACCAACGGGGTGCCGAGGTCCCGCAGGATCGCGGCGGCCTTCTCGGTCTGTTCGGCGTTGTAGTTGGAGATGGCGACGTACTGGGCCTTGCCGGCGCGGACGACGGCGTCGAGGGCGCCCATCGTCTCTTCGAGCGGGGTGTCCGGGTCGGGGCGGTGGTGGTAGAAGATGTCGACGTAGTCGAGGCCCATCCGACGCAGCGACTGGTCCAGGGACGCGATGAGGTACTTGCGGGAGCCCCACTCGCCGTACGGGCCGGGCCACATGTCGTACCCGGCCTTGGTGGAGATGACAAGTTCGTCGCGGTACGGGGCCAGGTCGGCGGCGAAGATGCGGCCGAAGTTCTCCTCGGCGGAGCCGGGCGGGGGGCCGTAGTTGTTCGCCAGGTCGAAGTGGATCACCCCGAGGTCGAAGGCGCGCCGGACGATGTCGCGTTGACGCTGCCAGGGGCGCTCGTGGCCGAAGTTGTGCCACAGGCCGAGGGAGATCGGGGGCAGGCGGAGACCGCTTCGGCCGGCGCGGTTGTAGGTCATCGAGTCGTAGCGGCCGGTGGCGGCGCGGTAGGTGTCGGTCACGGTCCCACCCTATTGATTTGATCCGCTGGCGGCGTGTGCGGCTGGGGCAGGCGTGTCACGCGTCGCAGTGAGTCAGCAGCTTGCCTGCTCGGGTTCGGTGCCGCCGCGCTGTTCCCGGTCGTAGGCGACCCGGGCGGCGGCGATGGCGGCCCGGTGCCGTTCCGCCCAGTGGGTGAGGGCGAGCAGGGTGTCGTGGAGTTCACGGGCCATGTCGGTGGCGGTGTACTCGACTCTCGGGGGCACGGTCGGGTAGACGGTTCGGACGAGCAGGCCGTCGCGTTCGAGGTTGCGCAGGGTGAGGGTCAGCATGCGTCGGCTGATGCCCTCGACGCAGCGTTCGAGTTCGGTGAACCGGATCGGTCCGCGGGTGGCGGCGACGATGATTCCGATGCTCCATTTGCCGCCGACGCGGTCGAGGACGTGACGAACGGTGCAGTCGGCGATCATGTCGGCCGACGCGGGTGCCGGTGCCTCTTGGTGGTGGGGTGGGGGCGCCACGTGGAATCCTCCGTCCCGGTCGTGCGGTCGCCGTGTGTACGGCCCGTGGTCGTTGTCACAAACTGTATCCTTCCGGGCGGTTGGGCTGGGTGGTAGGGCCTTCGGCCGCCACGGACGCCGGTCCGGTTCGTGTCGGTCTGGGGTGGTCCAAGGTGGCCGGGAGGTTCCCGCCGTCGCGCGGATTCCGTACGTCGCCGTCCCGTCCGGCCAGGCCCGATACCCGCCGGAAACAGACCCGCTGGTAGCGTTGACCACGCCGGTAACACCCACGTGGGAGAGACCGCCCGGCACATGTCAGGGCGGCGCCGAAGGGGCAAATCCTCCCCGGAACCTCTCAGGCAAAAGGACCTCGTGGGCAGGCGACTGTGGAGCGCCGCGCGCAGCGCGTGGGTGTGACAGAGGGGGAGGCCGCATCGTCGACCTCGCCCCGGGAGCCGCCATGACCGCAGACCAGTTCGCCGACCGTCACATCGGCCCGGACGCCGACGGTGAACGCCGAATGCTGGAGACCGTCGGCTACGACTCGATCGAAGAGCTGATGGACGCCGCGATCCCCGAGGTGATCCGGTGGCACGGCACGCTCGACCTGCCGGCCCCGGCGACCGAGGCGGAGGTGATCGCCGAACTGCGGGCGATCGCGGCCCGTAACACCGTCGCGGTGTCGATGATCGGTCTCGGCTACTACGGCACCCACACACCCGCGGTGATCCGGCGCAACGTGCTGGAGAGCCCGGCCTGGTACACCGCCTACACCCCGTACCAGCCGGAGATCAGCCAGGGCCGGTTGGAGGCGCTGCTGAACTTCCAGACCATGGTGACCGACCTCACCGGGCTGGCCACCGCGAACGCCTCGATGCTCGACGAGGGCACCGCGGCGGCTGAGGCGATGACCCTCGCTCGCCGCGCGTCGAAGAGCAAGAGCCCGGTGTACGTGGTCGACGCCGACACCCTGCCGCAGACGATCTCGGTGATCGTGACCCGGGCCGAACCGCTCGGCATCGAGGTGCGGATCGTCGACCTCGACGCGGAGGAGTTGCCGGCCGAGTTCTTCGGGCTGCACCTGCAGTACCCGGGTGCGTCCGGGGTTGTCCGTGACCAGACCGCACTGGTCGAGACCGCACACGCCGCCGGCGCACTGGTGACCGTCGCCGCGGACCTGCTCGGCCTGACCCTGCTGCGACCGCCGGGGGAGATCGGTGCCGACATCGCCGCCGGCACCACCCAGCGGTTCGGCGTACCGATGGGATTCGGTG
This sequence comes from Micromonospora sp. NPDC050417, assembly GCF_044458865.1. NCBI lineage: Bacteria > Bacillati > Actinomycetota > Actinomycetes > Micromonosporales > Micromonosporaceae > Micromonospora > Micromonospora sp. NPDC050417. Next base: position 229,804 of record NZ_JBITIH010000012.1, read on the forward strand.
GCCCGCACGCCGGTTACCTGGCGGTCCGCGCCGGCCTGGAGCGGATGCTGCCCGGCCGGCTGGTCGGGGTGTCGCGTGACGCGGACGGCAACCCGGCGTACCGGCTGGCGTTGCAGACCCGGGAGCAGCACATCCGGCGGGAGAAGGCGACCAGCAACATCTGCACCGCCCAGGTGCTGCTGGCCGTGATGGCCAGCATGTACGCCGTCTACCACGGCCCGGACGGGCTGCGTCGGATCGCCTCCGGTACCCACCGGGTGGCGGCCCGGCTCGCCGCCGGCCTGGTCGCCGGTGGGGTGTCGACGGTGGGGACGGCATTCTTCGACACGGTGACCGCGGTTGTCCCGGGGCGCGCCGCGCAGGTCGTCGCGGACGCCGCCGCCCGTGGGGTGAACCTGCGGCTGGTCGACGCCGACCGGGTTGGTGTCTCGTGCGACGAGACGACCACGGACGCGCACCTGAGCGCGGTCTGGTCCGCGTTCGGGGTGCCGGAGTTCACCGGTGAGGTCACCGAGACGTTGCCGGTGGCGTTGCGGCGCGACAGTGACTACCTGACCCACCCGGTGTTCCACCGGCACCACTCCGAGACGGCGATGCTGCGGTACCTGCGCCGGTTGTCGGATTCCGACTACGCCCTCGACCGGGGCATGATCCCGCTCGGATCGTGCACCATGAAGCTCAACGCCACCACCGAGATGGAGTCGGTGACCTGGCCGGAGTTCGCGAACATGCACCCGTTCGCCCCGGTCGAGCAGACCGCCGGCTACCGGGAACTGGTCACCTCCCTGGAGGGGTGGCTGGCCGAGGTGACCGGCTACGACGCGGTCAGCGTGCAGCCGAACGCCGGTTCCCAGGGGGAACTCGCCGGGCTGCTCGCGATCCGTGGTTACCACCGTCGGCGTGGGGAGGGGCACCGCAACGTCTGCCTGATCCCGTCGTCGGCGCACGGCACCAACGCGGCGAGCGCGGTGATGGCCGGCATGCGGGTCGTCGTGGTCGCCTGTGACGACAACGGTGACGTCGACCTGGTCGACCTCGACCGGAAGATCGAGGCGCACCGGGACACCCTGGCGGCGATCATGGTGACGTACCCGTCGACGCACGGGGTGTACGAGACCGGTATCGCGTCGCTCTGCGCGAAGGTCCACGACGCCGGTGGCCAGGTGTACGTCGACGGCGCGAACCTGAACGCGTTGGTCGGGTTCGCCCGGCCGGGCAAGTTCGGCGCGGACGTGTCCCACCTGAACCTGCACAAGACGTTCTGTATCCCGCACGGCGGTGGCGGCCCGGGCGTCGGCCCGGTGGCGGTCCGGTCGCACCTGGCACCGTTCCTGCCCGGTGACCCGCTCGGTGGGTCGGGCGACGGGCAGCCGGTGATCTCCGCGGCGCAGCACGGCTCGGCGGGGATCCTGCCGATCCCGTGGGCGTACCTGCGGATGATGGGCGCCGAGGGGCTGACCCGGGCGACCGGGACGGCGGTCCTGGCGGCGAACTACGTCGCGTCCCGCCTGCGGGCGCATTACCCGGTGCTCTACACCGGCAACAAGGGCCTGGTCGCGCACGAGTGCATCCTCGACCTGCGGCCGTTGACGAAGGCGACCGGGGTGAGCGTCGACGACGTCGCGAAGCGGTTGATCGACTACGGGTTCCACGCGCCGACGATGTCGTTCCCGGTGGCCGGCACCCTGATGGTGGAGCCGACGGAGAGCGAGGATCTGGCCGAACTCGACCGGTTCTGCGCCGCGATGATCGCGATCCGGGAGGAGATCGACCTGGTCGGGGCGGGGCAGTGGCCGGCGCAGGACAATCCGCTGAGCAACGCCCCGCACACCGCGGCGATGGTGACCGGTGACGAGTGGTCGCACCCGTACCCGCGGTCGGTGGCGGCGTACCCGACCGGGGTCGACCGGGCGGCGAAGTACTGGCCGCCGGTACGGCGTATCGACGGCGCGTACGGCGACCGGAACCTGGTCTGCGCGTGTCCGCCGCCGGACGCGTTCGAGGACTGACGCTCAGGTGCGATCAAGGTAGTCCGCGCCGATCACGTCGGATGTCCTCGCCCCGGGTCTGGTTGACCGGGGCGAGGATGTTCGTTGATCGGCGGGGACGGCCTTGATCGGCCTATGCCCGCGACCGGCGGACCGCACGGTGCCCGCCGTGATCACCGACTGTGATCGGTCAGGCGACGAGTGCGTGTCGAGCGGGGCCACGGTGTGGTGCGATCATGCTGCCGTCGGGGAGTAGTTCGCCGGTGTCCTCGAAGACAATCACACCGTTGCAGAGCAGGCTCCAGCCCTGCTCACGAAAGCAGGCGATGACGCGGGCGGCTTCCCGGTCGGTTGCCTCGGCGGAGGGACAGGTGGGTTGGTGCTGGCACATCGGGTTCTCCGGACTGTGGGGGTGCTGTGTCATGGTTCACATGACCAGTGACGCACGGTACCAAGTCAAACGGCGCTACATCGAGCAGGGATCCGCGCCAACCGGGGAGAATCCACCCAACGGATGATGGAGAATGGGCCACTCGTCGTGGAAACGCTCCCATACGGGGTCGCCTCGACCCCCGCGATGCCATCGGCATACCTCGATTCATTGACCGAGCTCGACCGATTCGAATGGTACGTCGGCCAGCCCGGCGACCCAGCCGAGCTGGTGCAACGGTTTCTGACCGATCACGGACTCGGCCAGGGGGCGCTGCGCCCGACCACCACCCACACCGGTCCCGCCGCCGGAGCGGCGCTCTACGTCTCCGCCGCCGCCGGCGCCACCATGATCGGAGCACCGGCCGGGCCGCCGAGCCCCGCACCCGCCGTACCCGACGTGGTCGCCGTCGCCTTCCGGGACCACCCGGGCCGCTCCCGCCCGGCGCGCCGGCAGCCGAGCACCGACTGGTGGCTGGGGCCGTGGCAACCGAGCTGGACACCGCAAGCGCACGCCGCCGCCGTCACCGCCGCCCGCGCCGCGATCGGACGCGGCGACATCTACCAGGTCAACGTGGTGGGCCATGCCAGCGCCCGATACACCGGCGACCCGCTGCCCGCCCTCACCCGACTCGGTCGGCTCTCCAACGCCCGCTACGGCGGAGTCCTCACCGGCGCCGGCTGGGCGATCGGCTGCGCCTCCCCGGAAACCCTGGTCGAGGTGAGCGGCGGCCGCATCGTCACCCGGCCGATCAAGGGCACCCGGCCGGCCACCGCACCGGGTCGGGTCGAACTGCTCACCTCGACCAAGGAACGCGCCGAGCACATCATGATCGTCGACCTGGAACGGAACGACCTCGCCCGGATCGCGGCCACCGGCTCCGTCCACGTCGACGAGCTGTACAAGATCCGCCAGTGGTGTGACCTGTGGCAGGCCGAATCGACCGTCTCGGCCCGCGCCGCCGATGGCCTCACCGTCGCCGACCTGCTCCGCGCGGTCTGCCCCGGCGGCTCGGTGACCGGCGCCCCCAAGGTCTCCGCACTGCACCAGATCGCCGCCCTCGAACCGGTCGGACGGGGAGCCGGTATGGGAGCCCTCGGCTGGGTCGGCCCCCACCACATCGACCTCGGGCTGACCATCCGTACCGCAGCCGCCGACGGCGAACGGCTGCACGTCTGGGCCGGCGGCGGCATCACCTGGGACAGTGACCCGGACGCCGAGGTGGCCGAGGCAGCGGCGAAGGCCGGCCCCGTACGCGCCGTCCTCGCCGCCGGGCCACCACGCTGACCCCTAAACGATGCAGACATGCGGGCGGCCCCCTGGGCCACCCGGCGGTCACGCTACGGCCGGGTGCCTTAGCTTAATTCCTTCGGGTACGTGAAGAGCCGGGCCCCGTTTCCGGGGCCCGGCTCTTGTTCGCTGTGCTGGTGGTGTCGTTGTGCTGGTTGCTTACTTGGTCCAGACGTCCTGGACGATGTGGGCGGCCTGGTTCTCCCACTGCGCGTACGCGTCCGGGAACGCCGACACCTGAACCTTCTGCGCCGCCACCGTCAACGGCAGATCCTGCCAACCATCCACCTGCTTCAGATTGCTCAGGAACGCCGTCGCCGCGTACGTCGGATCGGTGATCTGGGCCGGGGTACCCCAACCACTACTCGGGCGCTGCTGGAACAGGCCCAGGGAGTCGTGGTCGTTCATGTCACCCAGATGACCCAGGTTCTCCAACTTCGACTCCTGCATCGAGGTAGCGACCGCGATCACCGCACCACGCTCACCCATACCCAGCTTCTTGGCGGTATCAGTGATCGCCTTGGCGTTGGCAAGCTGCTCCTTCGACAGGCTGATCTGCGACTGCGCACCCTGCGTGCCGTGCGGGACGAGCTTGTCCATGCCCGGCTTGACGGCAGTCTCCTGCGCGACGGTGGTCATCGCCGGTGCAGTGTGCCCGGCCGGGGACGCGAACGCGTGCGACGCGGGACCGGCGACAGCACCACCGATGAAGGCGAGGCTGGCGACACCCAGGGCGGTCCTACGAACGAACGAAGTCTTGGTAACAGCGGTGAAAGTCGTCTTCACGATGGTTCACCTTCCAATCGGGGGTACCGAGCCGCACACACGTAACAGG